>CAIQOJ010000001.1 GCA_903873395.1 uncultured Acidimicrobiaceae bacterium
ACCGTGGACCACCGATCGACCCGCCAAGGTGGGTCGACCCCGTCTGGTGACCAACCGACCCCTGCGGGCCGACTGGTCGCTACCGGCAATCACCAACTGACCATCCGAGAAACCCCAAGCAGCATCGAATGGTTCAGTGTCCGACCGAACTGCATCGGCGCGCCGCACCCGGCCTGCGGCAATTGGCTGGCTGCACCCCGTTCGTTCCCCGCGCGCTGTTCTGCGCGTGCCGTTCTGCGCGTGCCGTTCTGCGCGTGCCGTTCCGGGCGCGCTAGTCCGGGCAGGCTGACGGTCGTGGTTGCAGGCTCACGCCTGCTCCCTCACTCGTGGTGACTCAAGCCCACAACATCCTGAAAGCCACCGTGCCAACTAGAGGTGGCTGAATCCACCCGCTTCTTCCTTAGACATGGGAACCGTCTGAGGATGGCGGGTGAAGTGAGCGATGGCCTCGGCCATGTCACGAAGCAGCAACTCGGCAAGGTCTCGACTGACTCCTTGGCGAACCAGCACACGCTGGACATCGATGTGTGATGCATCACCGGTGAGCGGGTAGGCCGGAACCTGCCAGCCTTTGACCCGTAGGCGATCAGCCAGGTCATAGAGGCTGTAGTTCGGATTCTCTCCTTCTCGAATGCGCCAGGTGACTGCTGGAATCCCCGTGGACGGGTCGGCCGAGCACAGCAGTTCGAACGGTCCAAGCAGGGGCACCTGCTCGGCCAGATAGGCGCCGGTCTCGTAGCAGGCGCCGTGCACATCTCGATAACCGTCCCGGCCGAGGCGAATGAAGTTGTAGTACTGCGCCACGATCTGGCCGGCCGGACGGGAGAAGTTGATCTGGAAGACCGGCATGTCACCACCGAGATAGCTCACATGAAAAACCAGGTCGTCAGGCAGGTCGTCGGCATGTCGCCAGAGGACCCAGCCCGTGCCGAGCGGGGCGAGTCCGAACTTGTGGCCCGAAGTGGAGATCGACTTCACCCGGGGAAGTCGGAAGTCCCAGACCACCTCAGGCGCACAGAACGGGGCCAGAAACGCCCCCGAGGCTCCGTCCACATGGATGTCAACGTCGAGGCCGGTGCGAGCTTCGAGGTCATCGAGGCCGGCGGCCAACTCGACCACCGACTCATAGGCACCCGTGTAGGTCACGCCAAAGGTGGGCACCACCATGATGGTGTTCTCGTCCACCCGGGCCAGCATGTCGTCGACACCCATGCCGTAGTGCCCGGGCCTCATCGGGACCTCTCGAATCTCCACATCCCAGTACCGGGCGAACTTGTGCCACACCACCTGCACCGGTCCACACACCATGTTGGGGCGATCCGTCGACTTTCCTTCGGCCTGGCGCCGGGCTCGCCAGCGCCACTTGGCCGCCATACCCCCGAGCATGCAGGCCTCCGAGGAACCGATGGCCGAGCAGCCCACTGCGCCTCCACCCGAAGGTGCGTTCCATAGTTCAGCCAACATCTGCACGCATCGACGTTCGAGTTCGGCCGTCTGCGGGTACTCGTCTTTGTCGATCAGGTTCTTGTCGATGGACAGGTCCATCAGCCGGTGGATCTCGTCCTCCTCCCACGTCTGGCAGAAGGTGGCCAGGTTCTGGCGAGCGTTGCCATCGAGCATCAGCTCGTCGGCGATGGCCTGATAGGCGTCCGCTTTGCGCATCTCACCCGACGGGAAATGATCCGACGGCAGATGGGTTCGAAGATCGGTGCCTGCGAAGACCGAATCGAGATCGTTGTCTCCGTCGGGGCGGTGGGAATGGAGTGGCACGTGATCCTCCTGGCAGAGATTGACTTGATGAAACACAGACTGATCTGACGAAACACAGGCTGATCTGATGGAACAGGGGCTGATCTGACGAGACTAGGTCTCGTGGTCCTCGTTCTGAATGATGGGGCTCTGCACTCTGGGGTTCGATGGTGCAGGTGGCCAAGGACTGCCGGTCCGAGTCATGCGCCCCATGATGCGCTCTCTGCGTCAGAGGCCGACGATGGCGTGCACCTTGTTCAGGCGGATGGCCCGGGTGAGGGCCTCATAGTCCCGCTCGTTCTGATCGGCATAGGTTTTGGCGAAGCGGCACATGGCTTGGTCGAACTTGTCGCTCGTCCCCAGGTAGGCCGTCATGGCGATGGCATCTCCCGATCGGGCATGCGCCCGAGCAAGCGTCCACCCGCACATCTTGGCGTAGATGGACAGTGACCTCGGGATCATGGTCTCGGGATCCGGCGAGAGCTTGGCATCCCAAAGCTGTCGGAAGTAGAAGTCCCGAGAAGAGCCATCAGGAGATGCCAGGGTCTCCCATCCCAAGAAGATGTCACTTGCGCTCTGCATGAGGCGCTGACCGGCCACCACCCGATGACCCTGGTTGCTGTAGGCACTGGGCGCCAAGAAGGGTGCGAGCACGGAGCGTTCTGCCTCCTTGATCTGGAGCATCAGCGGGTCGCGCTCGTCACGCCCGATGAACAAAGCCACCCAGCACCGGGTGCCCACCGAGCCGACACCCACGACCTTACGAGCAAGATCCACGAACTCATAGCGATCGAAGAGACGGCGTCGGTCACCGATGAGCGTCTTGCTATACCTGGCCAAGGCGCCGGCCAATCGACCCGCCACGTCGTCCTGATCCTCGTCGGCGAAGACGTCGGCGGCCGGCACGAGCAAGGGTGGGTCGGCCACGAAGCGCAGTGTGCCGTCGACCCGCTCGGTGAGTTTGGTCAACGCCTTCAGGCTGTCCTTGCCCCGAGCCTTCTCGATGACCTTGGCCATCCCCGTCATGGCCTCCGGGCCGGCGTCAGCCCCCCACCGGGTCACCAGTTCGTTGACGTCGAGACGCTGATACCAAAGATCGAGGTTGCCCATGGCGGCGAACTCCTCCATCCCCTGGCGATAGCTGGCCGACATGAACGCCACCAGTTCGCCACACCGCTCGGGAGAATCCCCTCGCGCACGTCCGGCAATTTCGAAGCTGGCGGCCAGACGTTTGACGTCCCACTCGAAGGGGCCGGGCAGGGTCTCGTCGAAGTCGTTGACGTCGAAAAGCATGTCCCGTTCGGGTGAGGCGAAGCCCCCGAAGTTGACGAGATGAGCATCACCGCACAGTTGGCAGTTCAGATGTGAATGAGGCTCACCGGCCAGGTCGGCAGCCATGACCGCGGCCGCCCCGCGAAAAAAGGCAAAGGGCGAAGCCGACATACGGCCATAGCGGATCGGCACCAGCTCGGGCACCCGGGTGGTGGCCTGGAGGGCCAGGATGTCGAGCGGATCCGTCCGGTCGTCGGGAACAGACCATGCGCCGTGGCTGGACCGAGGAACCAGTTGGCGGGCTTGCCGTCCGTATGCGCTGCGTTCTTCGATGGTCAGTCTGGGCATCGGGCCATCATGGCATCCGGTGAGGCCCCACAACAGAGGAAGAGGTCAGCGCCGCGCCTTGCGACGATGGCTGACCAAGATCATGAGTCGGTCCACAACGCCACCGAGCACCGCGGAGATCACGATCACCCAGATAAGGCTGACATTGGCCGAGAGGAACACGAAGCTGACCTTGACCGAATCCGAGTTGGCCACGGCGAAGGCAATCAGAAGAATCAGACCAATCGCTGCCACCACAAGACGGATGGTCTGAGCCGCATCGGAAGCCTTGGCTTTGGCTCCCGAGGAACCAGCAGCGTGGCCCTTTGCTTCTGGCTGGTCAGGCGATTGTGCCTGGGTCATCAGTTCTCCTTGGGTCACGGAGCGCTGCACGTTGCGCCATTTTCGAACTCTACCGGCGAACTCTCAGGTGCCCACGGACACAGGTCTCGGGACCAGCCAACTTGGGCCAGTGGCCACTCGGGTGGAATCCCTGACTAACTCCCCAGTGGTTCCGGCGGGGTCAGCCCCCGACGATGAGCAGTGTGGCTTGCTGGGCGAAGTCGAGGAGAGGACCCGGAATGATGCCGAAGACCACGGTCACGGCTACGCACAGGCCAATAGCTGTGGCCGTGAGCGGTGGCACGGGCTGGATACCTCGTTCGATCACGTCGGCCTCCGGCGGGGCATCGGTCAGGACCTCAAGGCTGGCAATGCCGTCACCCGACGATGCATCGGGTGACGGGATGGGCACCGGCTGGCTGGCGTCTTGCTGGCTGGCATCTTCCGAGGTGGGCACGGCTCCTGACCGGCCGACAGGCGAGAACATGGTGACGGCCACCCGGAGGTAGAAGAAGGCGGCCACCGCCGCCGTGGCCATGGCCACCGTGGCCAAGACGTAGCTCTGCGTCGATTCGGCCGCCTCGATGACGCCCAACTTGGCCAAGAACCCCGTGGTGAACGGGGCGCCCGCTTGGCCGAGGAGCAGCACACCAAAGGCCAGAGCCAGCAGCGGCTGGCGTTGGGCCAAGCCCCGGTAGTCGCTGATATCTGTTGCGCTGTCGCCTGGTCCCGCCACCACCGAGATGACAGCGAACGAACCCAACGACAAGAAGAGATAGGCGAAGAGGTAGTACAGCGAGGCAGCCACGCCCCGGGCCGAACAGACCTCGACACCCAACAAGATGAAGCCGACGTGGTTGATCGACGAGTACGCCATCATCCGCTTGAGATCACGCTGGTTGAGGGCGACCACGGCACCGAGGATCAGGCTGAGCACGGCCAAGACCCAGATGATGGGCTGCCAGTCGGCCCGGGCGGTGGGGAACGACGTCACAAAGACGCGCAGCAGGGCAGCAAAGGCACCGGCCTTGGCCACCGATGCCATGAACCCGGCGATGGGTGAAGGAGCGCCTTGATAGACGTCAGGCGACCACATGTGGAATGGCACGGCTGCCACCTTGAAGCCGAAGCCAACCAGCAAGAAGGCCAGGCCACCGAGGAGTACGCCGTTCGATGCCACCACGTTGAGAGCCAAGTAGTCGGCAATCTTGGGAAGGTTGGTCGTCCCGGTGGCGCCATAGGTCAGGGCGATGCCGAAGAGGAACACGGCTGACGAGAAGCTACCCAGCACGAAGTACTTGAGCGCTGCCTCTCCCGACTCGGCCCGCTTGTGATTGAAGGCAGCCAGCACGTAGAGCGCGATGGACAGGATCTCGAGACCGAGGAAGACAACGATGAGGTCGTTTGCCGCTCCCATCATCATGGCGCCCGATGCCGACACCATGGCCAGTACGTGATACTCGGGTCCCTCGATGTTCTCCCGCGTCAGATAGCCGTCGCCGATCAGGGCACTGAGCAGAACGGCGATCGACACGACGATCTGGATGAAGACGTCGAACCCATCGAAAGCGATCGCCCCGGCGATGGTGACCGACGGACCGTGGTTGGCCACCTGGTGCCACTGGACCAGTGCAGCACCCAGTGCGGCGATGGCGACCGTGGCCGCCACCACGGTGCCGACGCGGACGCCGACCATCTTCTTGGTCAGCGACGAACCCAGCATCAACACCAAGGCACCGCCCAGCATGATCACCATGGGCAGGATGCTCAGATAGTCAATGTGAGGCACGTGGATCGTCGGGGCCGTCGATGCTGCCGTCATCAAGGTGGTCATCAGCGAGGTGGTCACCGACCTCCTCCAGGGATGCGATGCGATGCGCCAACGGCCGATGAGGCTGAACTGTTCCTGGCTTCCGCCCTGGCCAGAGCCGTCGCCGGCGTCGTGGCTGCCGCCGTGGCTGCCTCATCGGCGGCCTGGGCCCGCCGCAACTCGGCTGACAACGGGGTGCGGGTGACGGTGTCCACGCGCACCACGACGCGGTTGACCGAAGGGGTGATCCGATCGAGGACCGGCTTGGGGAAGATCCCTAGGGCGACGATGAGGACGATGATCGGGGCGACAACAAGACGCTCGGGCCACCGCAGGTCCGGGGTCGATGCCACATCTTCTTCGGTGGGCTCGCCATGGAACACCTGCTGATAGGCCCACAGCAGATACACCGCGGCAGCGATCACTCCGGCCGTGGCCGCCACCGCCCACCAGCGGTGCGCCACGAAGGTCCCGAGCAGGATCAGGAACTCCCCCACAAACCCGTTGAGCCCCGGCACGCCGATGGACGCCAGCATGGCCACGGTGAAACAGCCGGCCAGCACGGGCGCGGACCATTGGAGTCCCTTGAGCGAACTGGTCTGCCAGGTCGCTCTGCGTCGATAGACCCATCCGACGAGAAGGAAGAGTGCGGTGCTGATCAAGCCGTGGTTGGCCATCTGGAGCACGCCGCCCGCCAAGCCCTGAGGGTTGAGGGCAAAGGTGCCGAGCACGACGAAACCCATCGAGGCGAGCGAGGAGTAGGCCAGCAAGACCTTGAGGTTCTTCTGGACTCCCGCCACCATCGCCCCATAGACGATGCCGATCACGGCCAACGTCAACAACACCGGAGCCATGGTGCGGCTGGCCTGGGGGAACAAGTTGAGGTCGAATCGGATGATCCCGTAGGTGCCGATCTTGGCCATGATGCCGATCATCAAGATGGCCACGGCCACCGGTGAGTCCGAGTGGGTGTTGGGCAGCCACGTGTGGAACGGGAAGATGGGTGCCTTGATGGCAAAGGCGATCGTGAAGGCGCAGAAGAGGAGAACACCTTCGGTTCCCGAGACGTGGGTGTGCATCAGTTGCTGGAGGTCAAAGGTCAAGACCCCGGTCTGGCCCCGGTGGATGAAGGCGATGGCCACGATGCCGACGAGCAGGAACGCCGAGCCGGCGAACGTGTAGACGAAGAACTTGATAGCTGCGTAGCCACGCTGGGCGAAGCCCCATCCCCCGATCAGGAAGTAGGTGGGGACCAGGGTGAGTTCGAAGAAGAGGAAGAAGAGGATCAGGTCGAGCGAGACGAAACTCCCCATGCACCCGGCCTCGAGGAGCAGCAGCCACGCGATGAACCCCTTCGAGTCTCTACGTACTCGAGCGCCCAGCATGGCCAGCGGGAACAGCACGGCGGTCAGCAGCACCAAGAAGAGTGAGATCCCGTCGATGCCCACCGCCCATTGGATGCCCAGATCAGACGCCCAGGTATGGGTGCTCACCATCTGGTAGCCACCCACACCACTGTTGAAGGAGACGGCCTCAGCTGCAGCTACACCGAGCGTGATGACGGCGACGGCCACACCGAGCGCTTCGTGGAACCACGGGACAACCTTCTCCCTCGGCATGAGGGCAACGACACCTGCCCCTACAGCGGGCACGGCGATCAAGACGGCCAGATACGGAAAGGTCGCCGTCATCAGCCCCACCACAGTCGGGTCAGCATGAAGAGGAGGATCACCACAGTGCCGAAGGTGATGCCCAGCACGTAGTTGCGCACGTAGCCGGTCTGGGTCTTGCGAAGAAGCGAACCCGTGCCATGGACGGCTCCAGCCACCCCCAGAACGGCACCGTCGATCACCTTGGGATCGAGCGTGTTGGCGAAGAAGCCGGCCAGGCGAGTCGCCGGGCGGCCGATGAGCGCGTCGTAGACCTCGTTGATGTACCACGACCGGAGCAGGAACGACTTCTCCAGAGCAGGTCGGTAGGCCCGCGTCATCCACAGGCGCAGGCCGATGATCACAAAGACGATGGCCACCGCAGCATCGATCAGGGCCAGGATCAGCGTGGTCGAGGACGACAGGTGGCTCTCGAAGAGCGTGGTCCCAAAGACGGGATCGATCCACCGAGCCAACGAGAATCGACTACCCGAGAGGGCCAGCACGCCCGCCAACGCAGCGCCTATGGCCAGGATCCACAGAGGGATGGTCATGATCCACGGTGATTCGTGTGGTTCAGCGATGACTCCTTCAGCATGACGGGTATGCATCGGGTCGAGGTCCGGCTGTTCGTCGGCCTCTCGCCAGCGGTCGTTGCCGAAGAAGGCCAATCCGGTGAGGCGGCTCATGTAGTAGGCGGTGAGGCAGGCAGTGATGATCCCGACCACCCACAACGCAGGGTGGGCAGCCCACGTGTTGTCCAAGATGTCGCCCTTGGCCCAGTAGCCCGAGAGCGGTGGCACGGCGGCCAGGCAAAGCCAACCGATGGCGAAGGTGATGAAGGTGATGGGCATGTAGGCCCGGAGGTTGCCCATCCGCTTGAGGTCCTGTTCGTCGTGCAGGCCGTGGATGACCGAGCCCGCACCCAAGAAGAGCAGTCCCTTGAAGAACGCGTGGGCCACCATCAAGAAGATGGCGGCGGTGTAGGCACCGCACCCGATGGCCAAGAACATGTAGCCCAGCTGCGAGATGGTCGAGTAGGCGAGCACCTTCTTGATGTCCTGTTGGGCGCAGGCGATGGTGGCGGCCACGAATGCCGTCAGCGCACCCACGATGGCCACCGTCAGCGAGGCCGCGTGCGAGGCGTGGAGCAGCGGACTGACTCGACACAGCAGGTAGACACCGGCCGTCACCATGGTGGCGGCGTGGATGAGAGCCGACACCGGCGTCGGACCCTCCATGGCGTCAGCCAGCCACGGGAAGAGGGGCAACTGTGCCGACTTGCCCATGACCCCCACCAAGAGGAGCAGGCAGATGGCCGTCACGGTCGAAGGGGGAATCTGGCCAAGCCGGGCGAAGACCGTCTGATATTCGACGGAGTGGACGCTCTGCCAGGTGACCAGGATGGCCAAGAGGAAGCCGGCATCGCCGATGCGGTTGTAGACGAAGGCCTTCTTGCCGGCACTCGCTGCAGCCTCGCGGGTGAACCAGAAGGCAATCAGCCAGTAGGAGCAGGTCCCGACACCCTCCCATCCGACGAAGGTCACCGCCATGTTGGCGCCAAGCACCAGGATCAGCATGGAGGCCACAAAGAGATTCAGGTAGAGGAAGAACTTGGAGAAGTCCCGATCGCCGCGCATGTAGCCGATCGAATACAGGTGGATCAGCGAACTGATGCCGGTGACGAAGAGGACCATGGTCATCGACAGCGGATCGACATAGAGGTCGGCATGCACCTGCAGTCGGTCCACGGGGACCCATGTCCATAGGTTCTGGCTGTAGGAGCGCACCGGGGCCTGCACCGTCAACAGGTCGAGGTAGACGCCCACGGCCACGGCGAACGAAGCGGAGCAGAACGCCGTCGCCACCCAACCAGCCACCGGGTCGCCGAGTCGGCGGCCCACGGCCACCTGGAGGGCGAACCCGATCAGCGGCAGGGCGATGATGAGCCACGTCACGTGGAGCACGGTCCGATCAGCCCTTCATCAGGTGGAGTTCGTCGGCATCTGCGTTGGCCCGTCGTCTAAAGACGGCCACGACGATACCGAGGCCCACCACTACCTCGGCTGCCGCCACTACCAATACGAAGAAGACCAGGACCTGTCCTCCGATGTCGTGCATCGTTCGAGCGAAGGTCACAAAGGCAAGGTTCGAGGCGTTGAGCATCAGTTCAACGCACATGAACATGATCAGGACGTTCCGGCGCACCAGAACCCCGAGAGCACCGATGGCGAACAGCACGGTGGACAGGCCCAAATACCACTGTGGGTTGATGCTCATGCCCCCACCTCGGACCCGGCCGTCTCGTCAGACTCACGGCCCGAAGCACCATGGTCGTCACCCTCTGAGGTACGTCCCTCGACCACCGGCTCACCGGTCGCATCGATGACATCTTCGTCAGAGCCGGGGCCTGAAAGGGTGTCGGCTGCCGCGGAGGGTGTCTGCGAGGGTGGTCGCCGGGCTAGGACCACAGCACCGACGACGGCGATGATGAGGAGGGCCGCCGTGGCTTCGAACGGGAAGAGGTAGGTCGTATACAGCGACGTTCCCAAGAGGTTGACGTTGGCCTGTCCGGTGTCCGGCCCGGCCACACTGTGGGCCCCGGTCGTCCAGTGAGAGACCTGGCCGAGCAGAAGGATGCTGGTGACGCCGAGGGCGACAAGAGCGATTGCCAGTGGGCGTTGACCTCGCAGGCTGTCGTGACCGAGATCTTCTTCACGGTCCACCCCGAGGAACATGATCACGAACAAGAAGAGCACGACGATGGCCCCGGCATAGACCATCACCTGGACTGCAGCGAGGAAGCTCGCCCCTTGCAGGACGAAGAGCACAGCGATACCGAAAAGGGTCATGATCAGCATCAGCGCCGAGTGGACCGGATTGCGGGCCGCGATGACGCCAACCGCCCCGGCAAGCACCATGGCTGCCGCCACCGAAAAGACACCCACGTCCGGCAGGGTTGCGTGGGTGGCCAACAAGGACACGATGGCAGTGGTCACTGCTCGCCCTCGCCGATCGGGACGACCTGATCCCCGTCGCTGGCCGCAGTTGGGGCCGACGTGGTCCCCGACACCGAGTCACGGTCCACGTTGCCCGCACGCACGGCTGCGGCATAGGCATCGTCGTCTCGCTGGTGCTGCTTCTTGGCGAAGCCAGGGGCAAAACGCTGCGCCTTCTCGAGGGCACGACCAATGACACCGCGAGGGCCTCGCTTGGACGACGGAAGGTCCTTCGGAGCCAGATGGCGCTCCATGGTCTCCCGCAGGGGAAGTGACCCCGTCGAGGCGTCGTCGCGGAGGCCGCTTTGGCCACCTTCGGGAGCACGGGTCCCGTAGCCGAGTTCGCCCGACCATTGGACCTGGCCTTCGTGAGCGGCGCTGCCGGCAGGCGACGTGGCCCGCATCCATCCCGACGTATGGAGGTCGTCGCCTTCGCGCCAGTCCTCCCACGGCATGTGCTGGGGTCGTCCATCGTCGTCGACGAGCAGTTCGGACTTTGTGTAGATGGCGTCGTTGCGATTGGTGAAGGAGAACTCCATCAGCTTGGACTCCGTGATGGCCTCGGTGGGACAGGCCTCGACGCACAGGTCGCAGTGGATGCAGCGTAGAAAGTTGATCTCGTAGACGTAGCCGTAGCGTTCACCCGGTGACACCGGGTGATCGGGCGGGTTGTCGAGGCCTCGCACGTAGATGCAGTTGGCCGGGCACACGCCAGCGCACAGCTCGCAGCCGATGCACTTCTCCATGCCGTCCTCAGAGCGATTGAGGACATGGCGACCGTGCTGACGTGGCTGCTTGGGGCGCTTCTCCTCGGGGTATTGCCGGGTGACCGGCGGCCGGCCGAGGTGTTCCAAGGTCAGCTTGAACCCGCCGAAGAAGTTCTGACGACTGGTTGGGGGTAGGGATTCAGGCATCAGCCAGCGCCTCCTTGGGTTCCCCGACCGGGGCCGACCTCGTCCGGTCGGATCCACAGCCGGGCGCCGGATGGCGGGACAACGGCATTGGATTCCTCCCGGCCGGTTCCCACTGCGAAGGCCCGGCGCAGGACCAGAGAACCTAGGACGACCACGACCACCATGGACACGCCCCACCATCCATCGATGACGAAACCGGCCACGATCAGCAGCCATCCGAGCGAGAGCGGAATGAGGCGTTTCCACCCCAGGTCCATCAACTGGTCATAGCGCATCCGTGGCAACGATCCGCGCAGCCACACGAAGACGAAGAGGAACAGAAGGGTCTTACCCATGAACCACAGGATCGGCCACAGCCACTGGGTGTGAGGGATGTGCGGCACCGGCCCGTCGGGGCCACCGAAGAAGAGGGTCACCGTGATGGCCGACATGGTGATGGTGTTCATGAACTCCGACAGGAAGAACATGGCAAAGCGCATGGCCGAGTACTCGGTGACGAACCCGCCAACCAGCTCTTGGTCGGCTTCGACCAGGTCGAACGGGGGACGGTTGGTCTCGGCGATGACGGCGATGAAGAAGATGACGAAGGGCACCACGGCGAGGCGTATGGCGTTCCACTGCCAGAGGTGGGCGGCCTGGGCATCGACGATCGTGCGGGTCGACAGGCTGCCGGAGATCAGGACGACCATGACCACCGTCATGCCCAGGGCGGCCTCATAGGAGATCATCTGGGCCGAAGCGCGCACCGAGCCGAGCAACGGGTACTTGGACCCTGACGACCAACCGGCCAGCAGCACCCCGTATACCCCGATGGCCGACATGGCCAGCAAGAAGAGGATCCCCATGGGTGGATCGGCCAACTGCAGTTCGGTGGTGTGGCCGAAGATCGTCACCTGGCCACCGATGGGCACGATGGCGAAGGCGAGGAACGCCGGAATCAGCGTGACATAGGGCGCCAACCTGAACACGAACCGATCGGCTCGCTCGGGCAGCAGATCCTCTTTGAAGAAGAGCTTGAGGCCGTCTGCCATGGTCTGAGCGATGCCGAACGGGCCGGCACGGTTCGGACCGATGCGGCTCTGCATGTCCGAGATCACCTTGCGCTCGAACCAGATCATGAACACGACCGAGAGCAGCAGGGCGACAAAAACGATGACGACCTTGATCACCACGATCAGCAGGACGGCCCAGTCCACGCCGTTGGCGTAGAGGGGGTCGCCCGCGGCGAAGAGGCCGAAGGTGGCCATGACCAGGCCACTCATGGGGTCTCCATGCGCAGATCCACGACCGGGAACGCATGATCGATCAAATCGCCTGCGGTCTCTTCACCTAGTGGCACGTTGAAATCGGCAGCCACCACCCGGCGGGGCAGTGTCGGGTCCGGCTCCACCGGCACCACCAACGTTGTGGTGGCCGAACGCAGTCGGACGCTGCCGCCGGCTACCACGCCGAGGTCATCGAGGTCGTGCGGGTTGGCCCGCACGAGACCCGGCGAGAGAAGGCCGGCGAGCGCAGGGACCGACGACGTGGCATCCCCGGCGTCGTAGAGCCTCCGAGAGACGACGAGCCGGACCGAGTAGCCGTCGATGGGACCTACGTGTGGCACCTCGAGGTCGTCTGGCGTGGCCAGCATGGTGGGACGAGTCATCGTCGGCGCGGCGATGACCGCCTCGTCGGAGGCAGCGCCGAGCGTTTCGGCCAGGCCAGCCCGCAATGCCGTGCCTTGGCGCTCCACCGACTCCACTCCCGGCAGAGCGATGGGATCCATGGGGTCGTGGCGGCGCGTCAAGACGACAGGGCTGGCCACCAGTGGAGCCACGATGCCATCGTCATGCAGGGCGTCGAGCACCTGATGGGTGATCCCCCGGTGCACCGCTGACACTCGTTCCATCTCGTCCCACACCGAGGTCACATTGTCGAAACCCAGGTCGGCCCCGAGGTGGACGGCCAGCTCGCTGGCGATCATCCAGTCGGGCCAGGACTGGCCAGGCGGCACCAGCTTCTGTCCGACACGGGTGATTCGACCCTCGATGTTGGTCGTGGTGCCCGGACGTTCGTGGGCCTCCGCGGCAGGGAGCACGACGTCGGCATACTCCAAGACATCAGTTGGCGAGGAGACCACAGAGACCAAGAATCCAACTCGTTCGAGCGCCCGGCGAGCCAGGCGACGATCGGGGAAATCCGTGATCGGGTCAGCACCGAGCAAGATCAGGGCGTCGACGCCACTTCCGTGAGCCTGGTCACCAGCTGCCGCGGCCAGGATCTCCGACGTCCCGCGTCCGACCACCTCGGGCACCGATCCCCATGCGGCCTCGAACCAACCACGCCCTTCTTCGAGACCAACTCGACCGGGAAGGACCCCCGGGGCCAGTCCTGCGTCGAGAGCACCGAGGGTATTTCCCCGGCGTAGAGCCGGAAGGAACCGAGTCGAGGGGAGACCCCGAACGGCGGCAAGAATCGCTCCGGCGGACAACTCGCCATCCTCGGCCAACGACACCCGTCCGCCGACCACGACCACGTCATCACCGGCTCCAGCGACCAGACGCCGGGCCTCTGCGAGGGCGGTGGCATCCGTGCCGGCAGGAGCCGCAGCCCCCGAAACAAGAGCGGCGACCAGTGAAGCGACCTCCCCGGGGACATGGCGCAAGGAGGCTGCTGCATAGGGAGTCAGTGCCGTGCCGTGGCTCGACACCTCGATGAGCGTCGTGGTCCCGGCCAAGGCTGCGGCCCGGAGACGGAGGAAGAGGACGGGCAGCTCCTCGCGGAGGTCTCCGGTCACCAGGATGGTCACCTGAGCAGAGCAGGCCTGGTCGATGGTGGCGCGAGGAAGTCCCAGAACCACCTCGGCAGGCAGGCCGTCTCCGATCTGGGCATCGACCGAGTCGGTGGCCAGGACCCCCTTGGTCAGGCGTGCCCATGCATAGGCGCCTTCGTTGGTGGATCGTGACCCACCGATGAGCGCCACGGACGTCGGGTCGACAGCTGCCGCCTTTTGTAGGCCCTTGGCCGCAGCAGCGAGTGCTTCGTGCCATGACACCGGAACCAGCACCCCGTCCTTGCGGACCATCGGCTCGGTCAGTCGATCTTCCCGATTCACCGACTCGGCGGCAAAGCGGCCTTTGTCACACAGCCAACCGTGGTTGACCGGGTCGACATCGATGCCCAGCATGCGGGTGAGACGGTTGTTGGACGACTGCACGGCCACCCGGCAGCCCACGGCACAGGTGGTGCACGTCGACGCCACCTGATCGAGATCCCACGGTCGAGCGGTGAAGCGGTAGGGAACAGCAGTGAGTGCGCCGACCGGACAGATCTGCACGGTGTTGCCAGAGAAATACGAGGAGAAGGGCATCTCCGGGAAGGTTCCGACCATGAGCTGGTCGCCCCGACCGATGAAGTCGATCTGGGCTTCGCCGGCCACTTCGGAAGCGAAGCGGGTGCATCGGCTGCACTGAATGCAGCGTTCCCGGTCGAGCAAGACAAGTTCCGAGATCGGAATTGGCTTCTCGAAATGACGCTTCTCTTCGACGAAACGGGTCTCGCCGGGGCCATAGGCCAGCGTCTGGTCCTGGAGGGGGCACTCCCCTCCCTTGTCGCAGACCGGGCAGTCGAGCGGGTGATTGATGAGGAGGAATTCGAGGACCCCGTCTTGGGCCTTCTTCACCTTCTCGGAGTCGGTCACCACCTCCATGCCAGAAGCAGCCTCGACGAAACAGCTCGGCGTCAACGTGGCACCACGTGGGCCCTGCACCTCGACCAGGCACATCCGGCAGACGCCGACCGGCTCCATGCGCGGGTGGTAGCAGAACCGGGGGATGAACGTTCCAGCCCGTTCGGCGGCAGCAATCAGCGGCTCGCCCTTTTTGGCCCGCACGGAGCGGCCGTCGATGGTCAACTCGATGGTGTCGTCGGTCGGCACGTCCGAGGTTGTGTCGATGGTGGGGGTTCCGTCAGTCAAAGGGGCACCCCCCATCCTTGATGTGGATGAGGAACTCGTCGCGGAACCGATGGATGGCGGAGGTGATCGACGAAGGGATGGATGGACCCAGCACGCAGATCGTCGTCTGCTGAGGTGGCCAAGCCAGCCCGGGTGAGATGTTGTCGCAGGCATCGAGCAGAAGATCGAGATCCTCGGTTCGACCCTGACCCCGCTCGATGCGCTCCATGATGCGCTCGAGCCAGCCCGATCCCTCACGGCACGGCGTGCACTGCCCGCACGACTCCCGGGAGAAGAACTTGGTGATCCGCCACGCGGCTCGCACCATGCAGGTGTGGTCGTCCATGACCACCACCGAGCCCGAGCCGAGCATGGAACCCGCTTCGGCTACTTCGTCTTGGCCGAGGGGCAGCTCGAGATGCTCGGGGAAGAACCATGGAGCCGACAC
The DNA here is from genome assembly GCA_903873395.1 of uncultured Acidimicrobiaceae bacterium. Classification (GTDB taxonomy): domain Bacteria; phylum Actinomycetota; class Acidimicrobiia; order Acidimicrobiales; family RAAP-2; genus Bog-756. The sequence goes on from CAIQOJ010000001.1 coordinate 15,448, forward strand.
CCCACCAGGGATGAAGGCCTTGAGTGCCCTGCCGTGGTGGACCCCACCGCCGAGCAGCGGCGCATTGATGAGGTCGTCAAATGTCGTCTTGGCCATCTCGAGCTCGTAGACGCCCGGCTTGTGCACGTCGCCAGCCAGGGCAAAGAGTCGGGTGCCGGTGGAGCGGCCGAGGCCGAGCGCCGCGAACGCCGCCCCTCCGTTGGTGATGATCCACGGGAGATTCGACATGGTCTCGACGTTGTTGACCACCGTGGGATCACCGTAGAGGCCGATGGCCGCAGGAAAGAAGGGGGGCTTGATCCGAGGAAAGCCGCGCTTTCCCTCGAGTGATTCGAGCAGGGCGGTCTCCTCACCGCAGACATACGCCCCAGCACCCGGATGCACGACGACGTCGATGGAGAAGCCGGAACCGAAAATGTTCCGGCCGGCTGCGCCTTGGGCGTAGGCATCGTTGACCGCACCCTGCACACGCTCGAGGCCGAGTGCGAACTCACCTCGCAGGTAGATGAACACCCGAGTCACCTGGAGTGCATAGGCCGCGATGAGCACCCCTTCGACCAACTGGTGCGGGTCCCGCTCGACCAACAGGTGGTCCTTGAACGTGGCCGGTTCAGACTCGTCACCGTTGACCACCAGATAGGTCACCGGGTTCTTCCGGAGCATCGACCACTTCCGGCCTGCCGGGAATCCGGCGCCACCCCGGCCCAGCAGACTGGCTTTGTCGACCTCTGCACAGACGGCTTCGGGGGTCATAGCCAGGGCCTTGCGCAGTCCCTCATAGCCACCGGTGGCCAGGTAGCGCTCGAGTGTGTGTGAGTCGGCGTGGTCGAGACGAGCCGTGACGATCTTGGGGGAGTCGGTGATCATGCTCCGCCGCCCTTCCCGGCCGATAAGCCCTCGCGTCCAGCTCGGGCTTCGGCTTCGGCGGCGCGCTCAGCGGCGACGTCGGCTGGGTCGGCCTCGATGCCCACCGTGCGCCGCACCCGGATCAGCGTTCCGTGGGTCGGGATGTCGGCCGAGCGTGTTCCGGCGCGTAGGTCGGCAACGAGTTGTTCGAAGGACCCTGGAGTCTGGGCGCCGACATAGCGGTGGTTGACCTGGACGCATGGCACTCGGTTGCAGTCAGCCAGGCACTCCGCCTCTTCGAGGGTGATCGACCCGTCCGACGTCGTTCCGCCGACACCCACGCCGAGGTGCTCCTCGACGTGTTCGAGCAGCTCTTGGGCCCCACCGAGCAGACAGGCGATGTTGGTGCACACCGAGACCAGATACGTGCCCACGGGCTCGGTGTGGAGCATGTCGTAGAACGATGCCGTGCCCAGCACCTCGCCCGGGGTCACCCCGACGAGGCCGGCGATGTCGGCCATGGCCTCCGGCGTCAGCCAGCCATCCTTCTCCTGGGCCAGATGACACAGAGGGATGAGGGCCGACCGGGGCTCGGGGTAGAGACTCACGATCTGGCGGGCCCGAACCAAGAAGTCGCCCTTGAAGTGCGTCGGGGCTGGAGCTGGGGCGCCTGGACGACGAGGGGGGGCGACCGGCGTAGCCATGCCTTCCATGCTCATCGATCCACCTCCCCCATCACCGGGTCCACCGAGGAACAGGCCACCACGGCATCGGCCACCAGACCGCCGCGCAACATCAGCGGGAGGGCTTGGAGATTGACGAAACTCGGACCACGGATATGCATCCGATACGGCTTGGGTCCGCCGTCGGAGACCAGATAGCAGCCGAGCTCACCCCGTGGTGACTCGATGGCCACATACACCTCGCCTTCGGGGACCCGAAAGCCCTCAGTGAAGGTCTTGAAGTGATGGATGAGTGCTTCCATCGACTCGTCGATGCGACCACGGGGAGGTGGCGTGACCTTCTTGTCCTGCACGCGATAGTCACCCGATGGCATCTTGTCGACGATCTGGCGGATGATGCGGATCGATTCGCGGATTTCGTTGAGACGGATCGAATATCGATCGAAGTTGTCGCCGTAGGTGCCGACGATGACATCGAACTCGACTTCGTCGTAGCGGAGATAGGGCTCTGATCGACGCAGGTCCCACGGCACCCCGGTCGAACGCAGCAGCGGTCCCGTGAGCGACAGGGCGAGGGCTTCCTCGGCCGACAGGGCACCCACCCCGTCTTGGCGATGCCGGAAAATTGGCTGGCCGGTGAGGAGCTCGTCGTACTCGTCGAGACGGACGAGCACGGTGTCGCAGATGACCGCGACGTCGTCTTCCCATCCATCCGGCAGATCAGCAGCGGTCCCGCCGGGTCGGATGAAGTTGTGGTTCATCCGCAGTCCGGTGGTCTTCTCGAAGAAGGCCAGGACCATCTCGCGTTCGCGGAAGCCGTAGATCATCATCGAGGTGGACGCCATGTCCATCCCGTTGGTGGCCATCCACATCAGGTGCGACGAGACCCGGTTGAGCTCCACCATGAGCATCCGGATCCAGTCCGACCGGTCCGGCATCTCCAAACCCAACAGCGCTTCGACGGCCAGTGAGAAGACCAGTTCGTTGTGCAGCGGGGACAGATAGTCCATCCGAGTGACATTGGTGGACCCTTGGACGAACGTCAGCTCTTCGGCCGTCTTCTCCATGCCGGTGTGGAGGTACCCGACCACCGGTTTGGTGCGGAGCACCGTTTCACCATCAAGTTCGAGCATGAGGCGGAGGACCCCGTGCGTCGAGGGGTGCTGCGGTCCCATGTTGATGATCATCGTCTCGTCGTCGGTCTGCTCGACATCGATGTCCGATGGATCGACAGCAACCCCTTCGGGGAGTCGGAGGACAGCACCGACTTCTCGACGCAACGCCTCAGGCGGCGTTGCCGTTCGACGGATCAGCTCTTGGGGTCCTTCAGAGGTTGCCCCGACGAGCTCTGTCGGGGTGAGGTGCTCAACATTGGTGGCAGCGTCCGTCCCGGCTGCAGGGGCGGCATCGGTCATCGGGGCCCTGGAGCTCCTTTGAACTGGACGGGCACGCGTCCGACTCCGAAGTCCTTGCGCAGCGGATGGCCTTCCCAGTCCTCGGGCAGGAGGATCCTCGTCATGTCCGGGTGATCCGTGAACACGATGCCCAGCAGATCGAATGCCTCGCGCTCCATGGCCTCGGTTCCGGGGTAGAGATCGAAGAGCGAGGGAATGGTGGCATCTTCGGCCGGCACCTGTACCCGGATGCGCAGGCGGCGGGCCTGGCTGAGTGACAGCAGATTGATGACGACCTCAAACCGCTCGGGACGCACACCCTCAGGCAGTTGGCGGCCATGGTGGGTCAGGTAGTCCACGGCACACAGGTCCGCGCACATCTCGAAGCCCTCGTCTTTACGTGAGCCGACGAGCCCGATGTACTGCTCCCGAGTGGGGAAAAGCACGTCCATGGCCATGCCTCGACGGGCTGGTGCCGAGGGGACGGTCAGGTCGAGGCTCACTTGGGCTTCCCCACGCTGCGGGCGATGATGGGATTGCGCTTCGGTGTTCCGAGATGGATGGCATCGGGACGATCAGGTGTCCACCCGGTCGTCGCCTCATCGCTGCGGTCCCTGGCGTCAGCCGTGTCGCCGCCCTCGTCGCTGGCAAGGCCCGACGTGTCCGGTCGACCGATCAGAGCGGCATCGGGCCGGCGGGTGATCCCGTCGGTCCGCACCTTCTCGTGAAGCGTGAGGATGGCGTGCATGAGCGTCTCGGGGGTGGGGGACAGCCCGGTGCGTAGACGTCCACGGGCACGATCTGATCGACTCCCTGGACGATCGCGTAGTTGTTGAACATGCCACCCGTGCTGGCACAGACGCCCATGGACAGCACCCATTTGGGCTCCATCATCTGGTCGTAGACCTGACGAAGAACCGGCGCCATCTTCTGGGACACCCGACCAGCCACGATCATCAGGTCCGCCTGGCGAGGTGACGCTCGGAAGACCTCCATGCCAAAGCGAGCGAGGTCGAAGTCAGCGGCGCCCAGTGACATCATCTCGATGGCACAGCAAGCCAAACCAAAGGTGGCCGGCCACATCGAGTAGGTCCTGGCCCAACTCACCAGGTCCTCCAATCGACCGGTGAAGAAGTTGTGTTGGAGATCTTCGAGTCCCATGCCTATGGCCTCATGCAGCCTGGCCCGGACCGGCCGGGGCAGTAGTCGGCTCGACGCGCCGCACGCGATCAGCGCCGATACGAGCGATAGTCGACGACGAGGTGCGAGCAGGCGAGGCATCGACCAAGCGCTTGGACGGGCCCCAGGTCAGCGCACCGTTCCCCACGAGGAACACGAAGGCGGTGAAGACGGCTGCGGCAAAGACCCCAACCTCGATGATGCCGAAGGACCGGAGCTGGTGGAAGATGACGGCCCACGGATAGAGGAAGACCACCTCGATGTCGAAGATGATGAAGATGATGGCCACCAGGTAAAAACGGACAGGGAACCGCGTGGGCGGATCGATTCCCGGGACGATGCCGCACTCATATGGCGCCACTTTGGCCGAGGTCGGACGCTTCTTCGGGGCCACCAGCGCCGACGCCGCGAACGAGACCGCGGCGAAAAGAAAGGCCAAGACGAGAAGGATCAGAATTGGCAGGTATGCAGCCACAGCGCTTGCCGTTCTACCACGGGCACCTCTCTACAGGCACATCCTGCAGCCCGGCGTGCGCCTTGAGGCGCGACTCCACCAGCCGGGGGTGTCGCAACGGCGCCTCTCCGACAGGGGATGGACTGTCCCGATCCGACCGGGTCGCCGCCGGATAGGCGGTCGAGCCTCGGACCCATCCACCCGCATCGCCTGAGGATCGCGGCACCTAGCATTGGCGTGTGCACGCAACGACCACCTCTGAACCTGCATTCGGCTCCTCAGGCACTGCGCCCACCGACGGACACGTCCACGACGTCCTGGTGGTCGGCGGCGGCCCGGCGGGGTCGTCCTGCGCCTACTGGCTGGCCGAGGCTGGCTGGGACGTGGCACTCGTCGAGAAAAAGGTCTTCCCGAGGGTCAAGACCTGTGGTGACGGCCTGACGCCTCGATCTGTTCGCCAGATCCAGGACATGGGTCTCGAGGGCACCTTGGTCGGAGCACATCGCTACACCGGTCTGCGAGCCCATGCCTTCGGCAAGGTGCTCGACCTCCCGTGGCCCGAGCATCCGTCGTTTCCATCACATGGCTACGTGATCACCCGTCACGACCTCGATGCCCAGGTGAACGAGCGTGCAGCAAAGGCCGGCGCCACGGTCTGGCAGGGCACCGAGGCGATCGAACCGATCCTCGACGATGTCGCCACCCGACAGCCTGGCGCACCACTGGCATCGTGCATCGGAGCCGTCGTGAAAGACAAGGCCACCGGACAGACGCGTGAGGTGCGAGCCCGCTATGTGGTGGTCGCCGACGGGGCCAACTCCCGGTTCGGCCGAGCCCTGGGGACCGCCCGGAACCGCAGCCAACCCATGGGCATGGCGCTACGCGGCTACTACACCTCCCCCGGCCACGATCAGCCGTTCATCGAGTCACACCTCGACATCCGCGATGGCGAGGGGAACGTCGTACCCGGCTACGGATGGATCTTCCCGCTCGGCGACGGCCGGGTGAACGTAGGTGTCGGTCTGCTTTCCACCGATCAGCGGTGGAAAGGGGTCAACACCACGACCCTCATGCAGCACTTCGTGGCCTGGGCCCCCAAAGAATGGGAGCTCTCGGACGACACGTGCCTGGGGCCGGCCACCGGCGGACGGCTGCCCATGGGCCTCGCCGTCGGACCTCGGGTAGGTGCCACCACCCTGGTGGTCGGCGATGCCGCTGGCACCATCAATCCCTTCAACGGCGAGGGCATCGCCTATGGCTACGAGACAGGTCGCCTGGCCGCAGCCTCGCTCGGCGAAGCGCTGGCCGGCGACGGCCTCGACGCTCTGCTGCGATACGAAACTCGGCTCGAGGATGCCTACGGCCTCTATTACAAGGTGGCCCGAGCCTTCATCCGGGTCATCAGTCGGCCAGAACTCATGCGAATCTGCGTGGGGACCGGGATGTACTCCGAGACCCTCATGACGTGGGTCCTGCGGATCATGGCCAACTTGGTGCGGCCCGACGAAACCGGTCCCGCAGAAGCGGCCTACCGAGCGCTGTCGGCCCTCGCCCGCTTGGCTCCCGAATCAGTCTGAAGCACCAGCCCACGCTGCTGCCTGGACCCCACGCGGCCTCTACGCCTCGAGGCGGCCAGAGATCTAGCGGGTGGCGGCAGCCGCCACCCGATCAGCCACCTTCTTGTATGCGGCACCGAACACATCGCTCGGGATGGACTGGCCAGCAGTCGACGGGGTGATCTTGGTGAGGACTCGGCCGCCCAAGATGAACGCCTGGCCGACGACCTCGGTCCCGGTACCCGGCAAGGTGTAGGTGGAGACCACGCCGAACGACTGGGTTCCCGACGGTGCCGGGAGCGTCACCGGTTGGGTCAACACGGTGGCCCCAGGCACAGCGGAGGCGGCCACTGCGTTCTCATACTGAGTCAGGCAGGGAAGGAAGTTGGCACTGGAAAGGGCTGAGCCCAACGCTTGGGCTTGACCGGCCGAGGCCATGGTGCTGGTCCACGCTGACATCTCGAATGACGGGCCAGCCGTGCTCTGGAAGGTCGGTGACGTGGCCTCAGCGGTAGCCCCAGGCAGTTGGCCTGGGCCGAAGAGACCCGACACGGTGGCGGCATCCGTGCCCAAGCAGGTGCCCATGGTGGCGTCGGCGGCACTCTGTGCAGCGGCGGGTGCGACCGGCGGGCGCACGGCCGTCCCGACCGGCGTCGTCGTCGACCACCCCGGGGGCAGGTCGCTCAGATGGAGGTTCACCGTCTGAGCCACCAGGGCATCCGAACGGGTGGAGGCAGGGTTGGCCGGCGGCGGGCTGGTCGAATCCGAAGATCCGGCGAACAGCGCCACGCCGGCAGCCACCAACGTCCCAGCAACGGCCACACCAGCAACAACGAGTCCTATGCGACTGCGGGGCGCGGAGTCGGCCAAGACGACACCGGATCCCTGTCCTTCGATCGCCGGGGAAGCGTCGGTGGCCGTCTTCGGTGCGGCCGCTGCTCCATCGCCTGTGGCCGCGGCAGTCTCCGGTGCGCCGCCCGAGTCGCCCGCAGGGGGGCCGGTAACGGCAGGTGGCGGCTGGATGCCGAGCGGCTTGGCATCTATCGGTGGAGCGGTGGGGGGCATCCCCGTGACCGCAGGCCCGGTCGATGCCAGTGCCGCTCCAGAAGCAGGTGCCGATGCACCAGAGCTGGCCGGTTCGGTGCGCGGAGGCGCCGAGGTGGCCTCCTCTACGGCTGGTTCGTCCACGACCGTCCCGGCAGTGATCATGGTCGCCCCGACGGCGGCCGTGGCCGCCTTGCGCCGTGCGAACGGGAGGCGGTGCCGCCGCGGCATGGGGTCGTCTCCCGCCATGCGGGCATCCTCAGACAGGCTGTCCCACGGAGTCGATGAGCCCGTCCCGGCCGTCGTTCGAGCGGCGGCGCCGACGCCTGCGGTGGCCAGCATCGGCTCGGAATCTGCCGTGGCCTCCTCGGACACGTCTGGTTCCGGTGCTCGCTCCACCGGGGCAACCGATGGAGCGGCGGCTGCCGGCTGTGGTGCACCTTTGTAGCGGGCCAACCAGGCGGGAAGAGCTTGATCCAAGTAGGCGACCTGACCGGGCGAGACAGCGGGAGTGGGCAGAAGGAACCGGATGGACTGCCCGCCCGAGGTGAGTTCCATGATGGCCGCAGAGCGGCCATCGGGAAGGTCGATCTTCTCGTGACACGTGGCGGAGTCGAGGCCGGACCAGACGAGCAGACGTTCGATCTGGGGCTGAGGACCTTGGACCGTGATGCCTGAGGTGGTGAACAGCAGGCTCAATCCATCAGTTGTGCGAGTGCCGCGCTCGGTATCACCCGCAAGGGCGACACCCCCAAGCTGCATGCCCTCGGGCGGCAACTCCGTGATCCCCACCGTCATCAGACTCTCCGTTCGCAGCCCGACACCTCGCCCCAAGTGGCGGCCGCGCCCTATGGGATACCCGGCGCCTCACCGGCGTGTGCCGGCCGACGCGCAAGTCAACCTCTGGTCGCGTGCTGGCCCATTGTGCCTCATGGACCGGTGTGAGGAAAGACCTGATCAAGACAAATCCCAGTGGGCCTTGCCGCCCTGATTGGACCTCTTCGGTGTCTCAATCCTCGGGCTGGCATGTCCCCGTCCTCCCGTGCTGCGAGGGGGGACGTGACAAAGCAGGACGTACTGGGACAGGAAGTCCCGAGGCAGTGCGTGCTGAGGCGGTGCGTGCTGGGGCAGTTGGTGATGAGAGGGCTGAGCCGATGGCACGTCGAATCAGCCGGCCAGGACCTCGTCTGCAGCTGCCGATGCCACCTCGAGTGCCATGGTCATCTCCTCCTCTCCATGAGCCATCGAGGGGAAGGCAATCTCATAGGGTCCCGGGGCCAGGGCCACGCCTCGGTCGAGCATGGCCCGGAACATTCGGGCATAGAGCCCGGTGGCAGCCGATGCCGAGGCGCCGGGGTAGTCGACGACGTCTGGCTCCCCTTCCGGTACGAAGAACAGGCCGAAGAGCGGCCCCACCACCGGCACCCTGGCCGTCAGGTTCCTTCCTTCGACATCCGTGACAGAGCCGGCGACTAGGGCATCGTTGAGCACCTGGGCGAAGCGGGCACCGAACTCGGTTACCCGCACGGAGAGATCGGCATAGGCATCAGGGTGCAGTTGGTCGAGGACCGCCAAGCCCGCCGCAGTGGCCAACGGGTTACCCGAGAGGGTCCCGGCTTGGTAGACGGGCCCGAGCGGGGCGAGTACGCCCAGCACATCGGCCCGACCTCCGAAGGCTCCGACCGGTAGGCCACCGCCGATGACCTTGCCGAAGCACCACAGGTCGGGGACCACCCCGGTGTGGGCACCAGCACCTCCCTCCCCGAGCCGGAAGCCGGTGATCACCTCATCGAAGATCAGGAGTGCGCCCACGGCATCACACGCCGCCCGCACTCCCTCCAGGAAACCCTCGGCAGGCGGAACCAGGCCCATGTTGGCGGCCACTGGCTCCACGATCACGCACGCCACCCGTTCGTCGAGTTCAGGCACCACGTTGTAGGGAGCCACCACGGTGTCGGCAACGGCGCCGGCCGGCACACCCGCTGAGTCGGGAAGCCCAAGTGTGGCCACCCCGCTGCCGCCGCCGGCCAGCAGGCCGTCCGAGTGTCCGTGATAGCAGCCGTCGAACTTCACGATCCGGTCACGACCGGTGAACCCGCGGGCCACCCGGATCGCACTCATCGTCGCCTCGGTGCCCGACGACACCAGGCGGATCATCTCGCACCCGGGGACCCGAGCGCGGATGGCCTCGGCCAGATCCACCTCGGCTTCGGTCGGAGCGCCGAAGGTCGTCCCGCGCTCCGCTGCTCGGGCGACGGCACGGACCACTGCTGGGTGGGCGTGCCCGAGGATCGAGGCACCGTAGGACTGCACGAAGTCGAGGAGCCGGTTGTCATCGGCGTCCCAGACGTAGGCACCTTCCCCTCGGGCCACAAAATACGGGTGTCCTCCGACCGACCTGAAGGAGCGGACCGGGGAGTTGACGCCACCAGGAATCACCTGCGAGGCCCGTTCGAACAGGGCCTCGGATGTGACGCGGGATGCAGGACGTTCAGCCATGGAGCACCTCGGCCAGAGCGCCGGCGAAGTAGGTCAAGACGATGTCCGCCCCGGCCCGGCGAATGGCGGTCACCTGCTCGAGAGCCACCGCTGGACCGTCGATCCAGCCCCGTTCGGCTGCGGCCATCACCATGGCGTACTCACCACTCACGTGATAGGCGGCCACCGGCACATCCACCATCGCCCGGACGTCAGCCACCACGTCGAGATAGGTGAGCGCCGGCTTGACCATCACCATGTCCGCCCCTTCGGCAACGTCGAGCGCCACCTCCACTAGGGCCTCGCGCCGGTTCCGGGGGTCCTGCTGATATCCCTTGCGGTCGCCACCGCCGACGATGGTCACATCCGCTGCCTCGCGGAACGGGCCATAGAGAGCCGACGCATACTTGGCCGCGTAGGCCAGCACTGCGGTCTCTTGATGCCCGGAGCCATCAAGGGCCGATCTCATGGCTGCCACCTGGCCATCCATCATCCCGCTCGGCGCGATGACCGCGGCTCCGGCGTCCGCTTGGGCGACAGCCAGGCGGGCATAGAGCTCAACAGCGGCATCGTTGTCGACGTCACCCGTGGCGGCATCGATCGGCCCACAGTGGCCGTGGTCGGTGAACTCATCCAGGCAACAGTCGGCCATCACCACGATGTCGTCCCCCACGGCATCACGGACCTCACCGATGGCCCGAGCCGTGATCCCTCCGGGAGCCCACGCCGCCGAACCGGTGGCGTCTTTGTCCTCGGAACGGGGAAGGGGAAACACGATGACCCCGGGGACACCTAATCCAGCCAACCGGCGCACCTCTGCCACCAGGGATGGGACGGTGTGCTGGACGACGCCGGGAAGCGACGAGATCGGTCGGGGCTCATCCAAGCCGTCGGCCACGAACAGCGGGGCCACGAGGTCATCGACTGACAGCCGGGTCTGGGCCACCAGGCGGCGCAATGCCGGAGTGCGGCGCAGTCGACGGGGTCGGAACCCACCAGCGACGCTGGGCACGCTGATGACCGGAGGTCGCGGGGATATCGACACGAATAACAATCCTACGGCAGGTCGTCGTGGTCGGGTCCACGCCATCACCGGCATCCCACGACCCGACCAACTCCGATCTACCCAACCGACCGAACCCGCGCTTCTCGCCGACCGATGTCATGCACTACGTCAGGCGGGTAGTTAGTCAGACGGGCACTACGTCAGACAGGCATCCGGTCAGACGGGCATCTGGTCAGACGGGCAACTGGTCAGGATGGATCAGCCATGACGTCCAGGAGAGCAGCGACGACGCCATCCAGGTTGTGCGGTTCGGCTTCGACATCGGGTGTCCGGCCAACGGCCCCGAGGGCGGCCGACGTGATCGGGCCGATGGAGACGATGATCGGTGGCAGTCCGGCGGCGCCCAGCAGTTCGACGGAACGGTGCACGGTCGACGATGAGGTCATCACGATGACATCGGCGCTGCGGGCGGCGTCCAGAGCCTCGGCATCTGGATCACCGGCCACGGTTCGATACGCGATGGCCTCGTCCACGATCCATCCCTTGGCGGCCAATCCGGGAGCGACGATGGGCCGCACGTCCTCAGCGCGAGCGAACAACACCGAACCTCCCTCAGGTCCCGCTTGTGGGAAGGCATCGACCAGTGCCTCCGATACCGCCTCGTTCGGCACCAGGTCGGCCGTGATTCCAGCCGATGCCAAGGTTCGCGCCGTCGCCGTGCCGACTGCAGCCCACCTGGTGCCTTCTGGCGGATGCCGGCCGGCCAGTGCGTCGATCAGGCGAGGAACGGCATTGGCTGACGTGACGACGATCCATTGGTATGCACCAGCGACCGCACGATCGGCCGCAGCGGTCAGGGCCGCACCACCATCGTCAGGATCGGCGATGGCGATGACAGGGAGCTCGATGACGTCCGCCGCGAGCGCAGACAGCCGGGCCACAAGGTCTGAAGCCTGTGCCCGGGCCCGGGTGACGACCACGGTGCGCCCGGCGAGAGGCCCGACATCTGACGCAGCCATCAGTCAGGACCGTCCGCCACTCTGCCGTCAACCTTGACGACGCCGGTGACATCAAGGGCGGCCACCGGTCCGATGACGATGGTGGCCGGGGCCGCCAAGCCGACGTCGGGCAGGCCGGCCAGTGTGGTGCGCACCACTTCCTGGTCAGCGGTCGTTCCCCAGCGCACCACGGCCACCGGCTCGTCGATCGGACGCCCGGCGGCGAGCAGTTCCTGCACGATCTCTGCTCGACGCCCCATGCCCATGAGGATCACCAGCGTGCCGCCCGTGCGAGCCAGAGCCCCCCAATTCACTCCAGGAAGGTCTGGATCGCCGGCATGCCCGGTCACCACGGTGAACGAGGTCGACACGGTGCGATGCGTCACCGGGATGCCCGCGGCCCCAGGAGCAGCCACAGCCGACGTCACTCCAGGGACGACCTCGACGTCGATACCGGCCTTACGCAGTGCCTCCGCCTCTTCACCTCCTCGTCCGAAGACGAACGGATCGCCGCCCTTCAGTCGGACGACGCGTCGGCCACTACGCCCAAGGGTCACCAGAAGCTCGTTGATGTCCGCCTGGCGTCCTGACTGACCTGGCCCCTTGCCCACGTCGATCAGTTCTGCATCGTCAGGGACGAGATCGAGGAGTGCCCGATCGAGGAGCCGGTCATAGAGGACCACCTCGGCAGCCCCCAAGAGGGCAGCCCCTCGCAGGGTCATGAGGCCGGGATCCCCCGGCCCTGCACCGACCAGCGCAACCGTCATCCTGGGCTCCACGGCCCAAGTTCAGCACCACCGGCATCGTCCAGCAGGTACCGGGCAACCCGTCGACCCAGCGCAGGACCGTCCGCTCCTTGGTCCGTGTGACGCAAGACCACTCGACCATCTGCGCAGCCCATGATGCCCGTGAGCCGAAGATGGGGACGGTCGTCACTCTCGCTGTCGGCGAACACGGCATGGGCGCCGACGGGAAGCGTGCACCCACCGCCGAGCTCGGCAAGGAACGCTCGCTCAGCCTCGACCTGAGCTCGGACACCAGCGTCGTCGAGCAACTCGAGGATGCTCAACACCTCGTGATCTTCATGGCGACACTCCAAAGCCAAGGCTCCTTGAGCCACTTGGGGCACCATCGCTGAGGGCGAAAGGGTCTCCATCGGCATCCCGTCGGGCGCCTCCCACTCCAGGCGATCGAGAGCGGCTCGGGCCACCACCACGGCAGTTGCGCCCCCTGAACCGACGCGGGCCAGTCGTGTGGCCATGTTTCCCCGAAGATCAGCAAACGTCAGGTCGTGGCGCAGATCAGCTAGCTGCACCCGGCGGCGGGCCGATCCAGTGGCCACAGTGGCGCCGGTGGGCAACGTGGCGAGGGTGGCGCCGACCAGAACGTCGCGGGGATCCGCTCGCTCAGGCAGGCAGGCCAGGATCAGGCCAGATTCGCCAATTCCAGGGGAGGCCGGGAGATCCTTGGCCGAGTGGACGGCCACATCGGCATCACCCCGAGACACGGCTGCTTGGACCTCGGTGACGAACACACCCTGGCCGCCGATCCGAGACAAGGGAACGTCGGTCCTGCGGTCCCCATAGGTCTCCACAACCACCAGCTCGGTGGCCACGTCGTGCGCTTCCATCAAGAAAGCGACGCGGCGAGCCTGCCAGAGCGCCAGAGGCGAACCACGGGTGGCGAGCCTGATCGTCAGGGATCCGGTCATCGCACCGACCCGGCGAGCTGGTTTCGGTGGACCACCAGTCAGAGGTCGAAAAGGATCCGGAGCGCGTCGGTCAGCCGCTCACCACGGGGGGTGCCAGCCGCCTCCTTCAGAGCCAGCGTCGGCTGGTGAAGCAACTTGGCCACCATGGCACGTGTGGCCATGTCCACCTGCTCCCACTGCTCGTCGTTCAGTTCGGAGCGCTTGGCTCGCAGGCGGACCAACTCGCTCTGACGGGTCTCTTCGACCAACGAACGCAGTGCGGAGATGACCGGAGCCGCATCGCGAGCACGGGTGGCGATCCGATAGCGCCCGACCTCTTCGCCCACGATGGTGCTGGCCGCAGCCACTTCGTCCTGGCGGCCGGTGATGGCTTCAGCCACGGCAGCTCGCAGGTCATCCATGTCGCAGAGTTCCACCCCGCCAAGACGTCCGGCATCGGGAGCCACGTTGCGGGGGACCCCGAGGTCGACCACCAAGAGCGGGGGCCTCCCACCGCGACCGGCCAACGATGCCTCGAGCAATGGACGGTCCACAATGGGGTGGGCCGTCCCCACCGAGGTGAAGACCACGTCGGCCGAGGTGAGGAGGTCTTGGAGATCGTCGAGATCACGAGTCTCGACGACGCCTGCAGCATCATCAGGTAGGGCGCCGGCCAATGCCTGGCCTCGATCCGAGCTCCGGTTGGCCACGGTGAGATGGGTCACATCGTGGCCCGGAAGCGCCTGAGCAACCCCGGCACCCATCTCGCCAGCCCCCACGATCAAGACCCGAGCGCCGGCCAGACCCCCGCTGCGACGATCGGCGGCCAGAGCGACGGCGCCATGACTCAGCGACGTGATCCCTCGGGCGATGGCCGTCTCCGAACGAACCCGCTTGCCCGTCTCCACCGCGTGTCGGAACAGTGCACCGAGCACTGGGCCCGACGCCTCTTCGCCATGGGACCGCTCCCACGCCCTGCGGACCTGGCCCAAGACCTCGGACTCACCAAGGACTGCCGAATCGAGGCCAGAAGCCACCGTGAAGAGGTGGGTAGGTACATCGTCGTCGAAGTGGATGGTGCACAGCGGCGCCAGATCTTCGACGGCACTTCCGCTCAGCTCGGCCAAGAACCCTTGGATCTCGTCGACGCCATCGTGGAACCGCTCGACGACGGCATAGACCTCGGTGCGGAGGCAGGTCGACAGAAGGACCGCTTCCGAGAGGTTCGGCTGGTCGCGGAGGCGACCCAGCGCCTTGGGCAGATCAGTCTCGGTGACCGACACCCGGTCCAAGAGATCGAGCGAGGCGAGGCCTTGTCCGAGGCCGACGACGATCACGGACATTGTGGTGTCCGCTTCGGTCGCTGTGTGGCGGTCTCGATCACGTGGGGGCCAGTCTCCTCAGGCTTGAACGCGGGCTCGAGCACAGGACGTGAACAGCAGTTCCGGTGCCCGATGTACCTGCACCGCAGGCAGTTCCTCACATCGCAGCCTACCGACCCTGCAGAGACCAGGGAGCGGGGCAGATGTCCCTACCCCGTCGACGAGGCCGTGGCACCACCTCGCTGGCCTGGTTCAGCCGACCCTGGGGGTTCTGCCGCTCGAGCCGAGCACGGGCATCGGCTCGGCTGGTTCGTCGGATGCCGTCTGCCGCTGAGCCTCGAAGAAGCTGAGGATCTGCAGTTCGATGCTGAGGTCCACGTAACGGATCAGCACGTCGGCGGCGACGTCGAGCACCTGGGGGGCGAAGTTCAAGAGGGACCGGACCCCAGCACCCACGAGCAGATCGGCCACGTGCTGTGCTGCGCCAGCGGGCACGGTGATGACTCCGATGGCCGGGTGGGCCTCGGCCATGATGTCGGGCAGGTCTTCAGGTGGTCGCACCCTGATGCCGTCGACCACCAGTCCCACGATGTGGGGATCGGAGTCGATCAGGCCGACAACGTCGAAGTTTCGGGCGGCAAACCCTTGGCTCCGAGCCAAGGCTCGGCCCAGGTTGCCCACCCCGGCGATGACCACAGGCCACACCTGGTCGAGTCCGAGACGGTGGTCGATCTGCTTGATGAGGAACGCGGTGTCGTAACCGGCTCCGCGCGTGCCGAACGACCCGAGCAACGACAGGTCTCTGCGGACCTTGGCGGCATTGACCCGGGCCGCCGATGCCAGGAGTTCAGAGGAGACCGTGGTGACCCCGGCCCGCAGCAACTCCTCGAGCGTGCGCTGGTAGACAGGAAGCCGGGCCACCGTCGCCTCGGGAATCCGGCGCGGCGAACCGGACAGTGGTGCATCGTCTTCAGCGGAGCGCTCGGTGGGCACCCGGTGATCGTAGGACGCGTGACTCCGAGTCGCACGTCCATGACATCCGACCAGTCGCCCGTTTGGTCAGCGCCCGAGTTGGCGGGACCGCTCGACCGCGGCGGCCACGGCCTCGATGTAGGCCGAGCGCACCGCCTTGAACTCCAGGGTGCGGATGGCCGCGGCAGTCGTACCTCCAGGCGAGGTCACTGCAGCCCGCAGGTCGACGGGGTCCTCCCCCGTCTCCTCGAGCATGCGGGCCGAACCCAACAAGGTGCCCACGACCAATTGTCGGCTCACATCCCGGGACAGCCCGGCGGTGACTCCGGCATCGATCATGGCTTCGGCCATCAAGTACACATAGGCGGGACCCGATCCCGACACGCCGGTGACGGCATCCAGCAGGCGCTCGGGCACCCGGACCACCGTTCCCACTGCGTCCAAGATCCCCTCGGCCCAGTCCAGATCTTCGGCATTGGCCACGCTGCCGCCCGACAGGCCCGACGTGCCAGCTCCGATCAGCGCCGGCGTGTTGGGCATGGCCCGAACGACGATGCGGCCTGGGGGCAAGGCGGCCTCCAGGCGCTGAGCCGACAGACCGGCGACTACGGACAGCACCCGCATCACCCCGACGACACCGAGTGTCCGCAGGACGCCTTCGGCAACATCGGGCTTGACGGCAAGAAGAACGTCCTGGGCTGCGATGGGGGCATCAACCACGGTGATGCCGGGATGCGCTGCAGCCAACCGGTCGCGTTGAGCGGAATCCGGCTCGGAGACAACGATCTCGGCCGGGCTGGCCCACCCGGCGGCCAGAAGTCCGGCCAGCAGGGCCGAGCCCATCTTGCCGCCGCCGACCAGGAGAAGTTTGGGTTCCAACGTGGATGCCATGGCTGGCACGCTATCGGGCGTTGGGGGGTCGACGGCGGTAGCGACCCTCGTATCCGATGGACATGGCGGTAGGGAAGCATTCATCGGTGTAGGCCAAGGAGGCTCCGATGATGCGGTCGAGTTCGGTATCGCCCACCCGTGCGGTCGGCACCCGTCCCACCAGGTAGATGGCGTCTTCGTGGCCCAGAGCGAACGCCATGCCCAGTAGGTCGGCGTTGCGCTTGAGGAGGTACTGCCAGGTTGCCTCGACGTTGACCTCGGGCGCAGGCATGAACTGTGTCTCGTGCCACAGCGTCCGCTGGCGCAACGTGAGCCAGACGGTGACGAACTCCTTTTCGTCGCCAGCGAGTCGCAGGTACCACCGAGGAGCTCCGGTGACCGGGTCCCCACCCTGTTGGCGGTCGACGGCCACCAGGGCTCCGCCCTCGGCCAGCGTGCGCTCGGCCCAACTGTCGATGCGGGCACACACGGCATCCCGCTCAGCGGGCGTGAGGATCCCGGCCCACTCGTCCTCGTCGTCGTTCATCGGGTCGTGCATGGCAGTGCCGTCCTCCTTGGGTTCGAACACGCGACGCCGACGTGCGAAGGCCGGACCGTCATCGGCACTCCACCAGACGACCGTCGGTCAGGTCGGCGTAGGTCTCCATCAACAGGTGAGCGGCGCGGGACCATGTGTACCGGCTGGCACGGCGGGCCGCATGGGCGGACAGCTGATCAGCCAGTGCCGGCTGGGCCAGGATCTGGCGGATCCACCCGGCGTAGACCTCAGGGTCGGACTCCTCCACCAGATAGCCGGTGCGCCCGTGATCGACGAGGCTGCGCAGGCCACCGACATCCGAGGCCACCACCGGTGTGCCACAGGCCGCTGCCTCGAGAGCAACCAGGCCGAACGACTCCGAGCGGCTCGGCACCAGACACACGTCGGCAGCCCGGTAGAACGAGGAGAGGAGCTCGTGGGCTTGGGGGGGCACAAAGAGCACCCGGTCATCGAGGTTGAGATCCGAGACCAGTTGCGTCACCCGATCGACCTCGGCGGCACCGCGAGGTCCACTCGGCCCGCCGACAACCACCAGATGGGCGTCGGGATGATCGTTCCTGAGCGCAGCCAGCGCCTCCACGGCGACGCTGACGCCCTTGAGCGGTTGAATCCGACCCACGAACAGCAAGATCGGCCCGTCATCTGGCAGGTCCAACGCCCGACGGGCTTGGGGCCGGTCTCCCGGACCGAAGAAGGCATGGTCCACCCCCGGAGCGATGATGCGGATCCTGGAGGGATCGGCGCCGTAGAGGTCGGAGATCTGAGCAGCCTCCACCGAGCACGAGGCGAGCACGGCATCCGAGCAGCGGATGACGGCCGCCTCCGCCTCGGCCCGCAGATACCCAGCGTGGGACTCGACTTCCTCAGGGCTGGCCTCGGCCTTCACCCGGTCGAGTGTGTGGAACGTGGATACCAGAGGCAGGTCCAACTGATGCTTGATGGCGTGGCCAGCAAGGCCGCTGAGCCAGTAGTTGGCATGAATGGCGTCGAAGGGTGGATCGTCCTCGGATCCACCAGCTGCGTCCATCGACTTGAGGACTCCGTCGGCGAACTCGTCCACCACACCAGGCAGCGCCTCTTTGACGACCGGTGCCGGCGGGCCTGCGGGGACATGGTGGACCCGAAATCCCGGCTCGATGTTCACCGTGGGGGCGAGATCGTCCGACCAGGCTCGGGTGTAGACGTCGCAGATGACGCCGGACCTGGCAAGAGCAGAGGACAACTCGCGTACGTAGACGTTCATGCCGCCGCCGTCTCCCGTGCCCGGTTGGGCCAAGGGAGAGGTATGGAGAGAAAGGACGGCCAGGCGCCTCATGCGCAACCGATCCTACCCAGGAGGGCCCGGTCAGCCGACGGTGGCTGTGGCTCCAGCATCCGTGGGTAGGTCGCTGTCGAGCGCACCGTGGAGCTCGTCATCCGCATCAGCAACCACCTGGTCCTCGTTCTCGTGCCGAAACGACAGATAGATGCGCAGAAGAGCCTGGCGCTGCTCTTCGGTCAGATACCGGTCGGCAAAGATGTGACGGGTGAGATCCGTGTCGCCATCGGGGCGCTCGAGGATTCCCGCTTGGACGTAGAGCGTCTCGGCCGAGATGCGCAACGCCTTGGCGATCTGCTGAAGGATCTCGGCAGACGGACGGCGCAGGCCACGCTCGATCTGGCTCAGGTAGGGGTTGGAGATACCAGCCAACTCCGACAGGCGCCGCAGGGACAGCCGAGCGGAACTGCGCTGCTCACGGATGAACGAGCCGAGTTCATTGAAGCGCTCGGGTAGTTCCTTGACGAAGCGGTCACCCTCGGAGGCCGCGTCGCGGGCGGGCGCCGGTGTCATGACAGGAGGCCGTCGACCGATGCCTGGCCCGACTTGTGTCGGGCCACGAGCTCAGCCTGCAGCGTGTCGATCCGCTCGTGCAGCCCACGGCGCTCGGTAGACACGCGGTTCTCCAGTTCACGCAGTTGCTCGACCAACTCGGCCAACTCGGTCTGGTCGAGGTTGGCAAGACCACTCAGATTGTCGGCTCCCAAGATGGCATCGAGTTCCTGGGTCACTTCATCGAGCGATTCGGTGTTGGGCGAGTGCAGCACCGGGTTGCGACCCGGACCTCCGATGGTCCGTCCGCCGCCTCCGGCCAAGATCTCCGGGAGGGCGTCGACGACACTGGACAGGTCGCGTCCTTCGGCATCGCCGGCGCTGTTGACATAGGCGAGCACGATGTCCAGGCGCCCCTGGACCAGTCGCCGGAGGTAGGAGAGTGCCGTTTCAGCTTCCTGACACTCGAAGCGCATGCGACGGATGTCGTCGAGCGACAACCCCCCGACATCGGCGAGGTAGTTCGGAGTAAGGATGCGGGCGAGGTCGTCCTGGAGCGTTGCCATCACCCAGAAGCGTACCGCGGAGGCCAAGGTGCCCGGCTGCTCCGTCCCACCGGGGCGTAGCGATAGATGACGCGCCCGAGCAGAGCCCGTCGGGGAACCGCTCCAAAGGTGCGGCTATCCGTGCTGGCCTCGGCGGCATCACCAAGCACTGTGACCGTGCCAGCGGACTGGTCGATGTCGGCAACCCGCTTGACGAGAACCCTCATGGGCTCCCGTGGATCGTTGAGGGCCACCACATCTCCAACGGCTGGCCATCCAGGAGACCCCAGGGGTCGACGGAGGAGTAGCAGGCGGTCGCCGGGAAGCAGCGCCGGGGCCATCGAACCCCCCACCACCTCGACCCGACCCAGCGAACGGGCAAGCACCACCACCCCAAGTGAGAACAGCGCGGCGACACCACCGATGGTGATTCGAGCGGCCCAATGGTGCGAACGCGATCCACCTGGGCCGATCCTGGGTACAGTGATTGAGGCGTGACCCACGCCCCACTCTGCACCAGGAGGAACGATCCATGCGCATTGCCGACCATCTGCTCGCCCTTATCGACCGAGTGTCCGCCCCCACGGCGGCCCACGCCCACTGCGACCTGCCCTGCGGCGTCTACGACCCCGCCCAGGCCCGCATCGAGGCCGAGTCGGTGAAGGCGACCATGGAGAAGTCCAACGCTTCGGACGACGAGTCGTTCAAGGTCCGGGCCGCCATCATCAAGGAGGAGCGCTCCGAGCTGGTCAAGCACCACCTGTGGGTGCTGTGGACGGACTACTTCAAGCCTGAGCACGCTGAGCGCTTCCCCGACCTCCACTCGATGTTCTGGAAGGCCACCAAGACGGCCGGCGAGTGCAAGAAGACCAACGACGTGGGCGTGGCCGACCGTCTGCTGGCGGAGATCGCAGCCATCGATGCCATGTTCTGGGAGTCAAAGAAGTAGTCAGCTCGTTGGTTGGTCGGCCCAGCCGACCGTGACGTCACAACGGCCGCTCCCCCCGAGGGTGCGGCCGTTGTCGCGTCCGGTCCCGTCGGGTCAGCCAGAGACGGCATGACGGACCTCATGACAGGCGGTGACGCGACGATCACCAACAGTGCAAGATTGGCAAGAATGTGCCACGCTGATGAGTGAAGGCATCACTGCATCGAGGGGGGCACGTGTTCGTCGCCTCCTTCTGAAACGAAGGGCACCGATCATGCGAAAGTTCCGTCGACTGGCTTGCGTGAGCGCTGCGGCGATCATGGCCACGGGCACCGTGGTGTACGCCGCCGATCTCCAGGGAAGCTCCCGAGCGGCAGCAACCTCGAGTCCCACGCAGTTCGGGACACTCTCGAACTTCGACGTGTTCAACGACACCGGCCAAGAGACCCACGGGTTCGAGATCGAACTCGACGGCGTCTCGCCCTCTGACGTGCAATACATCTTCGGTGCCCCCTACGAGCGCTACGGGGACCCCGTCATCACCGCCTTCTCCGGCGGCACGATGGTGACCTATGCCAGCGCCTACGACCCCGCCACCCAGACCTGGCAGGTCGGCACCCCAACGGCCCCATCGGTCATCACCCCGACCATGGGCCACCAGTGCTGGACCGGCGGATCGGCCACCTACCTGACCGACGGCTGCGACCACTTCGGCTTGGGCCTCGGTGTCAACCCGACCAACGTCGTCTACAACTGGCTCGTCGCCAGCCCGACGCAGCCCGGCCAGCTGGAGCATTCGGCCGGCGGAAGTGTCACCGTCCCTGCCCCGACCTTCAACGTCACGCCGGCCCCGGCAGGTGCCGTCAACCAACAGCCGGTAGTCCAAGCTGTCGTCAACGCCTCCGACAACCCGGGAGACCCTCAGCTCGGGGATGCCTTCTGGGCCAAGGTCTACATGTCCCAGTCGCCGTCGAAGGCCGACCTCGGACATCTGGTGACCGGCGACAGCCAGGTGCCAACACAGATCGAGACTGAGTGGGCCATCCTCCAGCCTGGCGCAGGAGGCTCGCTCGCCCAGCAGCTGTCCAAC
>CAIQOJ010000002.1 GCA_903873395.1 uncultured Acidimicrobiaceae bacterium
GACTGGCCGACGACCGATGGCAAGTTGCCAGCCACGGCTACAGGATCGTCGTCCCCGTTCAGCTATTCGGCCATCAAGGCGGCGGGTCACCCGGCGTATTGGGACCCGGTCACCAACACGCCCTGGACGTCCTACAAGGTCGGGGACCAGTGGCACGTCCTGTTCTACGACGATCCGACGTCAATGGCCCTCAAGGCCCAACTTGCCGACTATTTCCATCTCGGCGGGGTGGGGATCTGGGCTCTCGGCATGGATGGCAATGATCCAGCCATGCTGGCCGCGCTGCTCGGGCATGCGCCAGCGGCCAAGGATGTCTTGACAGGACCACCCCCGCCTCCGGGAACTGGCTATCTGACGTTCGCCACCTACACCGGCGTGTCATCCATTCCCCTCACTCCGATCGGCGCACTGCCTTCGGGTGGGACGACGACCCAGGTCGGGGTGCTCGATGGGTTCGGCACCACCGATCCTGCCTTGGCCTGTCTGCAGACTGGCGGTCCGTTGCCTGTAGTGACGGTGTCGACGTTGCCAGGGGTCTTGGTGGTCGAAGCTGCCACCCCAGGCCAGTGCGCTACGGCCACATTCAGCTTCGTCGCCCCGCCTCCTGTCGTGCCCACAACGACGACCCAGCCGCCGACCACGACGACCACGCCAGCACCGACTACCACCACCGCTCCACATCCGACGACAACTACGACCACGGTGCCGGCAACGACCACCACCTCACCGGTGACGTCGACCACCGTCTCCTAAGGTTCGTGGCTCCGTGGGCACCCGGGTGACTGGCTGGTCGAAGGCCCGAGGCGTCCTCGGGAGGCGGCTACGCTCTACCACCGACCCGGGGGTGTAGCTCAGCTGGTAGAGCGCTACGTTCGCAATGTAGAAGTCGGCGGTTCGAGTCCGCTCACCTCCACTCCGGCGATGCAGCGCAACTTCCGGCCACAAGCCGGTGCGAGTGACGATCGAAAGGCAGTGACGTCGATGGCATCTTCAACGAATCGATGGGCCGGAATCGGCGGAACGACGTGCTGACCCGCTGGGCAATCCGCATCGTCTCATCCTTAGTGGGCATCGCGGTCGGTTTGATCGCCTCGTGGCTGATCCTGCCGGGATTCCACCTGTCGACGACGGGCCTCATCGAGGCAACCGTGGTGTTCTGGGTGGTGCACCTGGCGATGCAGTTCGTCGCCTTGCGCATGTTGATCCGGGAACCATCGATCGCCATGGCTGGCTTGTTGGCCGTGGCCTCGACCATCGTGTCGCTCATCATCGTGTCGATCATCGTGTCTGGCCTGAGTATCCGCGGGATCTCGACCTACGTCTTTGCCACGCTGATCATCTGGGCCACGACTGCAGTGGCCGACATGACCGGTCGCCACATGATCCGCAGTCGGAGACTCGAGCGCCGGGATGGCTGACTGACTCACGTCGTGCAGCCGAAGCACGGCGGCGAGGAGTTAGGTTCAGATGTTGCTTGGCGTGGCACTGCCGTGGTGGCTAGGTGGACTCACAAGAGCGCCCCTAGTCAGTTGAGTGCAATCGTCAGTTGAGTGCGATCGCTGCGCCGTCCTTCATCCATCTGCCCATCCGTCAGCCGCCCATCTGTCAGCCGGCAAGGCCACCGGGATGGTCCGGTACATCGACGGCATGCATCTTCAGGATCTCGAGGGGAACGATTTCGAGGACCTTCTCATTGGTTGAGGCCAAGACCACAAAGGCAGCAGCGCCGTCGATGTGCGCTTGGAGCCAGTTGCGGGCGGTGACACACCAGCGGTCCCCGGGCACGAGACCAGGAAATCGGTAGGCGGGCATAGGCGTCGACAGGTCGTTGCCGATCGAGCGCTGGTGCTCGAGGAACTCGGCGGTGACCACTGCGCAGATGGTGTGGCTACCGAGATCTTCCGGTCCTGTCGAGCAGCACCCGTCGCGGAAGAACCCGGTCATGGGGTCGGTTCCGCAGGGCTCGAGGGTTTCGCCGAGCACGTTGCGTTCTGGCATGGGTGCGGGGGCCGTTGTCATGGGAAGCTCCTGGTCGGCAGTCGGATCAGTGCGGCGGCTAGCGCCGGGCGTTCTTGATGAAATCGGCGGTTCCGTGCCCATCGGGCAGGCGAGTGCCGGCATGCCAACTTCCCCGAAGGTGGCGGCGGATAGCTCCGTCGCCGTCATCGGTGGCTCGTGCTGCAGCGTGCCACAGGTCGCAATGGTGGAAGAGGATGTCGCCTCGCTCCTGATAGACGGCGACCTCTCCAGGAACTCGTTCGAAACCTGGTGGAATCCCTTCGGTACCTGCCCGGTGGCTTCCCGGCAGGACTCGCAGGAAGCCGTTGGCCGGCGAGGTGGGATCGAAGTGGATGGTGAAGGCGACAGCCGGCCACACATCGAGATGGGGTCCCGACTGGCGGTCGGTGTGCCAGCCGATGCGAGAGTAGGCAGATCCAGGATCTGGACGGGCATCTTGGAAGACGATGCCGAACTGCTCATAGTCAAGGAGCCAGACATGGTCGCCAAGGAGATGACGGTTGATCTCGACCAGGACGGGCTCGTGGACGAGAGCGTCTGCTCGGGCTGAGGCCTTGGTGGCGAAGACCACGTAGTGGGCGAAGGGTTGCCCATCGATAGTGGCGTCGGGGGCGTCCAAGATGTCCGTGGCGTGGCTGTCGTGGAGCGAGCCAGCGACCAACGCCTCTTGAGCAGCGCGCAACTCGGCCTCGACATAGTCGAGCACGTCTTCGCTCAGGGTTCCTCGGAGGGTGGCGAAGCCGTGGACCTGGAAGAACACGTAGAGGGCATCGAGGTCAGCGGGGCCAAAGATGCCATCAGAGGTGGTGCTCAACAACGGCCTGGTGGGTTGTACACGGGACGCCGTTCACGGCTGGACGTGATGATGCCGTTCGCCATGCAGTGAGACTATGCGGAGCGAGGCCAGTTGGATTGCAAACCCACTGGCCATCCCCTAGGTTGCAGAGCGATTGCCGTAGGTCCTGGGGGAACAACAGGGGACACGGCATTCTGCGCAGGATCGGGAGGGGCGGCCCGTCGGGCTGCACCGCATCAACTCCAAGGAGAGTCGTCCATGAGAGCAACACGCACCTGGAAGGCCCGTGTGGCCTCTGTGACCGGCGCAGCCGCTTTGGCCGCCTCGGGTCTCGTAGGGGCAGTCGGGCTTGTCGCTGATGCCACGCCAGCGGGTGCTTCGGGAACACCCATATCCGCTGCCGTCTGCCACTTGCCGACGGGTGACACCAACATTCAGTCAACTGTCTCAGCGGCGATTTCGCCCACCCCGGTGACTGCTGGACAGGCGTTCAACGTTACCGGCCTTGTGATCAACACCCAGTTGGTCTCGACGGCGACACTTGCGGCTGCGGCTGGCCTCACTTTGAGCGTGACGTTTACGGGTCCCATCACTGCTTCCGGGGCGACGCCTGCCTCCCAAACCGCAACCTTCACCGGTTCGATCACCCTGCCTTCGCCCTTCCCGGCTGGCAGCTCTTACCCCTTCTCGCTCTCAGGATCGACTGGGGTCTACCGGGCAAACCTCACCGGTTCTTCGACGGCCACCGTCTCACTGACTGCCGCTGGAGGGAGTCTCACCGCTGTCGTTGGCCAGCAGGCCCTGACGGGAGCGTGTGACGGCGGACCTCCGACGGTGATCGCATCTGCTCCGATCGTCCAGCCGTCTGCTCAGGTTTCTGCCGTCGTCCCCAACGCCGGGGCGATGCCGGGTGGGACCACGATCAAGGTGGTTGGTTCGAACCTCGAGGGCGCTCGTGGCGTGACCGTGGGCGGAAAC
>CAIQOJ010000003.1 GCA_903873395.1 uncultured Acidimicrobiaceae bacterium
CCAGGCCGGAGCCTTGGCGCCCGACGATCTCACCGTGTGGCGGGCCGGAATGCCCCTTATCGGTGAGGATCCGTTCGGCCAGGACTTCCTCGACCGCTACGACGACTGGCGGGCCAACGGCAGCCCGTCCCACTCGCTTCCGTCTGTCCGGTCATCACCGGACTGACCACCATCGATCCCGCGCGTGACGCCAGGCGATGTCGTGGTGGAGGCCCTTCACTCATCTCGGTGCAGGTGATCCGATGTCCGTCGACAGGTGACTGATCGACCAGCGTCGATCAGCCTCGCCACCCTTCGGCCCTACCGATCGGAGCGACGCCCCCTCATCATGGTGGATGGCCACGCGAATCCAGCGGTGGCCTCCGGAGGGCAGAGATGCGACGAAGTACTGCAGTCGTGGCCCTCGTCGGCATCGTCGTTTCCCTGGGGCTGGCCTCATTGGCCACCACAGGGTCCACGGTGCGGGCGTCGGTAGATCACGTGGTCCACTTGTCGGTGGACGCATCACCAGTCCTAGAGCGCCAGTTCGTTCCCGTGCCGGGCTACCGAACGGTGCGCGTCACGCCGACGCAGGTGCATCGTCGAACACAGGTGCTCCTCCACCAAGAAAACCTCAACGGCACTCCGATCTTCTCGGCCGTCTCCTATCGCGACGTGGAGATCCGAGGTCACCGCTCTGCCACGGAATCAGCCGGACGTGACCTCGGCCTCGTCGAACTCCGACTCTTTGCCGAAGTGCCTGCGCTTGGAGCAGGGGCGCAGGTGGCCACCCACACCCTGGGGGCAAAGGTGCGCCTGGTCAGCAGCTTCACCTACTCGGGCGTCCAGGTCTACGAGTACGTCCACGCGGTTCCAGGGCTGGGTCGCTACACGGTGATGTGGATGCAGGGCCTCACCATGGTCGTCATCAGTGGTGAAGACGCCAGCGCCTTGCGTGCATGGTGCCACGCCTACTTGACCACCACCTTGCCTTAGGCGTGTTTCAGGGGCGATGTAGTGAGCCCTGTATGCCAGCGTCAGCGCAGCTTCCACTCCAGCCGAGCGCCCGAGGCAAAGCGCTCCTGGCCCTCGGCCAGTGCTTGCGGGCTGTTACCCAAGCCTACGAAGGCATATCCCAGGGCGAGGGCCTGGCCACGACCCATATCCCTGCCTGCCCAGAGGGCCCGCAGGGAGCCTTGGACAGCGAGGGCCGGCGCATCGCTGATCTGGCGGGCGACCCAACCAGCCCGCTCGCGCAGATCGTCGACATCGGTAGCCAGCTCGGACACGAGACCGACCTGGTGGGCCCGCTGAGCACTCATGCGCTCGGACGCTCCGAGCAGGGTCATGCGGGCCAGCTCGCCGAAGGGCAGGCGGCCGGTCATCTGAAGCGGCTCGAACGCTGCGGCCATGCCGTAGGTGACATGGGGGTCGAAGAAGGTGGCGGCCTCGGTGGCGATGATGACATCGACCTCACCGAGGAGATAGAACGCGCCTCCGCATGCCATGCCGTTGACGGCAGCAATCACGGGCTTCCACAGGTCACAGGTCTTGGGGCCGAGATCTCACCTGGATCGTCGAACATGAAGGGGGTCTCACCGGCACCCACGTGCACCGATTCGCCGTCCTCGCCAACGGTGGCATCACCCGATGTGTCGCCCAAGGCCTCGTTGCGGTCGATACCGGTGCAGAACGCCTTGTCGCCGGCTCCGGTCAAGACGATGCAGCGGACCTCATCGCGTCGCCGAAGCGCCCGCCACAGTGTGCGCAACTCCCGTTGCATGGTGGCATTGAAGGCGTTGTAGACCTCGGGTCGATCGAGGGTCACCCAGGCCACGCCGTCGTCCTCTCGGTAGTCGAGGGTCTCGAATGCTGGAATGGCGGACATGAGGCTCCCTTCGTCGGTGCCGAGCTAGCCGAGCGGCCCGGGCGGCTGGTGAGGCGGGCCAGAGAAGCGCGACGTGCGCCCGGGCTTGCGCGGTAGCGTGCGCAGCGGGCACCCTAGCGCCCACCAGGACCACACAGGAGTTGACATGTCTGACGACATCCTCACCACCATCATCGGCACCTCGACCGGCACCACCGTGGTCACGGTGGAGCGGGGGCACGTTGCGCTATTCGCCACGGCCGTCCAAGACGACAGCCCGGTCTACCGGGACCCTCGGGCTGCCGCCGATGCCGGCCTGCCGGGGATTCCCGCCCCCCCGACCTACCCCTTTGTCATGGGCAACTTCGGTGTCTATCCCGAACTCCAGACTGACGATGCTCCGAGCGCCAACCCGCTCGGCAAGGTCATCGGCCCCCTCATGGCCAATGGAGGCCTAATCCTCCACGGTGAGCAGGAGTTCACCTACCACCGCCCGGTGTTCGCCGGCGACGTGTTGGTCGGGAAGGGCATGGTGGTGGACGCCTACAAGAAGGAGTCCAAGGGAAAAACCATGACCTTTGTTGTGGTCGATACCGAGTGGTCCGACCAGGGCAGCGGCGAGCCGGTGTGCACCTCGCGCATGAACATCATCCACCGCGTCTGATGAGTGACGACACCACCGCAACTGCGGCCTCCGAGAACGGCGTGCCCGACGCCCATGTGCTCCGCCGTCTCGAGGACGGCGTCTTGTGGATCACCTTGAATCGACCTGAAGCCGGAAACGCCATCACGGCGGCCATGCGTGACCAGGTGGTGGTGTGGCTGGAAGAGGCCTCGGCCGACCTGGCCGTGCGCGCCGTGGTGCTGACGGGTGCGGGGGAGAAGGGCTTCTGCACGGGGGCCGACCTGCGCTCCTCGGGACCCGCCCCGTCCCGGCCCGAAGGCGCCCCCGAGCGGGCCGTCGGTGATGCAGCGCGCCTGATCCGCACCGGGTGGCAGCGCTTGGTGAGTGCGGTGCTCGACTGCGAGAAGCCGGTGATCGCAGCAGTCAACGCAACAGCGGCAGGCGGGGGCATGCATCTGGCGCTGGCCTGTGACCTGGTTCTGGCTGCCGAAGAAGCCAAGTTCATCGAAGTCTTCATTCGTCGAGGTATCGCTCCTGATGCCGGTGGTGCTTACTTGCTGGCCCGTCTCATCGGGCCCCAGAAAGCCAAGGAACTGTTCTTCTTCGGCGACGACGTGCCTGCCATCGATGCCGAGCGCCTCGGACTGGTGAACAAAGTCGTTCCACGAGAACAGTTGATGGACGAAGTCGCCATCTGGGCCGCTCGCCTGGCGGCTGCACCCACGAAGGCCATCACCGTCGCCAAGTACTTGACGAATCGGGCCCTTGAGTCTGACCGAACCACTGCGTTGTGGGACGAGGCCGTCGGTCAAGAGTTGGTGACGGGCACTGAAGACTGCCGGGAGGGCTTGACGGCATTTGCTGAGCGCCGCCCGCCGGTATTCCGAGGCTGGTAGGCACCTCGACACGCCAGGCCTGTCGACCGGCTGGCACGCGGTTCGCGCTGGCTAGAACGGGTTCTGCTTTTCTGTTCCCAGATGGTAGAAACAGGCCATGGCCATCGGGATCCAAGACGAGCACGACGAACTGCGAGCATCGGTCGCAGGGTGGGCCGAGGCGAAGGGTGTGGCCGATGCCATGCGCACCGCCCTCGACGCCGAACATGATGCCCTGCCTGCCTACTGGAGCGATCTAGCCGCCCAAGGCACCTTGGCTATTCAGGTGCCCGAAGAGTTCGGCGGCCAAGGAGCGGGCCTGTTCGAACTTGCCGTGGTGGCCGAGGCGCTCGGCCGTGTGGCCGCCGTCGGGCCGTGGGACACCTCCACGCTGGTTGCTGCCGTGCTCTCTGGGGCGGGTGGCCCGGTGGCCAAGGCCATCGTGCCTGGGCTCGCCGATGGTTCGATCACGGCCTCAGCGGCCATTCCTCTGGCTGCGCCCGACGGCACCGCATCGGCTCTCGTGGGCCTCAGCGGGGTGCGCTCGGGTGATGGCGGTCTGGTGGTCGATGGCACGCTCCAGCCGCTGTTGGGTGGGGCAGTGTGCGACGTGGTGCTCGCCCCGGTAGCCGTGGACGGCGACGTTGTTTGGGTGATTCTTGAGCGAACCTCGGGCGTGGAGGTCACCGAACTGGCCAGCTTTGACCCCAGTCATCGCTCGGCCGCCTGGACAGTCGCCTCGGTCGAGGTGCCTGGCGACCATGTGGTCGAGGGAGCCACGACGGCGGCAATCCGGTCGATCAGCCTGCTGGTGCTGTCGGCCGCTGCATCGGGTGGGGCGAGATGGTGTCTTGACGCTGCGGCCGAGCACGCCCGCACTCGTGAGCAGTTCGGCCGTCCTATCGGGCAGTTCCAGGGCATCAAGCATCGGCTGGCCAACATGCTGGTCACCGTCGAGCAAGGGGTGGCTGCCACCTGGGATGCCGCGCTGGTACTCGAAAACGAGACCACTTCGGCAGGCCTTGCCGGCGCTGATCAGGCCG
Organism: uncultured Acidimicrobiaceae bacterium; assembly: GCA_903873395.1. Taxonomy (GTDB): domain Bacteria; phylum Actinomycetota; class Acidimicrobiia; order Acidimicrobiales; family RAAP-2; genus Bog-756. The sequence goes on from CAIQOJ010000003.1 coordinate 4,390, forward strand.
ACTTGGCCGTGCAACTGGCCGCCGCTCTGGCTCTCGACGGCTACGTCGAGGCAGCCAAGGGAGCCATCCAGGTGCTCGGAGGCATGGGCTTCACCTGGGAACACGACGCTCATGTCCACCTGCGCCGTGCCACCACGCTGCGCCAACTCGTTGGAGGAACGGCGCCGCTGCGGGCGCACGCCGCTCGCCTGGCCTTGGGCGGATGGCGTCGGACGCTCAGCATTGACCTGCCGCCCGAAGGCGAAGCACTTCGCTCGGAGATCCAGCCCGTCATCGCCCGTCTGGCTGCCATGGAGGATGCCGACGAGCAGCGCCGAGCGCTGGCCGCCGAAGGTCTGCTCGCTCCACACTGGCCGGCACCCTGGGGGCGGGATGCCGGTGCCGTGGAGCAGCTGGTGATCGACCAAGTCTGTGCCGAAGCCGGTCTCCGGCGACCCAACTTGGCCGTGGCTGCATGGGCCCTTCCGACGGTCATGGCCCATGGCTCGCCTGAACAGGTGGAGCGGTTCGTGGGTCCGACCCTCGATGGCGACATCATCTGGTGCCAGCTGTTCAGTGAGCCAGGTGCAGGTTCGGATCTTGCCGGACTGGCCACCCGAGCCACCAAGGTCGACGGCGGTTGGTCGTTGACTGGCCAGAAGGTCTGGACCTCAGTTGCCATGCGGGCCCATTGGGGAATCTGCCTGGCTCGGACCAATCCTGACGCCCCCAAGCACAAGGGAATCACCTACTTCTTGGTGGAGATGTCCTCGCCGGGAATTGATATCCGGCCCCTGCGGGAGATCACCGGCGATGCCCTGTTCAACGAGGTCTTCTTCGATGACGTCTTCGTCCCCGATGCGTGCGTCGTAGGGGAGATCGATGGTGGCTGGCGGCTGGCGCGCACGACCTTGGCCAACGAGCGGGTCTCACTCTCGTCGGACTCGGCCTTCGGAGGCGCGTTGGAAGGCGTGCTGGCCCGTTTGGCCGCCCAAGACGAACTGCCGGACCCAGTGACCTTGGATCGCCTGGGCGCACTGCTGGCCGAGGCTCAGTCGCTCGCTCAACTCGGCATGCGCTCCACGCTGCGCTCCCTCGGGGGTTTGGAGCCTGGGTCCGAATCAAGCCTGGGCAAACTGCTGGGTGCTGAGTTCGACCAGCGGGTACATGAGTTCGGCCTCGACATCTGCGGCCCTGATGGCGCCGTATACGCCGGCGAAGCTGCCGCCTCGGCCTACGGTGTGCTGCAGAGCAAGTGCATGACCATCGCTGGTGGAACGAGCGAGGTCCAGCGCAATGTCATCGGCGAGCGGCTGCTCGGACTGCCCCGTGACCCCGAGCCGGGCCGGTAGGGCGCCAAGCAGGCATCTGGGTGGCAGCTTCCAGCACTCGAACGTCACGGCAGCAGACGCTGGGCGACAGTAGATCTGCATGCACCAACGAAGTCACCACGAACACCAACGACACCGGACATCCAGGAAGGACGAGACTATGGCTGATGCACCCCTGCATTTCGAAGACGTCAACGAGGGCGACGAGGCCCCTGTGTTGACCCATGCCCTTACGCGCACCGATCTTGTGGCCTATGCCGGAGCGTCGGGTGACTACAACCCGATGCACCACGACGAGGTGAAGGCCACCGCTGCGGGTCAGCCGAGCGTGTTCGGCCATGGCATGTTCTCCATGGGCCTGCTCGGAACGGCCATCACCGACTGGGTGGGAGTGGGCAACGTCACCCGGTTCCAGGTGCGCTTCGCTCGCCAGACGTGGCCGGGTGAAGAACTGTCGAGCCGCATCGTGGTGTCGGCCAAGCGCACGGAGGGATCCGACCACCTCCTTGACCTGGACGTCCGACTCGTCAATGCCGACGGCGAGGAGAAGGTCGTAGGCGAGGCCACGGCCAAGGTGCCAACCGCCTCGTGAACCGTGCCGTCTGGCGAACTGCAACAGCCCCAATGGGGCTGATCAAGGCACTCTCGCCCGCAGGGCTCGACGCACTGCCTGCCAAGAGGGCCTGACAAGCAGGGCCTGACTATTCGGGCCAGACATCTGCAGGCGGGCTCGTAGGTCCTGGCTGGCTGGTCCTGGCGGGTCGTGCCACGCCACTGAGCCACGTCGCCGACCTCGCTGGTCGGTGTCCATTCCACACCAGGCCTTCGCCGGTACAGTCCTGGGTGGGAGTGGCGGCCACCGCAGGTACTCCGATTCGGACCCAAGCGGAACCGGCGGCTGCTCTCGGGGAGGAATGTGGACCGAGCCAGCACAGGGCGTGAGTGCACCAGGCGTCGTCGGCGACGCCATCGACGGACAGACGCCGTCCTGGCATCAGTCATGGTCGTCCTTGTAGTGACTGCCGGATGTGCCAACGTCACGGTGCTTTCCGTATCGCATGCCGGTGACGCCGATGGCGTAACGCCAACCTCCATCCGGGTGGGGGGTATGGGGTCACTCAGCGGTTTCGTTGCCTCGACCTTTGCTCCCGTGGTCACTGGGGCCCGGGCCTATTTCGATGCGCTCGATGTCGCCGGCGGCGTGAACGGCCGCAAGATCGTCTACGGACCGTTGATCGATGATGGAACCTCGCCCTCAGGAGACCTCACCGCGGCCCAGCGCCTCGTCCAGGCCAAGGTGTTCGCTGTGGTGGGTGTCGGGACGCCGTTCTTCACCGGCTCGTCGGTGTTGCGATCCCAGGGGGTGCCGACATTCGGATTGCAGGTGAACACCAACGAGCAATGGGCTGGGCCCGCGATGTTCGGGGCCGGAGGTTCCTACGTGGACCCGATGCTTCCTCAGCCCCAGGTCGCCTATGCGCTCCAGCGAGTGCACGCCCACCGTGCTGCTGTGCTGGCCTACAACGTGGCGCAGTCCTCAGACGGGTGCATCAGTGTCATCAAGGCGCTGGCCCTCCACCGCATACCCACCCCAGTGATCGATGAATCGATCCCCTTTGGTGCAGCGTCACTCGACGCCGATGTGACCAGGATCCAACGAAGCGGAGCGGACTTCGTGGTCACCTGCATGGATGCCAGCGGGAACATCAAGCTCTCCCAGACGCTCAAACAACATGGCCTAGGTGCGGTCACTCAGTACTGGCTGGATGGCTACAACACCCAGAACTTGGTGAACGACCCCGGCGCCCTCGACGGGGTCATCTTCATGCTCCAGCAGACACCGTTCGAGCTGGCATCGCTGGCACCTCGGGTGTATCCGGGAATCGATCGCTTCGTGGCGGACATGCACCGGTTCGCGCCCGGGACGCCACTGAGCGGGTCCGCATTGGCCGGGTGGGCCAGTGCAGATCTCTTTACCCAGGGGCTCCGAGCAGCGGGGGCCGATGTGACCCGCACTCGGGTGGTGGCCGCCATCAACCGGCTCCGGGCTTACAACGCCGACGGTGCCTATCCGCCCGTCGATTGGACGAAGGCCCACGTAGGGGTGACGTCGGTCAATTGCTCGACCTTCGTGCGGGCCAAGGGCACCCGGTTCGTTCCCGTGTTTGCTCCGCCGACAGGCGTCTATCGCTGTTTCGACCAGATCCATCCTCCGCCAACGTCGTCGACGTTGCCGTCGGGACAGGTGCCGGTCGTCCTGGTGCCGCCTGCCCCAGGGGTGCCAGGCCAGTGAGTCAACTCCTGTCATTCGCACTGCCGGGCGTCCCTTATGGATGCGTATTCGCCTTGATGGCGGTCGGCTTGGTGCTGACCTACAAAGCCTCAGGCGTATTCAACCTGGCGTTCGGCGCCCAAGCCTTCGTGTCTGCCCTCACCTATGTCTCCTTGATCGACGGGGGGTGGCCTCGGTGGGCAGCAGCAGTGATCGCCGTCTTGGTCATCGGCCCAGTGGTCGGGATACTCCTCGACCGGTTGCTCTTCCGCCGCATCCGCACGGCGTCACCCTTGGTCACCCTGGTGCCCTCGCTGGGCCTGTTGGTGGCACTGCCTCAGGTGGCCATCATGGTGGTCGGCTCGATTCCGGTGATTCCTCCACCGGCTCTGGTGGGAAATGCCCAGCGGGTCTATCTCCACCTCGGTTCGGTGCCGGTCAGCGGCCTCGAACTCTCCGTGACCGGAGCCACCCTCGTTGTGGTGGCTGGACTGGTCGCCCTCTTCCGGTTCACCCCGGTTGGCCTCGAGATGCGAGCGGTGGTCGAGAGCCCCCGCCTCACCGAGTTGGCTGGTATCGACTCAAGCCGTATCGGTCTGGCGGCGTGGATCCTCTCGAGTGTCCTGGCCGGGCTTGCCGGGGTGTTGCTCGCCCCGCTCTATGCCCAGGTCGATCCTCAGAACTTCACCGTGCTCTTGGTGTGGGGCATCGCTGGGGCGGTCATCGGCCGGTTCACCAGCCTGCCACTGGCCCTCGTTGGCGGTCTGGCGCTCGGCATCGGTCAACAGATCTTGGCTGGCTATCTGCCTCCGGGGGTGGTGGCCAACGGACTTCGCCCGTCGTTGCCATTTTTCGTGCTGCTCATTTTCTTGCCCTTGGTGGGAACGAGTCGAGCGACAGATCCACTGGCCGGCTGTGACCCGCCTACGTCAGCAGTCGAGCGTGCCGTGTCGGGCTATCGGTCTGGGGCCACTGCCGCAGCCGGTGGCTCCTGGGAGTCGCTGGCAGGTGGGGCAGTGACCTCGGTGGGAGTGTGGCACCGGCGCCTCGACGGTGCAGCACCCACACCCCTGGCCGACCGGTTCACCCGGCGGCCAACGGCCACCTTGGCGTTGGTGGTGGGGGTGGTCGCTGTCATCTCGGCGTTGACCTGGGTGCCGCCCGACTGGCTCTTCACCATGAACCAAGCACTAGCGGTGTCGATCATCTTCTTGTCACTCACCTTGCTGACGGGCATGAGTGGGCTGATCTCCTTGTGTCAGGCGACCTTCGCAGGGCTCGGCGGGTTCGTGGCAGGGCAGTTAGCCGTCCACTTCGGCCTGCCAGTAATGATTGGCGTGATTGCCGGTGGACTACTGGCTGCACTGCTGGGGGTGGTTGTGGCCATTCCCACGTTGCGCCTGGCCGGCCTCTCGTTGGCCCTGGCCACGCTGGCCTTCGCCTTGTTGGCCGACAACATCCTCTTCCCTGTCTCCTGGGTCGGCAACGGGGCAGGAGGTGTGACGGTGCCCCGGCCATCGGCAGGGCCGATCAGTTTCGCCGCAGCCAAACCGTTCTTCCTGTTGTCTCTGGTCGTGCTCGGTGGGGCGGCGCTAGTCGTGAAGTTGGTGGGGGACGGGACCATGGGCCGCTACCTCGCCGCTGTGCGGGGCAGTGAACTGGCATCGTCGTCGGTGGGCATCGATGTGACCCGGCTGCGGGTGCTGGTGTTCGCCATCTCGGCCGGCCTTGCCGGAGTGGGAGGAGCGATGTCGGGGTCACTCGAGGGCTCGCTCTCACCGGATGCCTATGGCTATCAGGTCTCCATAGTTCTTCTGGCCGTGGTGGCCATCGTGGGTATCGGATCGATCTCGGGGGCGATTGTGGCCGGCGTGGTCTACGAGGTCCTCCAGCAGGCAGTGACCACGTTGCCGGCCCGGTTCGCCGGCCTGGTTGCCGTCCTCTTCGGCTTGGCCGCCCTCAGCTATACCCGGCATCCCGAAGGGTTCTTGGACGTCTTGGGCGGCCGTGCCGAGCGCGTGATCGAGCGGGCCCGGAACCGCCGGGCCACGGCCAGGCAGGGGAGTGGCTCAGTTCCGCCACCCACCGGTGGCCCGGTGGTCGCTCAGGCCGGGGGCATGTCGTGACAGCCCCCAATCTCACAGCCCCCAATCTCATGGTGGTGACCGACCTGACCAAACGGTTCGGTGGACTCGTTGCCCTCGATGCGGTGTCGCTACAGGTGAGAGCGGGCGAGGCTGTGGGAGTGATCGGCCCCAACGGGGCAGGCAAGTCGACCCTCTTCAACTGTTTGTCCGGACTCGAATCCCCCGATGCGGGAACGGTCATCTTCTGCGGCCGGCGCATCGACCGCATGGCCGCTTGGCGACGTAGTCGCCTCGGCATCGGCCGAACCTTTCAACGCCTCGAGCTCTTTGAAGGCATGACGGTGGCCGACCATCTGCTGGTGGCAGAACAGGCCCACACCGGGACAGTGCGGATCTGGCGGGATCTACTGCATCGGGGTGGGCCTTCCCCAGCAGAGCTCGACCACGTGCGTCAGGTGCTCGGTCTTCTCGGTCTCGACGATGTGGCCGATCAACCGGTGGCCACGTTGGACCTAGGTCGGGCCCGCCTGGTCGAACTCGGTCGGGCACTCATGGGGGCACCGAGGTTGCTACTGCTCGACGAGCCTTCGTCGGGGCTCGACGTCGCCGACACCCGCCGGTTGGCGGAAACGCTGGCCGACGTGCGCCAACGTTCTGGGGTGGCGGTCGTGCTGGTCGAACACGACCTCGACCTGATCCACGCGGTGGTGGATCATCTCGTGGTGCTCGATCTCGGCCGGGTGCTGGCCGACGGACCCACCGTTGAGGTTTTGGCTGACCCTGAGGTTCGCAGGGCGTATCTCGGGGCGCTCGCATGAACGCCCCCGCACTCTCCGGTGAGGGGGTTGCGCCGGCAGCGGGAGCAGGCGAGCTCGAATCGGGACAGATGGCGACGAAGGGGTCGATCCTCGAGGTGGCCGATCTGGGAGCCGCCTACGGGCCCTTCGATGCGCTCTTCGACGTGACATTTGCCATCGGGCGCGGGCAAGCCGTGGCTCTGGTCGGAGCCAACGGTGCCGGCAAGTCCACCGTCGCCCGGGTGGTGACCGGTCTGGTCCCAGCCACCGGAGGACGGGTGATCTTCGATGGAGAGGACATCACCAACCGCTCGGCCCATGACATTGCCAACCGGGGCATCGCCCACCTGACCGAAGGAAGGTCGGTGTTCGCCACGTTGACGGTGGAAGAGAACCTGGTGCTCCCGTTCCGCCGAGCCTTGGGGCGCAAGGCCGTTCCCCGCGCTCTAGGCGAAGCCTACGAGCGCTTCCCTCGGCTAGGGGAGCGCAGAGGGCAGTCGGCCGGCACGCTTTCGGGTGGAGAGCAGCGAATGTTGGCCCTCGCCCGAGTACTCGTGCTTCGCCAACCCCTGGTGGTGGTCGACGAACTCTCCTTCGGGCTCGCCCCCGTGGTGGTCGAAGAGGTCTACGCCGCCCTGACCCAGGTGCTCGATGCTGGCACATCGCTTCTGATCATCGAACAGCATGTCGAGCGCGCCTTGGAACTGGCCCACCAGGTGGTGGTGCTGACCAAGGGACGTGTCGCCTACGACGGGTCGGTCGCCGCAGTACGGGGCCGTCTCGGCGACCTTGTGCTCGGACGAGGGAACGAGATGCCCGAGAGTGCGGGGCCTGCACCTGATTCACCTGGGTAGACGGATCTGGTGAGCACAACAGTTCGGGTCAGCCAACGGATCAGGGACTGGTGAGAGAGGTCGGCCGAATCGATGACGAGACGGTCTTCCTGATCGCCCGTGAGCCGAGAGTTCATCTCGACCTCTGACCGACCACGGAGAACACCGGCTTCACGAGACGTCACGGAGCCCAGACGCGACCTACCCCCGCCCGAATGGGCGGGGGTAGGTGCACGTCGAACAGATGGCCCGCTAGGCGAGGCTGAACGGTGGCACGCCAGAGTCGAGGCCCTTGAAGAGCTCACCCTTGGCAGCAGCCAGCTCCTCCAACGTCCACGCCTCATCCTTGTGGATCTCCCCGGTGGTGTGGAAGCCGCCGGTTGCCCAGATGTCGCCGCCATAGACGATGAAGTTCTGGCCGCTGATGTCGGCCGCCTCGTCGGTGGCCAGGAAGGTGACCAACTTGGCGATGTTCTTCGGGTCGAACTTGTCGAACCCATTGTCGGCCTTGGCCATCTCGCCGAAGATGTTCTCGGTCATGCGGGTACGGGCCCGGGGGGAGATCGAGTTCACCGTGATGCCATACCGGCCGAGCTCACGGCCGAGCACCCAGGTCATCGAAGCGATGCCAGCCTTGGCGGCCGAGTAGTTGGCCTGTCCGGCGTTGCCGAAGAGACCAGCCTCAGAGCTGGTGTTGATGATGCGCCCGACGACGTCCTCTCCCGCCTTGGCCCGACCCCGCCAGTAGACGGCGGCGTGGTGCGCAGGGGCGAAATGGCCCTTCAGGTGGACCCGGATTACGTCGTCCCAGTCCGACTCCTCCATGTTGAAGCACATCTTGTCGCGGAGGATGCCGGCGTTGTTCACCAGGATGTCGAGCTGGCCGAAGGTGTCGATGGCCTGGTCAACCAAGGCCTTGGCTCCCTCCCACGAAGAGACGTCCGAGGCGTTGACGGCGGCATCGGAGCCACCGGCCTTGATGAGCTCCACGACCTCTTCGGCCGGGCTCTTGTCGTCGCCCTCACCCTGCAGGGAGGCACCGACGTCGTTGACGATGACCTTGGCTCCCTCGGAGGCCAGCATGAGAGCCTCTTCCCGTCCGATGCCTCGGCCTGCGCCGGTGACGATGGCGACCTTGCCGTCGAGCATTCCCATTGGTGTCCTCCTGGTGTCGTGTCTGAACTCGTTGATGTGGATCGTTGGTGCGCGCAGTTCTGATGACCGGTGCTGCCCTGTGGGCATTCCGGCCGTCCCCCCATGCGACGCAATGTTTCGTGCTGAGTTGATCCGGTCCGCCCGAAACACCCGTGGCGGCCGAACCGAGGAAGCATTGCCGAGATGGACCCTTCCCGGCAAGGTGGCTCAACGAGGCAAGATGGGCCCATGACGACACCTTCTGATGTCCCCGAGCCCACGGAAGCAGACCTGCCCCTCGCGGGCCGCACAGCACTGGTCACCGGAGGCAGCCGGGGGATCGGCCGGGCGATCGCCCTGGCACTGGCCGCCGACGGCGCCACGGTTGCCATCAACTACCGCAGGGACGCAGAGTCGGCGGCAGCAACGGTGGCAGACATCGAAGCGCTTGGGGCAGTCGGCCGGGCCTATGCCGCTTCCTCGGACGTCCCCGATGAGGTGGCCGCCATGGCCGAGGCCATCCAGGCCGACCTGGGCCCGGTCGACCTGTTGGTGTGCAATGCCGGGATTGCCAGCCGGGGCGGCACTGTGGCTCAGACAGAGTTGGGCGAACTCGACCGGCTCATGCGCACCCATGTGTACGGGGCCTTCCAGTTGTGCGGTGCCCTACTTCCCGGTATGCGCACCCGGCCCCGAGGAGATGTGGTGGTGATCTCCTCGGTGGCTGCCCGGCAGTTGGCAGCGCACATGGCTCCCTATGGCATGGCCAAGGTGGCTCTCGAGGCGATGGCCCTGACGCTGGCCAAAGAGGAGCGTAATAACGGCATTCACGTGAACGTGGTTGCTCCTGGTCTCGTGGACACCGAGATGGGACGCCGACTGGTCAAGGGCGTCATGGGTATCGACGACATGAGCACGTTGGACGCATCGTCGCCGTTCGGGCGGGTGTGTCGGCCTGAAGACATCGCCGAGGTGGTGCGCTTTCTGGCCGGCCCTTCGGCGGGATACGTCACCGGGCAGATCGTCACCGTGGACGGCGGAGGCTGAGGCAACGGGCTACGCATGGGTTCTCAGCTGAGACCAGGCCAGGTGCAGGGGAACCGAAGCGGTCGGGATGGCCTCACGTCTACATGGGCGCCCTGGAGCCGTCAGCAATACCACGTACGTTCTCTTGCGGACAGCCGTTCCAAGGGCTGAGTCGTTACCTGGGCGATCTACGCAACATCCTTGTCCATGCCCAGAACCGACGAGCCGGAACGTTCGGCCACATCGGCGATCAACACATATCGACGACACGACCGCGTTGGACGCGTCGTCGCCGTTCGAGAGGGCGTATTGGCCTGAAGACATCGCCTCATGACATCGCCTCAAGACATCGCCGAGGTAGTGGGACGCCGGTGACGTTCGATCTTGAGGCGAACCGCCCCGTTTGCCTGGGCGGCAGTTCCCTCACCGCCGCCTTGCGTTCCCAGACCCAGTCCTCATCAAGGAATACGGGAATTGTTCGGTCGGGGGGTGGGAATTCCTGCATTCCGCCACTCTGGGCTTGGTGGGCACCTGAGCGACGTGATTGATCTCGTCAATCTGCCACACGCACATCGGATTCGGACCGGATGGTTCCCGGCGGCAGTTATGTCTTGTTCCCACTGACTGATTGGTGCGGGCGAGAGGACTTGAACCTCCACCCCCGAAGGGACCGGGACCTAAACCCGGCGCGTCTGCCAATTCCGCCACACCCGCAAGGCGGCCAGCCTACGTCCCCAGTCAACCTCGGGGATCCGTCCTTCCACTGTCGTGGTGCCCGTGCGCCGGGGCGAGTGAGTTCGGTGTTGATGGAGTTTTCGGTTGGACGTGGTCGGTCGTCTGCACATGTGCCGCCTGCCACCCTCCCAAGTGCGTCATGGTCCCCTCGCTAGAGTGTCGGAGTGACAACGACGCCCTCTACCCCGATCTCCGCCGGCCCCGAGGACCCCTCCTCTGGCGAATCTGGGTCGGATGCCGCAGCGATTGCCGAGGCCTCCCGTTCCGCGGCTGTCGCCGATGATGTGGCCTACCTTGACCAGGTGATGGTCGAGATCGACGCCGAGGTGCGTCGTCGCCGAGCGTCCGGGGACTTGCCGGCTTCGTTGGAGCGGGAACTCGACGAGTTGTTCTTGGAGTTCTCCCCGGTTGGCTTACAAGGCAAAGCCAAGATGCGCGAGACCTTGGCCCTGATCGACAGTTCGGCCTACGTCGACATCGCCGTGCCCACCGCCTCCAACAAGGCGATCGGCGTGTACATCAAGAAGACGATTCGCAAGATGATCGGCTGGTACATGCGCTTCATCGCCGACCAGATCATCAAGATGTTCTGGGCAACGTCGCGAATGTCCCATGTCCTGGTCGAGCACGTCGAAGATCTCGAGGCCGACGTCGAGGCCCATCGAACGCCAGACCTTCCTGTGGATGTCGTCGTTCCCGCTGATTTGGCCGCTGCCTGGTGGGCCCCAAAGGCTGCCTCCGCCTTGTCGGCCGTGGGCGGCCGGGTGGCCGTGGGGGAGTGCGGGACGGGCTCTCTCGTCGAAGCCCTGGTGGCATCCGGGGTTGACGCGTACGGCCTGGACCCGTCCGACCTGGCTCTCGAAGACGCCATCGATCGGGGAGCAGATCTGCGGGCCGAATCGGTCCTGGACCACCTCGGTGTGGTAGCCGATGAAGCCTTGGCGGGCGTGGTGCTTACCGGTGCCGTCGAACGGCTGCGGCCCAACGAGCGCGGGCAGCTCATGGAGTTGGTGGCGACCAAGGTCGCAGTCGGCGGCACGGTGGTGCTGCACTCGACTACCCCGGAAGCCTGGGCCCGATCCGCCCCACCCCTCGTGCGAGACCTCGCTCCAGGACGCCCTCTGCACGCTGCCACCTGGGCTCACCTTCTTGGCGGGCGCGGCTTTGCCGTGACCGAGACGACCACCGGTGGAGCGGGGGGTGCGTTGGCATACGTCGCCACATCCTCGCCTGACGCCGGAGCCGTCAATGCGGCGATCGATGCCGTGAACGAACTCCTCGGCGGGCCCGCCGAGTACGTGCTCGTGGCTGTCCGGGAGCGGTGACCGCCGTCCATCAGTTCGTGCCGGCGTTGCTGCCTCGCGATGCCACCGGAGATCACACACGGGCGCTACGGGATGCATTGCGGGCTGCTGGATTCAACTCCGACATCTTCGTCGAGGCGGCCCACGACGAACTCCAGGCCGAGGCCACCTACTTCGAGGAGTACCCGTCTCGGGCGCAACCAGGCGACATCCTCCTCTACCAACTCGGCACCTCGTCTCCGGTGGCCGAGTTCCTTCTGGGTAGGCCTGAGCCTCTCGTCCTCGATTACCACAATGTCACCCCTGAAGAGTTCTACGCCGGGTGGGAGGAGCACACCAGGGAGAAGGTGGCGCTAGCTCGTGCCCAGGTTGCTGAGTTGGCTCCTGCTGCCGTCTTGGGCATCGCCGACTCGGAGTTCAACGCCAGCGAACTCGCCACGTTGGGATGCCCGGCCACCGAAGTCGTCCCGATCCTGGTCGATTTGGCTGCGATCACAGCCGATGCGGCCGAGGCGGATCGGCTGGCCAAGGATCACGGCCGAGGAACCGTATGGCTGTTTGTTGGGCGAATCTCGCCCAACAAGGTCCAGCACCGATTGGTTGCCGCCTTCTGGCTGTATCGCCAAATGTATGACGCCGATGCACGCTTACACCTGGTGGGTCCAGCCGTCACACCTGACTATGTAGACGCACTCGATGCCTACGTCGCCGAGTTGGGCCTCACTGATGCAGTGCGTCGAGTCGAAGGCCTCAGTGCCGGTCAACTGGCTGCCTGGTATGAGGATGCCGACGTGTTCGTCTGCCTGTCCGAGCACGAGGGGTTCTGCATCCCTCTCCTCGAGGCCATGGCGGCCGGCACCCCGGTGGTTGCCCTTGATGCCGGGGCAGTGGGGGAAACCTTGGGTAGGGCAGGACTACTCCTTGATTCGTCACGGCCATCCGTCGTGGCTGCTGCCGTGGATCGAGTTCGTTGTGACCATGACCTGGTCGAACATCTTGTCGCTGCCGGTCGTCGTCGCCTGGCTGATTTTGCCGCCCCCGTGACGGCAGCTCGCTTCGTCGACGTTCTCCGTCGGCTCGACACAGAACGGAGCCAGGTGGCATGAAGCTCACCTTCGTCACCCCTCGCTACGGCACCGAGGTCATCGGTGGGGCCGAGACGGCCGCCCGCATGCTCGCTGAGCGCCTGGTCGCTCGGGATGGCTGGGAAGTCGAAGTGCTCACCAGTTGCGCTCTTGATCACCTCACCTGGGAGAACACCGAGCCGGCGGGGACCACCATCATCAACGGTGTCTCCGTCCAGCGGTTCCCCACGGCCTCACCTCGACTGCACGATTACTTCGCCCTCGACGGCAAGCTGCGGGTGGCGCCAGCAGCGGCCACGCTGGAAGAGACGAGGGAGTGGGTCTCACTCAACGGGCCCATGTGTCCCGATCTGGTCGATGCTGTCGAGGCATCTGATGCCGATGTCATCGCGTGCTACCCGTATCTCTTCGCCACAACGGTCGATGCCATCTCGGCGGCACGTGTGCCTGTAGTCCTCCACCCGGCTGCCCATGACGAGCCCGCTCTCTACTTCGCCGCCTTCCGTCGAAGCTTCAAGCACCTCGACGGACTCGTCTACCACACACGGGCCGAACGGGATCTCATGGAAGACGTCTTCGCCGTTGGGGCACTTCCCCAGGTCGTTCTGGGACTCGGGGTGAATGACCCCGCTGGCACCGGCCGAGCCGGAGGCGAGATCCTTGGCATCGGTGATCGGCCCTACATCGCCTATCTGGGTCGAGTGGACGAGCACAAGGGTTGCGGGATGTTGGCTGAGTACTTCGCTCGGTATAAGGAACTCCACCCCGGACCGCTGGCGTTGGCCATGGTCGGCCCGCTTTCGGGAGCAGCGGCCGAACACCCGGACATCATCTCCACCGGGACGGTGTCCGAGGCCGACAAGTGGGACATCCTGGCCGATGCCCAGGTGCTGGTGAACTCGTCGGCCTACGAATCGTTTTCGCTGGTGATTCTCGAAGCCTGGACCCAAGAGGTTCCGGTGCTGGTCAACGGTGGGTGTGCCGCAACGATGGAGCACTGCACCCGGTCGGGCGGAGGCCTGTGGTTCGATTCGTTCCGGACCTTCGAAGCCGCCGTGGCCAGCCTGACCGATGATGCTGCCAAGCGGGCTGCTCTTGGAGCGGCCGGGCGGCGCTACACCGAGCACAACTACGCCTGGCCGGTCATCATGGATCGCTATGTAGCCTTTCTCGAAGGGGTGGTGGCTCGGGGGAGGCCGATGCGCCTGCGCACACCTCGGCTCGAGGTCACTGGATCGGGTCCGGCGTACGTGCGTGAAGGGGGAGGGGGATGACCGATAACCATGCGGGGACCAACCCCGACCACCGTGTAGCTCTCGAGTCCGAAACCGACCTGTTGCCCGAAGAACAGGCGGTGCTGGACGCGTTTGACCGCATGTCACCTCAAGGTTCCCTGCAGTGGGACTTCGATGCCGCCTTCCGGCGCTTTGCCGACGGAGGGACGGGCCTGCCTCCGCCTCGTCAGTGGCAGGGCGCGCCTGGCGATCTATGGGATCGAGGTCGGGGAGCCAAGGCTGGGGAACGAATGATGGGTGATGTCATCTCGGTGCTCGCCAATCACCTTGCCGAAGACAGTCGGGCTGTGGTGGCTGACGCCACTGCAGCCACCGCCGAAGCCATCTGGGACGCCTTTCGGCTTTTGGCTGGTCGTGTCGAGCAGCTCGAGGCGCAGGCCATTGGACTCGGGGTCGAGCCTGGGCTGCTTGCACTACCTGATCTTGATGCTTCTGAGTGGGTTAGGGAACTTGACGGCTGGCTGCCGGCTTCGGCTCCAGCGTCTGACTTTCCCGTGGTCATCGGCGAGGTCAGCCACCCCGAGATGCTCGCCACTCTGGTCAATGCGGGTAGGAACGTGACGGCGGTCGATCCTCGGGCCGAACGGATCCGAACTGCTGAGGCGCAGGGCGCAAACGTCGTCATGGCCGACATAGGGGACTATCTCCGCACGCTGACAACTGGCTCACTCGGTGCTGTGGTGCTCAGTGGATGCACAGACCGGGCATCGCTGGTTGGTAAGGCCGCAGTCGTCGATCACGCCCTCCGAGTACTTGCTCCAGCGGGAACATTGGTCGTTCTCTCCGCCGATCCCGATTCGTGGGACTCTGCGCTGACCCCGGTGGCCGGCGACCTCCTTGGCGGCCGGCCGCTTCACCCTGATACCTGGGCGCTGGTCTTGCCGCGTCGCCCGACTCGTTCCGTGGTTCGCGTGGTTGTCCATCCAGCCACCCACGGCGCCGTGCATGCCGTGGTCGCCGAGGTCGGGCGGTAAGGGCGATGGCCGGCATCCATCTCTTTGTCCCCATGCTGCACCGGCGCGATGCCGTGGGGGAGCACACCTGCGCTCTGCGTGATCGCCTCCGAGCCCAGGGCATCGAGTGTCGGATCTACACCGAACTCGTCGACCCCGAGACCGAGGCAGACACGCGGCCCTACCTCGCCTATGGAGCCGAGGCAGCCCCAGGGGACGTCCTCGTCTACCAGGTGGCTACAGCGTCGGCGATGGCCGACTGGCTGGCCACTCGACCCGAGCCATTGGTGCTGAACTACCACTCGATCACTCCACCGACCTTCTTCGCAGCGTGGAACAACGGAATCGCCAGACTGCAAGTAGAGGCCATCGCCGAACTTGGACTTCTCGCCTCCCGAGCCACTCTTGGGATCGGTGTCTCGACCTTCGATGCAGCCGAGCTCACGGCAGCGGGCTGTCGGAACGTCCGGGTGATCCCGGTGGCCAGCGTTTCCGTGCCTCCGGTAGAGCCCGACCCAAACGTGCTAGCCGAACTGGATGCCGACCGACGTGTTCGACCAGGTCCTCGATGGCTGTCGGTTGGTCGATTGGCGCCCAACAAGGGCCATCAGCGCACCCTGGCCGCCCTGGCTAGTGCTCGGGCTACGGCTGACCAAAGCGATCAACCCGGAGCTCATCTGACCATCGTCGGTGGCCCGACCGAGCCAACCTATGCACGAGCGCTGCGCCGCTTTGCCGATGCTCTCGGAGTGCACGATGCCGTGACGTTCACGACGGGCCTGAGTGAAGCGGCCCTCGCTGCCCACTATCGAGCTTCAGATGTCCTCGTGATGCTGTCCGAGCACGAGGGGTTCGGTGTTCCCCTGCTTGAAGCCATGGGTCAGCGCCTGCCTATCGTCGCTCTCGCAGCCGGGGCGATCGCCGAGGTTCTCGGCGGGGTTGGCGTACTGCTCACCTCGTCGGCGCCCAGCGTGGTGGCCAGTGCTGTGGCCGATCTTCTGGCCGACGTTGACCGGCGGGATGCAGTGGCGGAGGCCGGTGCGGAGCGCTTTGCATCCTTTGGGCTGGAATCAGCCGGGTCCGACCTGGTGGAGGCCCTGGTTGCCGTGCGTGACGGGGTGGGTGAGGGAGCGCCGCAGTGGAGTACCAGCGGGGGCCCGATGCATCCGGATCCAACCCCCAGCCACTAGGCTCGCCATCCATGGAAGCCTCTTTTACGCCTGCGCAGCTCGTCGTGCCCACCGGAGTGGAGATGAAGGGCGGTGCTGACGTCGGTCCGGGCTCGGACATCTTCCAGCGCCTGCTGAAGGAGCGCATCGTCTTCATCGGTTCGGCCATCGACCAGAACACCGCCAATCTGGTCTGCTCGCAGCTCATCTTGCTCGAGGCCGAGAATAGCGAGCGCGACATTTCGGTGTACATCAACTCGCCTGGCGGGTCGGTCACCGATGGCCTGGCCATCTACGACACCATGCAGTACGTGCGCTGCGACGTGCGCACCATCTGCGTCGGACTCGCCGCCTCCATGGGGCAGTTCCTCCTGTGCGCTGGCACCCCGGGCAAGCGCTTCGCCCTACCTCACAGCCGGATCCTCATGCACCAGCCATCTGGTGGCATGCAGGGCCAGGCCTCGGACATCGCAATCCAGGCCGAACAGATCATCTATCTCAAGCGCATGCTGGCCGAGCGCATCGCCTTCCACACCGGCCAGCCGGTCGAGCGCATCGAGGCCGATTCCGATCGCGACCGCTGGTTCACTGCCGAAGAGGCGCGCGAGTACGGATTTATCGACGAGGTGATCCAAAAGGACGCCATGGAGGTGCCGACGGCAGGGTCTGCTGGCGCGTGAGTTTGGGCGTCGAGGAACCCGCCTCCGCCGAACCTGACCGCCCGACTGCCATCGGGGGGAGTACTCGTTTCGTCCCTGGTCAGAGTCATGACCGGATCACTGTGGTCAATGGCAAGGTCCAGTTGGGCCAGCGCCTGGTCGACCTTTGGCGCAATCGCGACCTGCTCGTCCTCCTCACCAGGACCGAGCTCAAGATCAAGTACAAGCAGTCGGTGCTGGGCTACGCCTGGTCGATGCTCAATCCGGCCCTCGTGCTCGGCATCTACTACGTGATCTTCAAGGTCATCTCCAAGACCACTCAGCCCCACTTTGCCATCTGGCTCTTCTGTGGCCTCATAGCCTGGAACCTCTTCAACGCTTCGGCCATGAGCTCGACCACGGTGGTGGTCGGCAAGGCCGGCATCATCAAGAAAGTGGCATTCCCTCGCGAGTTGTTGGCGTTGTCCACTGTGGCCGTGGCCCTGGTGCTCTTCGTCATTCAACTCGTGGTCCTGGTCGTGTTCCTGTTGGCCTTCCAACTGGCTCCAGACTGGCCAGCGCTGAGCCTGCTGCCACTGGCTGTCCTGGCTCTCATCGTCTTCTCGGGAGCGGTGGCGGTGTTCCTCTCGGCGGTCACCGTCTACCTGCGAGACACCCAGCACCTGGCCGAGGTCTTCTTGATGGCCTGGTTCTGGGGCACGCCGATCGTCTACTCGTTCGGCATGATCGAACCCCACTTGGCCCGGTGGCACCTCACGTGGATCTACCTGGCCAATCCGATCGCTCCCATCGCCATGTCGTTCCAACGGGCCATCTACGGCCAGACCAGCTACACCGATGCGGCAGGAGTGCACACACTGCTCCCGAGCTGGGGACTCGGGGGCTACGCCTTGATGCTGAGCGCGATCCTGATCGTGAGCATCGTTCTCTTCCTCGGCGCCTTGGTCGTGTTTGGCCGCCTCGAGGGCAACTTCGCCGAGGAGCTCTAAGCATGACTGCCGCCATCCAGATCCGGGACATTTCCAAGCAGTTCCGCCTCTATTCGGAGAAGCACACTTCCTTGAAGGAGCGGGTCATCCATGGCGGCAAGATGCCGTTCACTCCTTTCTGGGCACTTCGGGATGTCTCGGTCGACATCGAGCAGGGGGAGACCTTCGGCATCCTGGGCCGCAACGGGTGTGGAAAGTCCACTCTCCTCAAGTGCGTCGCCGGGATCCTCAAGCCAACATCGGGTGAGATCCGGGTGCGGGGCAGCCTGGCCGCCATGCTCGAGCTTGGGGCTGGATTCCAGCCGGACCTGTCCGGCCGAGACAACATCTTCCTCAACGGGTCGCTGCTCGGTCTGTCTCACAACGAGATCGCCAAGCGGTTCGACGAGATCGTGGCCTTCGCCGAACTCGAGGACTTCATCGATAATCAGGTGAAGTTCTACTCCTCGGGCATGTATGTCCGACTGGGTTTCGCCGTGGCTGTCAACGTCGATCCTGACGTTCTCTTGGTCGACGAGGTCTTGGCCGTTGGTGATGCCGCCTTCCAGCGTAAGTGCCTGGATCACGTGAAGCGCCTGCAGCGTGAAGGCCGGACCATCGTGGTGGTCAGCCACGCCACCGACACCATGCGCCAAAACTGCCAGCGGGTGATGGTCATGAAGCAAGGCCAGGTCATCACCATCGACGAGCCGGGCGAAGGGATTCGAGTCTTTCTTGCCGATCTCTTGGGCGTCGGGGCGGCCGAACCTGGGAAAGACGGCAGCATCCGCGGCAACGTGCTGGCCATCGGGGCTGTCCATGCTGAGCACGGGGGATCAGGGGAGCGGATGCACCTCTATCCCGGCGAGTCCTTGACGGTCACCGCCGACATCGATGCGTTGGCTTCTGTCCCCGGGGCCATGGCCACCATCGCCATTCACGACGATGCCCATGAGTTGGTCTTCGCCTCGGACCCCGATGATCCGATCGCCGCGGTCGATGTGCCCGAGGGTGGCGGCATCGTGCGCTTCCATTTCCCCGAGGTTCCCCTTCTCGATGGCACCTACTCGGTCAGCGTGGGGATCCGCAGCACCACCGACACGGCGGTGTTCGACTGGAAGGACCAGGTCACCAAGTTCGAAGTGGCCAACCCCACCCGCTCGACCGGCAAGGTCCGCCTTCCGCTCGACGTGAGTTTTCGGCTCCGTGGTAGCGCAACGACCGGCGAGGTTCCCGCCGTCACCTCCGAGCCAGCGGTCCTGGCCGGGTGGGAGGAACCGTCGGCGTGAGCGCGTCACCAACTGGACCCGGTTCGGCGCGTTCGGGGACGAGTCGGAGCGTTCCGGTCACCCGGATCGACCAGGTGATCCCCACCTTGGCCAGCCGCGATGCCATCGGCGGCCACACCATGCAACTGCGTGACCTGCTGCGGGCTCGGGGCTACGCCTCAGATATCTACTTCGGGAACGCCTCAGCCGATCGCCTCGATGACGGCTACATGGTGGACCAGTTGAGCAACAGGTCCTCGGCAGGGCGGGTCCTCCTCTACCACCTGTCGATCGGGAGTCCGGTGTCGGACGTGTTCAAGGAGCGACCTGAACGCAAGTTCGTCAACTACCACAACATCACTCCGGCTGACCTGCTCGAACCGTGGATCCCCTACGTGGGCGATGAGGTCCGACGAGGACGAGCGCAGCTCGCTGAACTTGCCGCGGTCACCGAGTTTGCCGTGGCCGACTCCCGTTTCAACGAAGAGGAGCTGATTAGGGCCGACTATGCCTCAACCACGACCAGTTCGCTCCTCCTCGATCTCGATGGATTCGGGGGCTCACCGGACCCGCAGATGGCAGCTCGCCTGGCTCGCGCCAAAGCATCGGGAGGGGCGGACTTCCTCTTCGTTGGGAAGGTCTCTCCCCATAAGGGTCAAGACGACCTCGTCAAGGCGCTAGCTGCCTACCGGCGTGCGTACGACCCCAACGCCCGGCTCCACATCGTCGGCGGGGCCATCAGCGAGGACTATCAGAAGGCGGTCGAGCGGTTCGCGGCCGAGTTGGGCCTTGCTGATGCCGTTGAGATCGCTGGATCGGTGACCCACGAAGAGCTGATCGCCTACTACGCCGGCTGTGACGCCTTCCTCTGTCTGACCAACCACGAGGGATTCTGCGTGCCCCTGCTAGAGGCGATGTACCACCGGCTGCCCATCGTGACCTGGAACTGCACGGCGGTGCCCGAGACCGTAGGTGGCGCGGGATTGGTGTTGGCCGACAAGCAGCCGGCCCGAGTGGCGGCGGCCATGCATCGGGTGGTCGAAGACCACGAGCTGCGGGCTGCGCTGGCGCAAGCCGCTGGCGAGCGGGTGGACTGGTTCGCCTTGCCTCGGGCCCAGGATCGGTTTGTGGCTGCCCTCGAGGCAGCATGCAACGCCCAGAGGTGATGGAGAGGATCGCCGGGTGCGGCCAGGGGACTGGTCGGTGATCACCGTCCCGTCGCCAGTGACGGAACTGGTCGAACGTGGTCTGGAGTCACGGTGAGGGTCACCTTCGTCGTCCCGCGCTATGGGCCGGAGATCATCGGTGGGGCCGAGACGGCCGCCCGGCTGCTCGCCGAACATCTGGCCGTTCGCCCGGGTTGGCGGATCGATGTTCTGACCTCGTGTGCCGAGGACTTCGTGACCTGGGAGGACGTCTATCCACCCGGCGACGTGAGTATCAACGGAGTCCGTGTCACCCGGTTCTCCTCAGCGGCCGGCCGTGATCCCTCGTTTCACCCGCTGTCAGCCGCCCTGCTGGCCGATCCAGGGGCTGCCTCGATGGAAGATGCCGAGCGGTGGTTAGACCTCCAAGGACCGGTCACCGAGGCGTTGGCCGACGCCGCCACCACGTGGCCGGCCGACGTCATGGTCTTCTACCCCTACCTCTATTACCCGACCGTGCGGGTGATCGATCGGATCGCTGTGCCGACGATCCTCCACCCAGCAGCCCATGACGAGCCCGCGCTCGAACTCCCCATCTTCCCGAAGGTCTTCCAGTCGGCCGATGCCTTGGTGTTCCAGACCACCGCGGAGCGTGACCTGGTGCAGCGTCGGTTCCCCGTGGCCACCCACCACCAACTTCTCCTCGGTCTCGGTGTCGATGATCCCGACCTGCGAGTGCCGAACCACAAGGCTTCGGACAGTCCATCAGCCGATGATGAACGCGTCACTGCACATGCAGGCGCACGTCAGGTGGCCAGGGACGGTGATGCACCGTTTCTCCTCTGCCTCGGTCGGGTCGATGGACATAAGGGCACCACGATGTTGGCCGGGTTCTTTGCCCGCTATAAAGAGCGCAATCCGGGTCCCTTGCGTCTGGTGTTGGCCGGCCCAGTCGTGGAGAGGCCACCGGAGCACAGCGATATCGCCATACTGGGCCCGGTTGATGACGACGAAAAGTGGGTACTCCTCCAGGGGGCGACCGCTCTCGTCTCTCCTTCGCCATGGGAGGCGTTCTCGTTGGTCGTGTGCGAGGCCTGGTCTGCGCGGACTCCCGTGTTGGTCAATGCCACGTGTGCGGCCACCGTCGAGCACTGCCGACGATCAGGCGGTGGAGCAACCTTCGGTGACTACCGATCCTTTGAGGCGGCAGTCGACCTACTCGCCGCCCAACCGGAGTTCGGAGAGAACCTCGGCCGCAGGGGCCGCGACTATGTGGACAGGCACTTCAGGTGGGACACGGTGGTGGACCGCTATGCAGCCTTCATCGAAGCAGTGGTGGCTCGAGGGCAGCGCCTCGACTGATGGTCACGGGCGCATGGGCCGCGAGTGATGCACGTACTCCTCGACGGGGTTGGCGCTCGGGTCTTACCAACTACGTGTCTGACCAGTCATGAGTCCTAAGTCATCAGTCGTGAGTCATCAGTCAGAGGCCGTGACCCAGGGGTCTTGGGCCGGCGACCTGTCGAACGGTGACGCCCAGCACGGTGCTGCCGGGTCGAACCCGGAACACCAGAAACCCGCCGATTGGTCCGGCATGCTGGACCTGCCCAGCCGCCCCAGTTCCGGTCAGCCGATACAAGTCTCGGAGTGCGGGTGAAGCAACGAAGTAGGCGACGCCTCCAGGTCCGACCTCGATGGTCCGGCCCGAGGAGTAGAAGAGCGATCGATTGAGTTGGTTGTAGAGAAGCACGCCGTTGTCGATCAGGGCCACTCGGTCCTGTGGTAGCTCCCAACCCGCATTCCGGTAGATGAGGGAGCCACCATCGGGCACCGTCAGCACGACGACGTCCCGCGAGGAATCCACGAACGGCCCGAGTGCGGCCAGGGAAGCATCGACTGCGTCGGCCGTGTCGATCGCAGATCTGGTCTGGGAGTAGGGGGCCTGATAGCGGGGCTGGACGAACCACGGCCCGCTGGAGCTGTGGACCCATGCTGGTGGCAGCACGCCCGGGTCGGCCAGGAAGCGCTGCACGCCCAGGGACGCCACGCAAAGCACCAACACGGAGAGCACCACTGCCCAGGCGGTCGAGGCCGTGTTGCCACGTTCGGTCCGGCGACCGGACGGGTCGTCTTTCGAACGCACCAACTGGGCTGGGAGAGCCAAGAGGGCGATCGTGGCGCCGGGCAGGACGCTCAGCAGGTAGCCGCCCTTGGCGAACTGCACCAGGGAGATCACAAGCAGCGGGGGGACAGTGGCTGCGATCAGGATCGACGTTCGTGACTGGAACCAGGGTCGTACCCACGCGTCAGCCGCCCCTTGGTCGCTGGCACCGGGAATCGAGTCCCCACTCGAGTGCTCGATGGACTTGGCATCGGAGTCGGGTGTCACCGGTGCATCCGCCTGTGATTCCTGGCCGGACGACGCCCCGAGGCGTCGGATGCCGAGGGCGATGGCCGACACGAGGGCGACCACAGCAAGGGGACCAAGGGCCACGACCACAGCAGCCGCAACTGCACCGAGGTTGACCGCACCTCCGGGTGCACCGACGAGAACTGAGGTGGCCTGGGCCGCCCCGGTGGCTTCCGCCCGGGTCGCACGGACCCAGGTCGATATCCCGCCGGGCTGCATCAGCACCATGGGCAGGAACCACACGGCCACTGCGGCTGCGAATGCGCCCACCACAACGATGCCTTCTCTGATCCGGCGCACCGATGCAGCCACCGCCAGGAGTGCCAGAAGCACGAAGGCCTGAATGATCGATTGGCGGAAGCCGGCGAGCAGACCGAGGGCGGCCAGAGCACCGGCGCCATGCCAGGAATGAGGTCGGGCTCGCCACGCCAAGATGATCAGCGCAGGTGCCACCAGAAGGTCGAAGGAGTAACTGGCGGCGATCGACCCGCTGAACCAGACGAATGGTGACGTTGCCATCACCACACCGGCGGCAAGACCGACCCATCGGCCGTAGAGGTCACGGCCGGCGATGACCATCAGCGCCACAGCCAGCCCCGAAGCGATGGCCGACACCACGACTAGCGACGGAACCGCTCCCGCCCCGCTCACGACGTGGAGAGCTCGACCAGTCATGACGTAGAGCCAATAGCCCGGAGGCTGGGGTCTCCCGTGGGTCACGTCGAAGCCCAGTACACCGGACGCATACTGGGCTGAATCCCAATCCGTCGGCCCTGTGGCCCCGGTCGTCAGTCGGGCGACGACGGCGGCCAGGCCGAGCAGCCAAGGGCTCAGGCGATCCAGCCAGGGCGAGATCGACCGCCCAGGAGTCACTGAGCCGCCGGTTGCAGTTGCCTGGTCGTTGACAGGCGCGCTGTTCAGTTCACTGCCCGGATCACGTTCGGGATCGGAGATCGCAGTGCGAGGAGAGCCGGCGGCCGTGACCACGCCTGGAGGGGATTCGGTCACCGTGCCCGAGGGTGCCGCGCTGGCCGACTCGTCGCCGGAGTGCACAGAGGGCATGGTTCAGGGTAGCGAGTTCGGCGCTCCGAGCGGCGATCTGGCCGGCAGGGACAGGACTGGGGGCGGAAATCACCCCTTCAGGGTTTCTTGACCCGTGCCGATGGTGAACGAGAGCGCACGTCCAGGCCCACCGTGTCTCCCGCCGATCCCCGACGTGGCGTCGGGAGTACGCAGAGAGGTCGTCGGATGACCCCGGTGCTCGTACGCGCAGGCACGATGGATACGAGGGACAGCAGATGAGCGAACGCCAACAGCACTCCCATCAGCAGAAGAGACGCATACGCAGCGTGTTCGGCGCCATCCTGGTGGCCATGGCGACCACGGTTCCCGTGGCGGCGATGGTTGACGGTCCAGGTGCAGACACTGCTGGAGCTGCTGTGTCGCCTCACTCGTTGTCGTTCTCCTTGGCCTGGCAGAAGGGTTTTTCTGACCGGGGCGCACCGGTGGGAGAGAGCTCGCCCATGGTGGCCACCCTCGATGCTCGTGGCCCGTCCGTGGTAGTGGGGGATCGTGCTGGTGGGCTCTATGCACTGCATCTTTCCGACGGATCGACCGTGCCGGGCTGGCCTGCACAACTCGGCGCGCCCATCGACTCCACGCCCTCGGTGACCCCGGACGGGTCGGGAACCGACACCGTATTCATCGGAGTGGGCAATGCTGCGCAGCCCCGTGTGGGCGGGTATGAGGCAGTAAGTCACACCGGCGCCAGGATCTGGTCAGTGGGAGCGGCTGATCCCAACGGCGTCTACGGGGTGCAGGCCTCATTGGCCGTCGGCACCCTGCAGGGCGTGAATGCCGTGGTGGCCCCCTCGCTTGGTCAGAACGCCTACGCGCTGCGTGGAACCACGGGCGGCGTGCTCCCTGGATGGCCCTTCTTCACGGCCGACAGCGGTTTTACGACGCCGTCGCTCGTCGACCTCACTGGCGACGGACAGACCGAGATCGTCCAGGGCGGAGACTCGACGGCGGGCAATGCCTACGGGCAGCAATACGCCAACGGCGGTCACCTGCGCGTCCTGTCGGGTGACGGGCGCCTGTTGTGTTCCCATGACACCAACCAGACCGTCGACTCCTCGCCTGCAGTGGGCCGGTTCTTGGCTGGCGGCCAGACGGGTATCGCCTTCGGAACCGGATCCTTCTATCCGGGTGCCTCGGACTCGAACACCCTCATGGCTGCTGATGCCAACTGCAACATCGTCTGGCGGGCAGCTCTCGGAGGGAACACCTTCTCGTCGCCAGCCATCGGCGACCTCCTCGGCGACGGCAACGTCCAGGTCATCGAAGGCGCAGACACGGGTTCGGGCGGATTGGTGTGGGCCCTCAACGGCTCCAACGGATCGGCCATGCCGGGATGGCCCGCAGCCGTGCCGGGTCGCATCATTGGCGGCATTGTGACCGCTGATCTCACGGGGGGCGGCTACAACGACGTCCTTGTGCCCACAACGTCGGGGCTGGTCATCTTCGACGGCAAGTCCGCCCAGCAGGTCGCCACTCTCGGCCAAGGAGCTCTGGGGCTCCAGAACTCGCCGCTGGTGACCATCGATCCAGGTGGATCCATCGGAATCACCATCGCCGGCTACGACGCCACCAACTCGGGCACCGTGCAGCACTGGGTCATCAACGGATCTCAAGGGCGGTCGCTCGGGGCCCGGTCGTGGCCGATGTATCACCACGATCCCCAGTTGACAGGTTGGCTGTCGGTTCCCGCTCCCGGACACCTGCCGTCGCCGGTGGTAGGGATGGCGGCCACGCCGACAGGTCACGGCTACTGGAACGTGGCTGCTGATGGTGGGGTCTTCGCATTTGGCGATGCCGGCTTCCACGGTTCCATGGGCGGCCAGCACCTCAATCGACCGATCGTCGGTATGGCGGCGACGCCGTCAGGCCAGGGCTACTGGGAAGTCGCCTCGGATGGGGGTCTGTTCGCCTTCGGCAATGCCGGCTTCCATGGATCCATGGGCGGCCAGCATCTCAACCGCCCCATCGTGGGGATCGCTTCGACCCCGTCGGGCCAGGGTTACTGGGAGGTTGCCTCGGACGGTGGACTGTTTGCCTTCGGTGACGCTCGGTTCTACGGATCGACAGGCGGCTTCGCTCTCAACCGACCGGTGGTCGCCATGACAGCCACGCCTCGAGGGCAGGGCTACTGGCTGGTGGCCTCGGATGGTGGCCTGTTTGCTTTTGGTGACGCAGCCTTCCTGGGCTCGATGGGAGGCCGACCCCTCAATCGTCCGATCATGAGCATGGCGTCGAACGGGGCAACCGGCTACTGGGAGGTCGCCTCTGATGGCGGCGTGTTCAGCTTCGGGGTCGCACCCTTCTGGGGCTCGTTGGGAGGTCTCGCGCTGGTTGAGCCCGTGGTGGGCATGGCCACAGCGCCCGGTGGCTCGGGCTACTGGATGGTGGCCTCTGATGGTGGACTCTTCGCCTTCGGACATGCAGGCTTCTATGGGTCCCTGCCCCAAGTCTTGGCCGCCAGCATCGTCGACTGAGGGTCGTGTCGCACCGACCTGGTCGGTGCCCGGCTTGCGTTCACCGGGATCGGGCACGGCTCGACAGTGCCGTCTGAACAGCGCTGTCCTCGCGGCACCTTCTGGTAGCACCATCTCTGCGGGTGCCCCCGGTCGAGCAGGGTTCCCCTCTAGCCTGCAGTGTCATGTCGGAGCACGAGCGGCCTGAGCAACGTCTTGAGCATCGTTCGTCGTTCACGCAGCTGCACCGTCGGATCCGACTCCTGGTTGTCGCCGCCCTGGCCATGCTGGGGCTGGCTGGCACCGTCGTCAGCGCTGAGCCGGCAGCTGCCTACCCTGCCGCCTCTGTCTCCCTGACCGGTCACGGGTATGGGCATGGCCGGGGAATGGGCCAGTGGGGAGCCCTCGGCTACGCCGTGGCCCACACCAACTGGTCCGACATCGTGAGCCACTACTACGCGCCCGCTACGCCAGCGGCCCTCACGCCGTCCCAGGCGGCACACCAGGTGGCCGTGGTGTTGACCGAGAACAACGACAAGTACACGATCGTGACCTCGGCCAGCGGGTTCAGCGTTGCCGGTCGCCACTTCACCGGCGGGCAGTCGGTGATGTTGGCCAACAACGCAGACAGGTCCACCTACAGCGTTTTTGGTGGTGGTGGATGCGCTGGGCCGTGGGATGCTCAACCCTTTGCCTCCCTTGCCAATCCGACGGTAGTGCCCGATCTCGACTCCGCACTGGGTGATCCGGCGGCAGCGACCAAGGCCCTGCAACTGTGTCAATCAGGCGGGAACCTGTACGTACGAGGCCAGCTTCGAGCCACCTACAACACGTCGAGTCCACCGGCTCTTCGCACGGTGAACCTGGTGCCCCTCGAGGCGTATGTGGCCGGAGTGGTGCCCAACGAGTCACCCGCCTACTGGGGGGCATTGGGGGATGCCGGCGGTCCTCAAGGTCAAGCGTGGGGATTCCAAGCCCTCGAAGCTCAGGCCGTTGCCGCCCGGTCGTATGTGATGGCGGCCGTGGGCAGCTACGGCGGCTACGCGGACACCTGCGACCTGACCTGTCAGACCTATCGGGGCCTGCGCAACGAGAGCCCGCTGAGCGATGCCGCGGCTCAAGCCACAGCTGGCAAGGTCATGGAGGTTGGCGCGAACGGCGTGGTGAAGACAACGGAGTACTCATCGTCAACCGGCGGCTACACCGCCCCGGGAACGTTCGGTGCGGTGGCGGATGCTGGGGACTCGGTGTGCATTCCGAGCGCCTGCAACCCGCACCACACGTGGAAAGTCACCATTCCCGTGGCCACCATCCAGGCATCCTGGCCGCAGTTGGGCACCTTGACCTCGATCACGGTGACGGTTCGTAATGGTTTCGGTGCCGGCGGCGGCCGGGTCCTCTCGATGAGGCTGGGCGGCACCGGGCAGAACGTCACCCTGACCGGGGACCAGTTCGCTGCAGCCATGAACCTCGAGTCCAACTGGTTCTCGGTCAATACCTCGCTGTCGGCGCCTGCCGTGGCTATGAGTGGGACCCCCACGAACAAGGGCTACTGGTTGGCTGGTGCCGATGGCTCCATTCTCTCGTTCGGCAACGCCTCGTTCCTCGGCTCTGCATCAACATCCCCGCTGAACGAACCTGTCGTGGGGATGGCCGCCACGACTGGACAGGGCTACTGGATGGCGGCATCGGACGGAGGCATCTTCACCTTCGGTGACGCCGGCTTCTTCGGCTCGGCAGGATCGATCCGACTCAACCGGCCCATCGTCGGCATGTCGCCGACCCCGGACGGTCGCGGCTACTGGCTGGCGGCATCGGACGGGGGGGTCTTCTCTTATGGTGACGCCTCGTTCTACGGCTCGACAGGGAACATCCGGTTGAACCAGCCCGTGGTCGGTATGGTGCCGACCTCGTCAGGCCGTGGCTATTGGATGGTGGCGGCCGATGGGGGGATCTTTGCCTTCGGCGACGCCCGCTTCTTCGGATCCATGGGAGGTCTCCACCTGAACAAGCCCATTGTGGGGATGACCGGTGTCCCGGGGGGCACCGGCTACCGATTGGTGGCTTCCGATGGCGGCATCTTCTCGTTTGGCTCCGCACCCTTCTACGGCTCGGCCGGGAGTTTGTCGCTGGTCCAGCCCATCGTGGGAATGGCTGCCACCACAACAGGCAGGGGCTACTGGATGCTGGCCGCAGACGGTGGGATCTTCACGTACGGAGATGCCGGCTTCTACGGATCCGGAGCTTCCTGACCCGAAGCTGGTTGACTCAATGAGTCGACACGCACGGACCTCGCCCCAGGTTCATCTTTGAGATGAGCCGGGCGATCTCGGACGCATCGACCTACCTCACGGGTGGCTCAGGGCTGGACCGAGACAGTTGCTCCGTTGGCCGTCACGCCGAAGGGGAGCACGCGCGTGGTCTGGGCGAACGTGAGACTTCCTCCAGTGTCGACCGACCACATCGGCGTGGACACTCCGATCGTGCCGTCCATGCGTGTGATCGACGTGCCGACGAAGCGCATCGTCCCGCCGTTCTGCTTGATGCAGGGCACCGGGTCCGCTCGCTTGCAGAGCATGCTGCCACCCTGAAAGGTCACCGGCTGGTTGCTGTTGATGCTGCCGAGAGTCACGTGATGGAACCCTGTGCAGTTGGTCACCGTGATTGGGCCGGTCAGGTACTCCACGAAGCTGAAGCCATGGTCATCGGTGCAGTTGGTGATGGCCACATTGCCCGAGCCAACACCGGGAAGGTCTGACTCGAAGTCGAAGCCCGACATGCCCGGTGAGATCACGTGCACGTTGTTCAGGACACCTCCCGACACCGTGGCCACGGTCACGCCCACTCGTCCGGCATCGATCGTCGTGAAGCCGTCCACCTTGAGGTCGGTGACCATGACCCGGGGTTGACGGGGCACGAAGTCACTCCAGAGTTCGAGCCCGTCACCCCAGGTGTCTTTGGCGGTGACGTCGGTGATGGTCACCCGGGCCGACGAGGTCACCTTGACTCCGGCTTGGCCGACCATGCTCGAGTGGAAGACCCCGGTGGTGTTGGCACCTAGGACGGTCAGGTTGGACAGCGTCACATCCGACGTGCTCTTGATGAAGATGATCGGCTTCATGCCGTCGTATCCCGGGCCTGAAGGCTTCTCGGTAGTCGGGTCGTAGAAGGTGCCGCCGATGATCGTCAGGGGCTTGGTGATCCGAAACCCACCTGGCACGAGGTAGCAGGCAGTCGTGGACGACTGGAACGTGGAGCCTGCGGGCAGGGAGTCGAAGTACCGCTGGAGGACGGAGGCGACCGGCGTCATGCAGGTGGCATCCAAGGTGAGCTTGGCCGGCGGGGCTGGCACCGTCGTTGTGGTGGGGGAGGACGTCGATGTCGTGGACGTGGGTGTCGATGTCGTGGGCGTCGAAGTCGTGGGCGTCGAAGTCGTGGACGTCGAAGGTGTTGTCGATGTCGTGGGAGCCGTCGTCGTCGTGGTTGTCACGACGGTCGACGTCGACCCGGACGGCCTCGTCGTCGGTGCCACGGTGGTCACGGTGACCGTTGAGACGCTGCGAGGCGTCGTGGTCACGGTTGTGGTGGCCGTGGTGATGGAGCGAGGTGTCGTCGTGGTTGTCGTCGTTGACGTGGGACTTGTCGTTGTTACGACAACGGCCTTTGCCTGCGTCGACGCAGCGCCAGCGGTCGCAGACTCGGTGGGTGCGGTCAGTCCTACGACAATCAGGCCGAGCGTGGCCACCGCCATGCGTGCCCGCAGGCTGCCCCGGCGAGCCGTGTGGTGCCGGTTGCCGCCTCGTTCTTGTGTTGCCCTGCTTGGAGCCTGCCCCTGCCCCTGGTCCATCGCTCCTCCGTCCCCTCCTGGGTCCGGGTCGCTTCATGGTCCCCAAGGGGAATGCACTTCGGCGACCCGGCTGACTCAGGGAGTCCCGTGGTTTTGCGTCCCCCCCTCGCGGAGGGTTTGCCTTTTCGTCTGCAGGTCATGTGCACCGAGGTGCTCCGACCTGTAATCAAGGTATTCCTCTGAAGTGCAAACCGCAATAGGTGATGCTGAGAACGCGCAGAGTGATGTCAGATGCATCGAATGACGTGCTGGATGATCCAAAACATCATGAGTTCGGCTGAGGCGCATCTGCTCGTGTGCGCATCTACTCGGGCGCATCTCATGGGAAGTTCTGCCATTGCCGGATGCATGCGATGGGTTCCGCGAGATGAAAGATTCAGGACGGAAAGCACCACATGGAGGGCCAACGAACAGGAGCGCTCGAGGATCTTGAGTTCTCGTTGACGGTCCCTTCTCGGATGACCGTGCCCGCTCTAGTGTCAGTTGCCATGAGACGTGCGCACGTGGCGACGTGCTCGAAGATCGTGTGGCGGTGGTGACCGGAGGCATGCCTACTCTTGGCGTCAGTTCATCCGAGGGTGCGCCTTCGGGTCGCCTCGAGTCATCCCGGGCGATTCCTCAATGGCGGGCCACCTTCTTCGCCCCCGTTGGAGACGGCCAGACCAGACGGCGTGGGAGCGACATTGTCCGCCTCGTCGTGGGTGCCGTCGTTGTCGTGCTGTGCTGGCTGGCTGCGGGGTCCAGTTCCTCTGTTGAGCACTCGTTGGCCGAAACCCTGGCCCCGGCGCCAAATGGCATTCGCTGGCTGATCACGTCGATCTGGTGGTTGGGATCGTTCGGGTTGATCGCCTTGGTCGTAGTGCTCGCACTCCTCACGCGCCGGTGGAACGTGGCTCGGGATGCCGCATTGGCCAGCTTTGGGGCCTGGGCGGTGTGCATCGTCGCTGATCTGGTTGCGGGTCCGGCAGTGCAGACGACAGCCTCGACGCCGCACGGATTCGATCTGACCTTCCCTGTGGCCCGGGTGGCGGCCACGGTCGCCGTGGCGACTGCCGCCAAGCCGTATTTGGGCCGATGGGTCCAGCGGACCATCAGCGTCATCGTGGTGCTCCTTTCGGTGGCCACTGTCCTCCATGGGGCGGGTTTACCGACCGCCGTTGTTGCCGCGCTGGCGGTGGGATGGGCCACGACGGCCATGGTCCACCTCGCCGTCGGTGCGCCCCTCGGCTTGCCTTCGGGCGACGAAGTAGCGGCATTGGTGCACGATCTCGGCGTTGATGTCACTGGCCTCCAGCGGACTGCAGTTCAGGAGTGGGGTCCTGGGAGGTTCGTCGGGTCGGTGGACGGGAACGAGGTCGGGGTGACTGTCTACGGCCGTGATGCTGCAGACACGCAGTTCCTGGCCAAGTCGGTGCGCTTCGCCCTCTATCGAGACTCGGGACCGACCTTGACGTTCACTCGGTCCCAGCAGGTGGAACACGAGGCCTACGTCTTGCTGATGGCCAACAAGGCGGGGGCGAGGGTGCCCGAGGTCGTCGCGTCAGGACCGGCTGGCCCAGCTCGCGATGGCGTCTTGGTCACCTGTCCACCGACGGGCCGACCGTTGGCCGAGATGCCCGCGTTCGTCATGCCAGATCCAGACGGGATTACTGGCTCCTCAGGCAACTCGGAACGGGACGGTGCTAACGGAGGCGAAGGTAGTGCGTCGAGCGGTGGCGGAGGTCCAGAATCTCGAGCCTTGACGGAGTCCGATGCGCCAGGCGATCTCTCAGATGCAGGGTTGGATGACATCTTCGCTCAGGTGCAACTCTTGCGGGCGGCACGCATGTCGCATGGCTCGATCACCACCGACACCGTCGTGGTCGACGAGCACGACAGGTGCGGCCTGCTCGATCTGCGAGCAGCCTCCACGATGGCCCCGCCCGAGCGACTCGATCGCGATCTGGCAGCCACGCTGGCCAGCGTGGCGGTGGTCGTCGGGCCGGAACGAGCGGTGGCCGCTGCCCTGAGGACAGTGCCCGCCGACGTTCTGGCAGCATCGCTTCCCTTCCTGCAGCGAACAGCCCTCGGGCCAGCAGCAGCGCGCATGATGCGAGGACGCAAGTCCCTCTTGAGTGCGTTGCGTGACCAAGGGGCAGCAGCGGCCGATGTCGAGGTACCGAAACTGATCGAGGCCCGTCGCATCAGTTGGGTGACCTTGGCGCTGGTCGTAGGCACGTTGGTGGGTGGCTGGGCACTGATCGGTGTCTTGGTCAACGTGGGCAAGTCGTGGCACACCATCACCGGAGCCGACTGGCTGTGGGTGGTCATCGTGTTCATCCTCGCCCAGTCCGCCTATCCGGCAATCGCCGTCACCACCTTGGGGTCGGTCACGGAGCCGCTTCCTTATGGTCGGACTGTCGCCCTCGAGGTGTCGAACACCTTTGTCGGACTCGCCGGGGGATCGATGGCCGTACTGGCCACTCGGGTGCGCTTCTTCCAGCAACAAGGATTCGACGGGGCGGTGGCGGTCAGTTCTGGTGTCCTCGTGTCAACAGCAAGTTGGATCGTCAAGGGTGGGCTCTTCCTGATCGCCCTACCGCTCGCGCTGTCTCAGTTTCACTTTGGCGAGCCGGATGCAACCGGGGGAGGTAGTGGGGCCAGCACGGCCCACCTGGTGGAGTTGCTGATCCTGGTCGTGGTTGTCGTCGGCGTCCTCATCGGCATCCTTTTCGCCGTTCCTCGGTGGCGGCGGTTGGCCGCAGCCAAGCTCCGTCCCAAGGCGTCGGAGGTATGGGACCACCTCAAGGTGCTCTCGGGCCACCCCCGGAACCTCGTCGAGATCTTTGGTGGCAACCTCGTCGCTCAGCTGGTCGTGGCCCTGGCTCTAGGTGCGGCGCTGCATGCGTTCGGGCAGCATCTGAGTTTGGCGGCGTTGCTGATCGTGCTCACGTTGGGATCGATGCTGGGCGGGGTTTCGCCAGTGCCTGGCGGCATGGGTGTCGTCGAGGCCGGCATGATCCTGGGCCTCACGGCGGCTGGGATACCTCAGAACGACGCGGTGGCCGCCGTGTTCGTGCAACGACTTTTCACGGCGTATCTCCCACCTATTTGGGGGTGGTTCGTCCTGGTGTGGATGCGCAAGAAGGAGTACCTCTAGGTCAAGACCTCTGGTCGGTACCCATGAAGGCCGCAGCAGTTGGTTGGGTTCTGCCTGTCGGTGCGACGACACGGGTGCACCGGCGACCATGTGGGTCAGGTCTTGGTGCGCCAACCCCCGTCGATGCGTTGCGGACCGACCTCATCGAGACCGGGAAAGTCCCGAAGGCGACCGAAACGACCAAGCCGGCCGACGTTCACTCCCGTTGTGGCGGCGCGGAGCATGCGCAAGTCACCGCGGCTGTTCCCGTAGGCCCAGAGGTGAGCTTCTGCCAACCCGAGTTCGGCCATCACCAGGCGCAGACGGCGAATCTTCTCCTCACCTCGGCAGTTGGCGCCTTCGTAGCGGCCAGTGAGGTGGCCTGAGGAGTCAACGGCGAGGTGGGTGGCGATGGCGCCGTCGGCGCCCAATCGCACGGCGACAGGTTCGATGTATGCCGCTGGTGAAGCCGAGACGATGACGACACAGTCGCCTCGCCCTCGATGCCAGTCCAATCGGCGGCGCACATCGGGGCGCAGGTGACTGGTGAGGTGAGCTGCGGCAAACTCTTCGCCGATTCGCTCGAACCGGGCAGCCTCGACCCCGGCCAGCACACGCCGGAACAGCGTCTCTTTGGTGCGATCGGCTACCGACCCGCCGGCGATGGCGGCATGGGCCATCTTGGGGGCGAGTGGGCCGGCTGCCTTGATGACGGTGGCCCGATCAGTGACCGCGGTCAAGAAGTCGAAGACGCTGCCCCCGTCGGTGAGGGTCCCATCAAAGTCGAATGCGGCGACGTCGGTCACAGACGGGACCCTAGCGACCCGGAGCCACCCCTCTGGTCATCTGCGCAATCGAACCCAGACCCCGTCTGCGCCCTCTCCGCGGCGCGCTGGCAATCTGTCACGTTCCAGCCCTAGGGGGCGACGAGTCCGTAGGACCGACAGGGCTCCCCGTGCCACTTCTTCCCACCCCAGCGGCAAAGCGGGCGGCGCCGTCAAGGGCTTCGCCGGAGGCCAGGGTGGCCTGCCCAATTCGTGTCTCAAATGCCAGGGCATCGCCCTCGGACATTCCCCACTGCGCAAGAGCGGAGAGGCGGTCATTGCGCAGACAGACCTGAGGGAGGTTGGCGAGATCTTCTGCCAAGGAAAGGGCGGCCTCGAGCGCTTGACCACTCGGGACCAACCGATCGACAAGCCCGATGGCCAGGGCTTCGGGGCCAGCTACTTCGCGACCGGTGAGAATCAAGTCCATGGCACGGCCATGGCCGACGATGCGGGGGAGACGCACGGTGCCGCCATCTACAAGGGGAACACCGAAACGCCGACAGAACACCCCCATGCGGGCGTCGATGGCGGCCACCCGAAGGTCGCACCACAGTGCGAGTTCGAGGCCTCCTGCTACCGCCCAACCTTCGATCGCCGCGATCACGGGCTTGGTGAGGAGCATCCGAGTCGGCCCCATCGGCCCAGGGCCATCTTCGGTCACCCGGTTCCCCGTACCCGAGGCGATGGCTTGGAGATCTGCTCCAGCACAAAAAGTGCCTGA
Organism: uncultured Acidimicrobiaceae bacterium; assembly: GCA_903873395.1. GTDB lineage: Bacteria > Actinomycetota > Acidimicrobiia > Acidimicrobiales > RAAP-2 > Bog-756. The sequence goes on from CAIQOJ010000003.1 coordinate 38,886, forward strand.
TGCACCGGTGAGGATGGCCACCGACGCCCCATCGTCGCGGGTAAAGGCCTCGAATGCCGCTTCGAGGGCATCTGCTGTTGGCCGGTCGACGGCGTTGCGACGGTGCGGTCGATGGATGGTGATGACGGTTACCGCACCGTGGTGATCGATGACCACGGCGTCCTCGGGCCGGTCGGTTGGCTGCGGCGGAGCAGGCGACCCAGCGCGGGGACCATCTGGTCTGGTCCCTTGCCGTGGGCTCGGCCTCTGATTTGTTGACATGCCCCAGCATGCTTGCTCGCCCCACGGGAATGGGGGAGGTGCCACATTGGCGCGTGCTGACGGAGTTGGAACGGCGAGATCACGACGATGAGCGCTGGCTGCTGGCATCCCGACGGGGATGCCCGAGAATCGAGGTGCTGGGTGCGGAAGCGGTGGAGGGAAGCGGTGGAGCGAAGCGGTGGAGGGGGGAGTAGGTGACTAGCCATGCCACTAGGTGGCCGGGCAGTCGAACCAAGGAGACCAAGATGTTGCCTCCACATCAACGGGGTGTGATTGCCGCGAATATCGCTGGAGAACGACACCACCCAGCGTGGCAAAAGGGTGCGAAGTTCTCCGACGCTGTGGTAGGCAACACCTAGTGGCACGGGTAGCGGAGGAAAGCAACATGGGCCGTCTGCGCTCCGTCTTGACTCGGGGTTCGATCGCCGGGATCCTGGCGGTGGCTACAGCGGTAGTGGGCGTTGTCGCCGGTGCACCCGATCGTGCCCATGCTGCACGAACGGGCGGTTCGCCAGCGGCAATCACCTCGATGACCGTGACGCCCGTGGTGAGCGCGTCCTCGGGTGCGTTCTACGGCGGCAGTCTCGTCATCCGGGCCACCTTTTCTGGGGCCGTAAGTTGCGCTTTTAACGCCACGCCGGTCATCCAGGGCCTTCCCGTGACGATTCCTTGCACCTCTGGATCGGTCGAAGTTCCTGTCTCTGCCGCCTACAACACGGGAAGTGCCCCGCAGCGCTACGTCGTGCGACTGAGGACGACAAACGCCGCCGGTGGCGTGTCCTCCCGTGCGGTGTCCGGTGCCGTGCAGCCGCTTCCGCTGATCAGTGGGGTGACCGCTGTGGCTGCGACCCCCGACAGTCGCTGCGCTCTCGTCACCGATGGGGCGATTCGGTGCTGGGGGAGCAATGACGCAGGTCAGCTGGGTAGCGGTTCGACCTCGGGTCCGGATACCTGTCCGACGGCAGGGGCAGCTGGTCGTCCCTGCTCGTTGTTGGCCAGGAAAGTCGTGGGGTTGGACGGAACGGGATGGCTCCAAGGTGCGACTGCGTTGGCGTCCACTGGGGCTGGCTACTGCGCTGCCGTGCGCTCGATTGGCGTCGTGTGTTGGGGCTCCAATGCTTCTGGTCAGTTGGGCAACGGCTCAACCACGGGGGCGACGATCTGCTGGTCCGGGGTCACCTGTTCGGCCACTCCGACCCCCGTTGCCGCACGTGCGCTTGCTTCGAGGTCGGTCATCTCGCTGACTGGTCTGGGATCCGGCGGCGGTGTCTGTGCGGTCACCACCGGTGGGCATGTGGCTTGCTGGGGACGTGATGATGCTGGTGAGGTAGGCGACGGATCACCTGCGTCGGCAGTGTGTGCAGCGGGTCCTTGCACGCCGCAGCCTGAGCCTGTCGTGACCACTTTTGCCGCACTGGCTGGTGCCGGTGCGCCTTCGCCACTGAGCGATGTGCGCACCGTGGTGAGTGCGCCGGGCTCGAGTAGTTGGTGTGCAGTGCTGACCTGGGGAGGCATCGACTGCTGGGGCGATGGAGCAGATGGCGCATTGGGATCCCAACGTCTGGTCTCGAGCAATGTCGCCCTTCCGGTGACCAGCGCACTGGGCGCAGGCTTGCTTCTAGGTGCTCAGCAGGTAACCGGCTCGGGGGCTGGTTTGGGATCCGGATCAGGATCGGGCACCCCAGCCGGCTACTGCGCCCGCCTGGTTCTTGGTTCGGTGGCGTGCTGGGGCAGCAACGGACTTGGTCAGCTAGGTGCAGGCGGGGGAGGAACTTCGGATCTTCGCTGTACCAATACGGACCGGCCCTGCTCCGCCACACCAGTCCTCGTTCGAGCGGCCCGCCCGGTTGCCCAGGCGGGCAGCACATCGTCCGTCGGACCGTTGACGTCAGCGATCGACATCGCTGGCGCGGCTTCGGGTTACTGCGTCGTGGTGGCCACTGGAGGATCGGCCTGTTGGGGGGCGAACATCGCTGGATCCTTAGGTGATGGATCGACTTCAGGTCCGCTGGACTGCGGCCCCCTGTGGTGCAGTCCGACTCCCGTCGAGGTGCACAGTGTCACGGGCTCGGGCACGTTGACCCAGGCTCAGTCGATCACATCCGATGGAGCGACGATCTGTGTGATGCGCTTGCAAGCCAGGGCCGCCTGTTGGGGTGCAGGCACCCGAGGGCAGATCGGGGCCTACGCCAATCCTCTTGCCAACACCCCCGTGCCGGTTCAGGTGCAGGGGGTCGGTGGGCGTTCGGCCTTGACGGGCATCGAGTCAATGCAGCAGTCGCACGGCTCGACGTGCGCCATCCTGCTCTCCCAAGGTCTGCTCTGCTGGGGCATCGGCTCGACTGGCCAGCTCGGTTCAGGAGCGAGTGCCGACCGGTCGCTTCCCGATCAGGTGTGGGCCGCCAACTGAGCTAGTCCTGTCGCGTCGCCAATACCTGACAAATCTGGTCGACAATTGGGACAACTGCGGCTAAGGTAGGCGTTCGCAGATCCGAGACCCATCGCCGAGGGCCGTGTGCCCCGACGATCGACCTGATGATCACGCCTCGCGCTGGACCGGCACGTCGGGCGGACTGCACAACGAATCCCACCCCAACGCATACATACGACGCAGCAAGGAGCGACAGATGGCTATCCGCCTGGGCGACGAGGCCCCCGACTTCACCGCCGACACCACCGAGGGAACTATCAGTTTCCACGACTACCTAGGGGACAGCTGGGGCGTGCTGTTCTCCCATCCCAAGGACTTCACGCCGGTGTGCACGACCGAGCTTGGGGCATTTTCGGCAGCCAAGGCCGAGTTCGACAAGCGAAATGCCAAGCTGATCGGTCTCTCGGTCGATGACGTCGAGTCTCACGGCAAGTGGGCTGGTGATATCGAGGAGACTCAGGGCACTGCGCTGAACTTCCCGCTCATCGGTGATGAGGACCGCAAGGTGGCCGACCTGTACGACATGATCCACCCCAATGCCAACGACACGCTGACCGTGCGCTCCGTCTTTATCGTCGGGCCGGACAAGAAGGTCAAACTGACCTTGACGTATCCGGCATCGACCGGACGGAACGTGACCGAAGTACTTCGGGTCCTCGACTCCCTGCAGTTGACCTCTGACTACAAGGTTGCCACCCCCGTGAACTGGACCGACGGCCAGGACGTGATCGTGGTGCCGGCACTGTCCGACGAGGAGGCCACCGAGCGCTTCCCCAAGGGATTTACGGCGCTGAAGCCGTACCTGCGGGTCACCCCCCAGCCCAACAAGTAGTTCCCCGGACTCAACCACCGAGCCAGGCGTCGCCAGAACCCGGTCACTCGGCCGGGTTCTGGCGCGCCAGCCAACGTGCGCTGCGGGCAAAGCCCATGACGAGGTACGCGAATCCGTGCCGTGCCTACCACGGTCACACGCAGGCCCTGGAGGCTCACGCGGGTCATGCGTCGTGGCTCTCCGACAAGGCAGATTCGTCGGTGATGGCCATCGGAGAGTCCTGCTGCTAGCATCTACCGGTCGGCGTGGAGCGTCCGTCGACACCCCACGAATTCAGAGGTCTTCATTACCCATGCCAGACAAGCAGGCAACAATCACCGAGTATCGGCTCCATGACACGGACACCGGTTCGCCCGAGGTTCAGATCGCCATTCTTAGTGAGCGCATCAGTCACCTCACCGAGCACCTCAAGGTGCACAAGGGCGACCACCACACCCGTCGTGGCCTGCTCAAACTGATCGGCCGGCGCCGTCGCCTTCTCGACTACGTCGAGAAGAACGATGTTGAGCGCTACCGACAGATCATTACCCGCCTCGGCCTTCGCCGCTAGGGATCTAGATCGACTCACCGCCCGGCTACGGCCGGGCGGTGGCATTTCCGCCGTCGGCATCCGTCGATGGTTTGCAGGTGGCCTCCGGCCCTTGCCGCAGGACCCGGGCCGCAATCGGCGGACTCGGCGCATCACCCACAGATTGGACTTCCGACGAGGTCAGTCACCAGTTGCCGGCCACCTGACTAGCGGTCAGGCCGCCGACAACTGGGAACTGACACAGGGGGTCCCCGAACACCAAGGAGCGTCATGGCAGACGCCATTACTGTTTCCGCCCCCATCGGGGGCACCGACAAGACCCTGACCTTTGAGACGGGAAAGCTTGCCCAGCTTGCTGACGGCGCAGTCGTCGGCCGCATTGGCGACACCGTCCTGCTGGCCACGGCCACCGCTGCTCGTTCAGTGCGTGAGGGGGCAGACTTCTTCCCGCTTACCGTTGACATCGAAGAGCGGACCTACGCAGCTGGCAAGATCCCGGGCTCGTTCTTCCGCCGAGAGGGAAAGTCGTCCGACCAGGCCATCTTGACCTGCCGCCTGATCGACCGTCCTCTGCGCCCGTCCTTCCCCAAGGGTTTCCGCAATGAGGTCCACATCGTGGGAACCATCTTCGGTGCCGACCAGGTGAACCCGCACGACGTGCTGGCAATCAACTCGGCTTCGGCGGCTCTCATGCTCTCGGGCATCCCCTTCGATGGCCCCATCGGTGCCGTTCGGGTTGCGTACTCGACCGATGGCGTATGGATTCCGCACCCGACATTCGACGAAGGTGACGATTCGACGTTCGAGTTGGTCGTGGCCGGCCGGGCGCTCGACGAGACGGCGGAGTCCGACATCGCCATCATGATGGTCGAAGCCGGTGGTTCCGAGCGCTCGTTCCAGTTCTACGCCGATGGTGCTCCCCAGGTCGATGAGGAGACCTTGGCCGACGGCCTCGATGCCGCCAAGCAGTGGATCCGCGAGTCGATCGTTCTCCAGCGCGAGCTGGTTGCTGCGTATGTGGCCGCCAACGGACCGATCGAGACGATCGAGTACTCGACGTTGTCGGACTATGGCGACGACGTCTGGAGTCGGGTCGAGGCTGTCGGCACTGACGGCCTTGCTGCCGCCAACATCCTCACCCCCAAGGCCGAGCGGAACGCTGCTCTCGCCGAGGTGACCAGCTCTGTCGTGTCTCAGCTGTCCGGCGAGTTTCCCGGCCGCGAAGGCGAGATCAAGGCAGCAGTGCGCAGCCTCACCAAGAAGTTGGTGCGCAAGCGCATTGTTGAAGAAGGTCTGCGCATCGACGGTAGGACCACTGCGGAGATCCGCCCCCTTTCGGCAGAGGTCGACCTCTTCCCGACGGCTCATGGCTCGGCCCTCTTCCAGCGTGGCGAGACTCAGGTCCTCAACGTGACGACCCTGGGCATGCCTCGCATGAACCAGCTGCTCGACACCATCACCCCTGATGACTCCAAGCGGTACATGCATCACTACAACTTCCCGCCGTTCTCGACGGGGGAGACCGGGTTCATGCGCGGCCCCAAGCGTCGTGAGATTGGACACGGGCTGTTGGCAGAGCGGGCCCTGCTTCCCGTCGTTCCTTATCAGGAAGACTTTCCGTACACCCTGCGTCTGGTGTCGGACGTGCTGTCGTCCAACGGCTCCACCTCGATGGCTTCGGTCTGTGGATCGACGCTTTCGATGATGGCCGCCGGCGTGCCACTGAAGGCCCCGGTGGCCGGGATTGCCATGGGTCTGGTCTACGAGGGTGGCAACTACGTCACGCTGACCGACATCTTGGGCGCCGAGGATGCCTTTGGTGACATGGACTTCAAGGTCGCTGGCACGCGTGATGTCGTCACCGCCTTGCAGCTCGACACCAAGATCGACGGCCTCCCCGCCGATGTCCTGGCTCAGGCGCTTCGCCAAGCCAAGGATGCCCGCATGGCCATCTTGGATGTCATGGAGGCAGCCATCGCCGAGCCTCGGTCCGATGTGGCCGCTTCGGCACCGAAGATCGTCTCGTTCGAGATCCCCATGGACAAGATCGGTGAGGTCATCGGACCCAAGGGCAAGGTCATCAACGCCCTGCAGCTCGAGACCGGTGCTGACATTGCCGTCGACGATGACGGCGTCGTGGGTACGGTGACCATTGGGGCCAAGGACGGCAACGCCGTAGAGGAAGCCCGCCGTCGCATCGCCACCATCCTTGACCCACCACTGGCCGAGGTTGGCGCCACCTACATGGGCAAGGTCGTCAACATCACCAAGTTCGGTGCCTTCGTCAACATCCTTCCGGGTCGTGACGGCCTCCTGCACATCTCCAAGATGGGTCAGGGTCGCCGTATCGAGCGGGTGGAGGACCTCTTTGAGCTCGGCCAGCCGGTCGAGGTCAAGGTGGACGACATCGATCCTCAGGGCAAGGTGTCGCTGTCGCTCGCCGGGGAGGCACCCGAGGCCAAGTCTGGTGGCGACGCCGGTAGCGGTGATGCCGGTCGCAGCCGAGGGGATCACGCCGATCCCGATGGCGCCGATGATGATCGGGGTCCTCGTCGGGGAGCCGCTCCTGCCGCCGCCTCGTTCGAGGATGCGTTCGAAGAAGAGCTCGTCCAGGAGTTCGGGGATCTCGGTCCTGCCGCCGAGTCCAACGACCGGCCCGCAGGCGACCGCGGTGGCCGGGGCGGTCGTCGTCGTCGTTGATGGACTTTTCGATCAGCGGGTCGGCCCTGGGGCCGGCCCGCTGTTTGGAATCCAACGGCAACGCACGATGATCCTGGACGCTGTTGTGCACCCGATGAGTGCATCATGATGGTCACCGAGGTCCTCTCGACGGGACTGAGTGTGGTGACAGAAGCCATGACGGAGGCCCGCTCGGTCTCCATCGGGTTCTGGGTCGGAACGGGATCTCGTGACGAATCCGACGAGGATGCCGGTGCCAGTCATCTCTTGGAGCACTTGCTCTTCAAAGGCACCGACTCCCGCACAGCATCGGGATTGGCTGAGGAGGTCGACGAGGTCGGAGGGGACTTCAACGCCTTCACGGCCAAGGAGTACACCGCCTTTTACATCCGACTGCTGGCCGAGCATCTCGACCTGGGCCTCGACGTCTTGTCGGACATCCTGTGGCGCCCCGCACTTCGGGCCGAGGACCTCGAATCCGAACGACAGGTCGTGCTCGACGAGATCTTGATGCACGCTGATGAGCCCGGTGACCAAGTCGGCGAACAGGCTTCGGCATCGCTGTTTCCTGGGCATCCGCTCGGTCGTGATGTTCTGGGGACCGAAGCATCCGTCGGAGCGATGACGGCTGATGGGATCCGCACCTTCTTCGACCGGCACTATCAGCCCGGCAACATGGTGGTGGCAGCAGCTGGAGACCTTGATCATGAGACCGTGGTCAGGGGCCTCATCTCCCGGATCGGTGAATCGACGGGCGGAGCACCGCCGGACCGGGTTGCACCTGGGTCTAGCGTTGTGCCGCTGGCCGTCACGAGGCGTCCGACCGAGCAGGTCCATCTCATGCTTTCGTTGCGATCGACCAACCGATCCGATCCGGGACGCTATGCACTCGCTGTGTTGAACCACGCACTCGGCGGGGGACTGTCAAGTCGCCTGTTCCAAGAGATCCGGGAGCGGCGGGCGCTGGCTTACTCGGTCTGGTCGGACCGAGCCGCCTATCACGACGCAGGAGTGCTCAGTCTGGGGTTGGGCACCTCACCAGAGCATGTTGGCGAAGCCCTCGATGTCATGTGTGACCAACTCAACGATGTGGCCGAGCACGGAATCACCGAGAGGGAACTCGCCATCGCCAAGGGAAACCTGCGTGCGGATACCTTGTTGACGTGCGAGGACTCAGGGGCTCGGATGAGTCGCATCGGAGCCAGTCGCCTTCTTCATGGCGATGTCATCGAGATTGACGACCTCATCGGCCGGATCGCATCACTCACCCTGGACGACGTACGCACGGAGGCTCGTCGGCTGGTCGGTGCACCGCGCACGCTCTCGGTGGTCGGACCCGTCGATGAAGACTCGTTCGACATCGGCGCACTCGGCCTGGGCTGACGGGCACTACCGGACTCGGGCGACGGTCAGGCTGCCCTGCCTTGCGCACCCTTGGCTAGGGTCAGGACATGCGAGTCGGAGTGATCGGAGCCGGTGGACGGATGGGCCGAGAGGTCTGTCGGGCCGTGGTTGCCAAGGAAGGGCTGGTGCTGGCCGCCGCGGTGGACCCTGTCTTGGTGGGCACCGCGGTCGTCGATCTCCTTGGTCCTGAATTCAGCGGAGCTGAAGTTGGCGGACTGAGCGGCCTCGAGGTGACAGGCGAGTTGCCGTCCATCACGGAGGCAGGAGTCGACGTCGTAGTCGACTTCACCAACCTCGCCGTGTCTCGATCCGTCCTGGCCTACTGCGCCGACCAGGGGATCCATGCCGTCGTGGGATCGACGGGCTTCACCGCTGCCGATCTGGACGAGGTCAGCGAGGCCTTCGCTCCTTCCCGGGGTAGCGGGGCGAACTGCATCATCGCCGCCAACTTCGCCATTGGCGCCGTCTTGATGATGCGGTTTGCTGCCATTGCCGCTCCCTGGTTCGACGCCGCCGAGATCATCGAACTCCACCACGAATCCAAACTCGACGCTCCCTCGGGCACGGCGATGCGCACGGCCGAAGGGATGGCCGAGGCCCGGTTGGCTTCCGGCCGTGGTGATCTTCTTGCTGATGCCACCACCACGGTGGTGGCTGAAGGGGCACGTGGAGGGGCTGGCCCAGCAGGGGTGCGACTCCACTCGGTCCGACTTCCCGGATTGGTGGCCCATCAAGAAGTGCTCTTCGGCTCGCCTGGTCAGGGCTTGACTATCCGCCACGACTCCTACGACCGGGCCTCGTTCATGGACGGCGTGGTCCTGGCCGTCGAGTCCGTTTCCCGGCGTCCCGGATTGACGCTGGGCATCGAGTCCCTGCTCGGACTCTGAGCATGGCGGTGGACACCGTCCGCCAGCGTTTGATCGAAGCGGCCTACCTCTGCGTGTCCCGTCGAGGGATGGCCAAGACGACCGTCGAAGACGTGGCCCGCCAGGCCGGACTCTCCCGGGCCACTGCCTACCGGGCGTTCCCGGGTGGACGGGAGGAGATCTTGGAAGCCACCGTGGCCTGGGCAGCTACGGAGTTCTTCCTCGGGCTGCAACGACAGGTCGAAGGTGCCGCCGACCTCGAAGTGGTCATGGAGCGAGGTCTGGTGTTCGCCCGTCGATCCATCGTCGACCACGACGTGCTCCAGCGTGTCATGGCCACCGAGCCGGACAGGCTGCTGCCGGCTCTCACTGTCGAGAGCAACCGTATTCGGGCCGGCATCGCCCTCTTCCTCGCTCCATATCTGGCCGAGAGGAAGCTCGCCCCCGGTCTGGACAGTGCCGATGCCGCCGACGTGCTGGCCAGGATGATCCTGTCCTACATCTCGGCACCAGGGAGATGGGATCTCGAGGACCCCGAGCAGGTCGCCGTCCTTGTGCGCTCGGAACTTCTGGCTGGCATCGTCGCCCCCGAGCGTTCAGGGAAGTTTCGGTGATGGGCTGGGCCAGATGTGGCCGATTCGACGAGAGTGCTGCGGCCGACCTGCGTTGACAATGAGACAAATAGGGATCTATTGTCCCATTCGTGGGAGTAGCCGGGGGGTCACTTCGGGTCGTTTCGACCTTTGCCGCAGAGGCTGACGCAGGCTTCAGCGCGGGCGCGCCGGGGCGTCAGGATGATCGTTCTCTCGTGTCCGAGCGGCGATCTGACGCTGGTGCCCCGCACGCCGAATCTCCTCATCGTGACCGCATCATTGATGGGGCTCTGGCCTGCTTGGCCCGATTTGGTACGTCGAAGACCACAGTCGAAGACATCGCCCGGCAGTCCGGTTTGTCGCGTGCCACGGTCTACCGGGTGTTCCCTGGGGGTCGCGACGAACTTTTGGCGGCCGTCATCGACACCGAAGCGGCTCGCCTCTTTTCGGCTCTGGGCGTCCGACTCGGAACCGCCCACAGTCTGCCCGAAGCGTTAGCCGGTGGGATCGCCGAGGCGTCAGCGCGCCTTCGTGACCATGCGGCGCTGCGCTACCTGGTCGAGCACGAGCCTGAACTGATCTTGGGCCATCTGGCGTTCGAAGATTACGAGAACCTCCTCGAGGTGGCCTCGTCGTTCACCGCCCCCTTTCTGGCTCGCTGGATGCGCCAAGACGAGGCAGAGCGGGTTGCCGAGTGGGCGGCGCGGGTGGTCCTGTCCTACGCCGTCTCACCTTCGGACCGCACCGACCTGGCCGAACCGGACCATGCCGACGCATTCGTCCGCACCTTCATGCTGCCTGGCATCGAGGCACTACACGCCGACTCGAACCGACCGATCGATATTTCTGCACACCATCTACCTACGCCTCATCCCTGATTACCCACTTCACCCGTACTTCCTGACCGACCCTGGTTGATCCAGCACTTACGAGAGCGAGCACCGCAATGACCATCGAGATGAACAGCACCGAATCGATTATCGGCCGGGCCGAGATCGACGACATCGAGGCCATCCTCGCCGTCGTGGGCACCGAGGACTCGGACGGTCGCCACGTGGTGCACTCCGATTACGACACCATCTTCACCTGGGACTATGAGAAGGGCGCTCGCCCGAAGCTCAACAAGCTCTACGAAAAGGCCAAGGGTGCCCAGTGGAACGGTGAGACCGACCTCCCATGGGAGACCGACGTTGACCAGGAGAAGTTGGCCGTCGAAGCAGCCGCAGCCCAGGGCGGGTTTGCCGTCGGCTTCGATGTAACGGGCACCCCGTGTGAGAAGTGGGGCGACAACGAGTGGATCCAGTTCAGCATTGAGAGCCAGAACTGGACCCTGTCGCAGTTCCTCCACGGCGAGCAGGGTGCGCTGGTGTGTACCGGCAAGATCGTCGAGTCCGTGCCGTGGATCGACGCCAAGTACTACGCCGCCACCCAGGTGATGGACGAGGCCCGCCATGTGGAGGTCTTCGCCAAGTACCTCGACGAGAAGCTCTCGGGCCACTATCAGGTCAACGCCCATCTGCGGATGCTGCTCGACGACATCGTGTCGGACTCCCGTTGGGACATGACCTACCTCGGTATGCAGATCATGATCGAGGGCCTGGCCCTGGCTGCGTTCGGATTCGCCCGTGAACTCACGCCGGACCCGCTGCTCAAGCAACTGCTTCGCTACGTCATGGCCGATGAGGCCCGCCACGTGGCCTTCGGCGTACTCAGCCTCCAGGAGTACTACCAAGACCTGAGCGCCGCCGAGCTGCGCGAACGCCAGGAGTTCGCCTTCGAGGCCGCCGTGCGCATGCGCGACCGATTTCTGCAGCAAGAAGTGTGGGACCGGATGGGTGTCGACACCAAGCAGATCCTTCCCTTGGTGCTCCAGGACCCGAACCGGCCGGCATTCCAGGCGCTCTTGTTCTCCAAGATCGTTCCCAACTGCCGCAAGCTCGGACTGCTCGATGCCGCCGATGGCTGGCTGCGCACCAAGTTCACCGAGCTCGGTGTGATCGAGTTCGAATCGGCCATCGACACGTCCGAGGAGTACGACGCCATGGCTGCCGTGCCTCCGACCAAGCGCGATCTGGACTGAGGCCAGCCGCCCGATAGAAGGCGGCGACTACCAAGACCGTTAGTTGGGGGGCACTACATAGGCCCCCTGGTAGCCTTGGGCCTGTGCACCTCACTTTCTTTTTCGCATCCATAGGCACGGCGTCGAACTCTTTCGGCGCTGCCCTGGGCCTCGTTCGATGAGCGATCAGCCCCGCTTTGGCACGGTGGTGACCGCCATGGTCACCCCATTCGGACCTGATGGCAGCCTGGATCTGGATGCGGCGGCGGGCTTGGCGCGCCACCTGGTGGACCATGGAAGTGACGGCCTCGTCGTAGCGGGCACCACGGGTGAAGGCCCGGTGCTGACCGACGTCGAGAGGATCGACCTCTTTCGCGCTGTCATCGATGCGGTCACGGTGCCGGTCATCGCCACCACGGGCACCAACGACACGGCTCACTCGGTGATGATGACCAAGGAGGCGGCAAAACTCGGAGCTGCTGGAGCGCTCGTCGTGACGCCGTATTACAACCGGCCGTCTCCGGCGGGTCTGGCCGCACACTTTCGGGCCGTCGCCGAAGCATCGACGCTTCCCGTCGTCCTCTATGACATCCCGGTGCGCTCGGGTCGCCGGATCGGTCCAGATCTGACCGTGGAACTGGCACGCACGGTGCCCGGCATCGTGGCCGTCAAGGATGCGACCGGCGATGTTGCGGGCGCAGCCCACGTGGTCGCCGAGGCGCCCGCCGGATTCGAGCTGTACTCGGGTGACGATTCTCTGACATTGCCCTTTGCCGCCGTCGGTGGCGTCGGCGTCATCAGTGTCGCTTCTCACTGGGCTGGCCCGGTGTTCGCTTCGATGCTGGCTGCGTATCGTGCGGGCGACGTGGATCAAGCGGCTCAACTCAACCGCACTCTGCTTGACTCCTACCGTTTCGAGTCCTCCGACGAGTTCCCAAATCCGGTGCCCGCCAAAGCGGCCTGCCGCGCGCTTGGCTTGGCGGTCGGCCAGTGCCGACTGCCCAACGCTCCTGCACCCACCAGCCTGGATGACCAGGCCCGCCAGGTCATCGGCGGCCTCGGCCACATCGAGCGCCAGGTGCAGTCCGTTGCCTGACGCCCAGAAGTCCCCGGGTTCGGAGGGAAAGAACCAAGGCGAGAGCCGACGGAGGAAGACGAAATCAGGGAAGCCGAAGTCCGAGAGCACAGCAGCTGCAGGATCGTTGGCGTCTCGGACGGCGACACAGGTCAAGAAGGGAAGCAACGACGGCCGTGCGACTGCTCCGGCTCCTGGGGGCTCGCAAGTCCGCGTGGTGTTCCTGGGCGGACTGGGAGAGATCGGCCGAAACTGCGCATGCATCGAGGTCGACGGACGAATCTTGGTCCTCGACGTGGGAATCATGTTCCCCGACCCGGACATGCCGGGAGTCGACCTCGTCCTGCCGGACTTCACGTACTTGCGCGAGAACGCCGACCGGGTCGACGGCGTCATTTTGACCCATGGCCACGAAGACCACACCGGTGGACTGGCCTACCTGCTGCGTGACTTCCCGATCGATGTCTATGGGTCCGAACTCACCTTGTCGTTGGCTCGAAGCCGGGTAGACGAGGCGGGAATGGCGAGCAGGGCCACCTTCATCCCGGTGCAAGACGGCGAGCGTCGCCGCATCGGACCGTGCGACGTGGAATTCATCCCCGTCACCCACTCGGTGCCTCATGCCTTCGCCACTGCGTTCCACACCCCTCAGGGGATCATCCTGCACTCGGGCGACTTCAAGATTGACCTCCATCCGGTTGATGGCCGACGCACGGACCTGGCCCGGATGGGAGCGTTGGCCTCGAACCCCGGCATCCGCCTGCTTCTGGCCGACTCGACCAACGCCGAAGAACCTGGGTTTACCCCGTCGGAGTCCTCGGTCGGAGCCACGCTAGAGAAGGTGTTCCTGGCCCGGCCTGACCGACGGTTCATCGTGACCTGTTTCGCCAGTCATATCCATCGGGTCCAGCAAGTGGCCAATGCGGCGATCGCCGGCGGAAGAAAGGTGGCGACCCTCGGCCGTTCGATGCAGAAGAACGTCGCCTTGGCTCGCAAGCTCGGTCTGTTGACCATCCCTGATGCGTCACTGGTCGACATCGCTGACATCGACGACATGCAGCCTGGACGGGTATGCGTGATCTCCACCGGTTCCCAGGGCGAGCCGATGTCCGCTCTGTCACGGCTGGCCACTGGCGAGAACCGCTTCCTGAGCCTTCTTGAAGATGACGTCGTGGTCATCAGCGCCCACCCCATTCCTGGAAACGAATGGTCGGTTGGACGGGTCATCGACACGCTTCACCGCAGAGGGGTCGAGGTCATTCACTCGGGCACGGACAACGTGCATGTCAGCGGCCACGCTCGCCAGGGCGAGTTGGCCATGCTGATGTCGGTCACCCAACCGGAGTTCTTCATTCCCGTGCACGGGGAGTATCGACACATGGCCAACCATGTGCGTCTGGCCGCATCGATGGGCATCGATGGCGACCGAGTGTTGTTGTGCGAGGACGGAGATGTCGTCCGACTCGACGGGTCAGGCCTGCACCGAGACGGCACGGTGCCAGGCGGCTATCTCTTCGTGGACGGGAGCTCGGTCGGCGACATCGGCCACGGCGTGCTGCGCGATCGCATGGTCCTGTCCGAAGAAGGCGTGGTGATGGCAGTCGCTACGGTCGACCTGAAGCAGGGCGAGGTGGTGGGTACGCCACAGATCATCACCCGGGGCTGGGCATACGACAAGGACACCGACGCACTCATTGACGAGGCTCGCATCTTGGTGACCAGGGCTCTCGAACAGGCGCTGGCTTCGGGCAACGCCGATCATGAGAGTCTGAACAGGGTGGCTCGCAAGACGATGGGGAAGCTGGTGGGCGAACGCACTCGTCAACGTCCGATGATCGTCCCGGTCATCGTCACCGTCTGAACGTCACCGTCTGAACGTCGCGGCCGGTGGACCGACCGGCCAGACGTGAAGGGCATTCCCACCCCTTTTGCTGCCCGAACGACCTGTCGGGCGTCCCGTGCCATTCAGGGGGGTGTCCCCCTTGCCGGCATTGTCCGCCGGTAGCATTGAGGGATTGTGAGCACAGCCACCAAGCGCCCAGCGGGCCGGTCGGGGTCGCCTCGGCCCAAGGGCAAGGCGACAGCTCCGTCCCGATCCCGTTCGGGTTCCGCCTCCACTAAGTCTTCGCAGACAAGCAACCGTCGAACCTCTGGGGGAGCCCAGCGCGGCGGTGGCTCCGGGGGATCCGACGATGGCGGACTGCTGGGTTCGATGGCCGCCGTGGCAGCCGGACACGCAACGGACCTCTGGGGGGTGGCGCTGGTCACACTTGGAGCGCTGATGGCCGTCGCGTTCTATGGGGGATCGCTCGGTCCTGCCGGACACGACAGCAGGATTGCCGTGGGCGATCTCCTCGGATGGGGACGCTTCTTAGTTCCTCCTGTGTTGATCGCCGTAGGTATCCGGTTCTTGATGAATCGCTCAGCTTCTGACGAACTAGACGAGGTCACCGCACCCGCACCGAAGCGCCGAAGCGCCAGCGCACAAGCCACTGTTCCTGTGGAGGCCGCCGGCCGGACCCGACATCAGACGGCCCGCGCTGTCATCGGTGGCGTTGTTGTGGTGCTCGCCGTAGCTGCCCTTGCCGCCCTGGCTGGTGGGTCTCCTCCGCTCAGTGGGCCAACAGCTGCCCTGCGGGACGCAGGCGGGTGGATCGGTGGGGCCATCGGTAATCCACTGGGTTCTGCCCTGGGTGGCTTTGGAGCCACGACGGTGCTCGTCGCCGTCATCTTGGTGGCGGGGTTGATCTTCACCGGCATCACGGTGCGCGCCGCTGCGGTTGGATTGGTGGCAGCCTGTCGATGGTCGCTCGAGCGCATCAGGAGCGCCGGCGTAGATGCTGAAGCGGCATCTCCACCCCCAGTGGAAGCCGATGTGTTCGGACAGGCCCTGGCAAAGGGCCGCCAGCCTTCGATGGCGGCCGTAGCGCAGGTGGAAGTGGCCGTCCCTGAAGACGCTGTCCTCGAAATCGATCCAGACGATGTACTCGGCCCACCTGAACCCATCGAACTTGTCGAACCACCAAAGCCATCAGTCGAGGCCGTCGCATCGGGTGGCAAGGGCGAGCAGTTGGAGATGCGGCTCGGACCGACGGTGGGGGAGTGGCGGTTGCCACCGCCGACGCTTCTCAAGCGCTCCAAGGCCCAGGTGATCGACGAGACCGAGATCGAGGCAGCCGGCGCCGCGCTGGTCAGTGCATTGTCGGCACACGGGGTTGAGACCCGTCTGGTGGGACGGACCGTTGGGCCTACCGTCACCCGGTACGAACTCGAGCTGGGAGCGGGCGTCAAGGTCGCTCGGGTGACCTCGCTTTCCAAGGACATCGCCTACGCCATGGCTTCTCCGGACGTGCGCATCCTGGCGCCCATCCCGGGAAAGTCGGCCATTGGGGTCGAAGTCCCCAACCGCCGCCGGCAACTGGTTGCGCTGGGCGACATCTTGAGTTCTCCCGAAGCCGCAAAGGCGACACACCCCCTCGAGGTCGCCCTCGGTCGAGACATTGCCGGTCGGCCGGTGATGGCCAACATGGCGGAGATGCCGCACGTGTTGGTTTCGGGATCGACCGGCTCTGGCAAGTCGTCGTGCATCAACTCGGTCCTGACCTCGATCTTGACCAGAGCAACTCCCGATCAAGTGCGTCTCATCCTGATCGATCCGAAGCGGGTGGAGCTGGGCCAGTACAACGACGTTCCCCACCTGCTGACCCAGGTGGTGGTCGATCCGAAGAAGGCGGCTAATGCCCTCGCCTGGGCGGTGACCGAGATGGAACGTCGCTATGACCTCCTGGCTGAGGTCGGCCAGCGTGACGTCACCGGGTACAACTCCGCCTTCGATTCGGGCGATCTCTCCGAGTACGAAGAAGCCCATCGGCTGCGCATGCAGGGAACTGACGGCGACGTCGAGGGCTCCGACCTCGACGATGCAGACCTTCGCTACCCCAGGCTCCCTTTCATCTTGATCGTCGTCGACGAGCTCAACGACCTGATGATGGTGGCCGCCAGAGACGTCGAAGAGTCTGTCTGCAGGATCGCCCAGATGGCCCGGGCAGTCGGCATTCACCTTGTGCTGGCCACGCAGCGTCCATCGGTCGACGTCATTACTGGAGTGATCAAGGCCAACGTTCCCTCGCGCATGGCGTTCTCGGTCTCGTCCTTGGCCGATAGCCGGGTCATCCTCGATCAGCCAGGGGCTGAGCGGTTGATCGGCAAGGGGGACATGCTGCTCTTGACGGCGTCGTCCTCCAACCCTCAGCGCATCCAGGGCCCGTGGGTGAGCGAAGACGAAGTCAGGGCCGTAGCTGCACACTGGAAGCGGCAGCGCCCCATGGAGATCGTGGCGGGCATCGAAGAGATGGTGGCCGCTGAAGGCCCGCGTGCCAGCGGTTCTGGGGATGACGATGACGGCGACGAGCTGCTGACGCAGGCCATTGACCTCGTGGTGCGCTCCCAGCTGGGCTCGACCTCCATGCTGCAGCGAAAGCTGCGGGTCGGGTTCGCCCGTGCGGGTCGGTTGATGGATCTCATGGAGCGACGAGGTGTCGTTGGACCGTCGGAGGGCTCCAAGGCCCGCTCGGTCCTGATGACGCCTGAAGAGCTCGACGCCCGCTGACGACCGGGTTAGTCGGATGGTCACTCCGGATGGTGATGGGCCGTTAGGACTCGATTCACCAGAAGTGGACGAGGCTGGCGGTTCGGATGTGGCCCTCGGGGAAATCCAATCAGCGGGCGCCGAGGTGGTGCTCGCCACGGGAGCCCCTGGCCTGTTGTCTCGTCGCACTAGGCCCAAGAAGAGGGCCCATGCGGCTAGGAGCAGTCGCAGCAGGTGGGCTCGTGGAGCGATCCTCGGAGCGGTCGCTGTAGTCGGAATCGGACTGTGGGCGGGCATCGCACGTGTCAACGCGCCGCTCAGGCAGCTCACCACGGCAGCCACCACCGATGCCGCCATGCTGGTTCCCGGGGCTGCCCCGGTGCTCCCATGGCCTAGCCAGGGACAAGGTGCCATTGCCGTGCCGGCCTTGGGAGTGGCCGAACAATCTGGCCCTGAGGCTTCGGTGCCGATCGCCTCGTTGACCAAGATCACCACGGCGTTGGTGATCCTTCGGGATCATCCATTGGCTCCTGGGGAAGATGGGCCCATGATTACCATCACGCCTTTGGACATGGCTGAGTACAACTTTGAAGTTCATCACGACGAGTCCAGTGTGCCGATCTACCTCGGTGAGACCCTGTCGGAGCGGCAACTGCTCGAAGCAATGCTGATCGTGTCGGCCAATGACGCCGCCTTCGCCCTCGCCGTTTGGGATGCCGGAACCGTTCGGGATTTTGTTGTGAAGATGAACTCGCTGGCCGCCTCGTTGGACATGACGGGAACCAGTTACGCCGATGCTTCTGGCTACGACACCCACACGGTGTCTACTGCGGCCGACGTGCTGCGGGCATCGGCCGCAGGCATGGCCATTCCGAGTTTCGCCGAGATCGTGGCTATGCAGACAACTACCTTCCCGTCCGTGGGAACGCTCCACAATCGGGTCCCCGAGGTTGGCGTCAACGGCGTGATCGGTATCAAGTCGGGCTACACCTCCAAAGCCGGGGCGTGCATGGTCCTTGCTGCCAACCGGATGGTCAGCGGCCGATCGGTCCTGGTGATCGTCGCCGTCCTCGGCCAGCCCACACCGCCGCCGATACTCCCCACGACAACGACAACGACCCGGCCGAGATCGACCCCCACGACGACGCCACCGACCCCACCGGGTGCGGCAACGGCGACGACATCGGGCCCGACTACCACGACGGAGCCTCGACGATCAGGACCGACCACAACGACGACCTCGATCCCTTACGACGAGTTGGTCATTGCCGATCCATACAAGTTCACTCGACCCGTAGTGGAGTCGCTCCTGCAGTCTGCAAAGGCGGGACTGGTGGACGCTGAAGTTGCCGCAGCTCATCAGCAGGTCGGTACCGTGGCCTCGACCTGGGGAGGGCGATCACACCCTGTTCCGGTGGTCACATCCACCGCGGCGCACCTTCCGGGTTGGCCAGGCACAGCGGTCCATTCGATGGTCCGCTATCGCACTGTGGCGCCGGGCAGCAAGGCAGGGACGGTGGCCGGCACCGTGCTCTATGCCATCGGATCTGAGTTCCAGGGTGTGCCGATCGTCTTGTCCGACACGGTGGCTGAACCGAACTGGTGGTGGCGGCTGGTGCACGGCAGCTGAAGGTTCCGGTGCAACCCACGTGATCCCATCGAGACCCTTCGGCGGTGCGTGACGGTCCCGCTCCGTGCTCGCAGTGAGGGCTACCGTGGGACCGTGCGTGCTCGTGTACCTGCTTCGTCGGCCAATCTCGGGCCAGGGTTCGATACCTTGGCCGTGGCGCTTGATCGCTACGTTGAGGTCGAGGTGGAGCCCGCCTCGCGACTGATCGTCCGGTCCGAGGGTGAGGGCGAGGGCATCGCAGATGACTCGTCACACCTGGCCGCTCGGGTGGCCATCGACGTGGCCGGCACCGACAAGTTGGCCATCACCGTGCGCTCGCAGATCCCCATCTCGCGTGGGTTGGGCTCGTCGGCAGCCCTGGCCGTGGCTGCGGCAGCGGCTGCTGGTGCCGAAGATCCCCTCGCCGTGACCGCTGCGGTCGACGGTCATCCGGACAACGCCGCTGCCTCGATGGTGGGTGGATTGGTGGCCGCAGCAAGGGTGCGCGGCGGGGTGCAAGTCGTTCGAATGCCGCTTGACGTGAGTCTGGCCTTTGTCGTGATGGTTCCGGACATGACTCTGTCGACGGCTCGGGCCCGCCAGGCGCTCCCGGCCGAGGTCTCCCGGGAGAACGCGGCATTCAACCTGTCCCGCATGGCCCTGCTGCTGGCCGGCCTCGCCGACAGTCGCAAGCTGATTCCCGAGGCGACTGAGGACCGACTCCACCAGGACTATCGGAGCCCGCTGTTCCCGGCCGCTCCGAAGTTGCTGGCCGCCATGGTGGCGGGCGGCGCACTGGCATCGTGCTGGTCGGGAGCCGGGCCGTCGCTGCTCGCCATCTGCCGAGGGATCGATGCCGTCCAGGTGCAGGCCGCCTGTGAAGCAGCGATGGCTGAAGCGGGCTTAACCGGGCAGGTACTCAATCTGCACGCAGATCATGATGGGCTCATCGTCGACCGCGATGGATCGGGCGGCCTGTACCGAGACGACTGACCAGGCGCAGCCACACGCATCGAGGAGTGGCTGGTCGAGTTGTGCAGACCGCTAGTGTCCTCCACCATGCCGTCCCAGCCCAGCAAGGACCTCCAGGCCGTTCCCAATCCCCATCCGGGTAGGGACTACACGGTTACCTGTGACACCCCAGAGTTCACCTGCCTCTGTCCGTTGACCGGTCAGCCGGACTTCGCCACCGTGCGCATAAGTTACGTACCAGACGCATCGCTGGTCGAACTCAAGTCGCTCAAGCTCTATCTCTGGAGCTATCGCAACGAAGGTGGCTTCCACGAGGACATGACCAACCGAATCTTGGACGACCTGGTTGCAGCCATCGCCCCGCGTTCGATGACCGTCGTCACCGACTGGCTGGTGCGAGGTGGCATCCACACCGTGGTCGAGGTGTCCCACCCTTCGGCCGGCTGAGGGCACACCTGGAGTGTGGACCCAGGGGCCGCTCGTGTGACGTCCCTTGAGCAGAGGTACGGCCAGCACCTCAACGTGGGTGCCGCTGTCCCCAGGTGCCCCTGAATCACGGGTGTGGTGATGTCCGGTGTCTGGGTGTGTGGCGGGGCCGTATCCTGGCAGGGTGACCATCGAACCAGCGGACGGCGCCGCTCCCCGCACGTTTCACATCCGCACCTTCGGGTGTCAGATGAACGAGCACGACTCCGAGCGCCTAGCCGGAGCCCTGGTGGCCGACGGCCTGGTGGCCACAGAAGATCTGGAATCAGCCGACGTGGTGGTCTTCAACACCTGCTGCATCCGAGAGAATGCCGACAACAAGCTCTACGGCCATCTGGGCAATCTGAAGGAACTCCGAGCCCAACGTCCCGACATGCAGATCGCCGTGGGTGGGTGTCTCGCTCAGATGGATGGCGAAGCGATCCGTCGACGGGCTGGCCACGTCGACGTTGTCTTTGGCACGCACAATCTCACGTCGGCTCCCGAGCTGTTGCGCCGGGCTGCGGTTGAAGGGCCCCTGGTCGAACTCCTCGACGGTCCACCTGGCGAGAGCGAGGGTGCGGGCGGCGGTGGATCCGTGTGGGCCGATGATCAACAAACGGCAGCGCTGGCCGCCGTGCGGGACCTGCCCTACGCCGCCTGGGTGACCATCCAGACCGGTTGCGACAACTCCTGTGCCTACTGCATCGTGCCCGCCGTGCGTGGTCCTGAGGTCTCGAGAACGATCGATGACTTGGTGGCAGAGGTAGAGGCATTGGCGGCCCGTGGCGTCACTGAGGTCACCCTGCTGGGTCAGAACGTCAACTCCTATGGCCGAGACCTGACGAAGCGGGCACCGCTGTTCGGTCAGCTCCTTCGGGCGACGGGGGCCGTGGAGGGAATTCAGCGAGTCCGTTTCACGAGTCCCCACCCAAAGGACCTCCGAGGCGACGTGGTCGATGCGATGGCCGAGACGCCAGAGGTCTGCAATCACCTGCACCTTCCCCTGCAGTCGGGCAGCGATCGGATACTCACCTCCATGCGACGCGGCTACACGGCCGAGCGCTACTTGGAACGCCTGGCTGCCGCTCGTGCGGCGGTGCCCGACCTTGCCGTCACCACCGACCTGATCGTCGGCTTCCCCGGGGAGACCGAGGACGACCTCGAGCGGACGCTCGAAGTGGCAGCCGAGGCCGAGTACGACAGTGCGTATACGTTCGTCTTCTCCCCACGGCCAGGCACTCGGGCCGCGGACATGGTCGCAGACTTCGTCGATCCCGATGTCGTCACTGAGCGCATGGAGCGACTGCGAGCCGTGGTCGAGCGCTCGGCCCTGCGCAAGCACGAGGCTCGGATAGGACGTCGCGAAGAGGTCGTGGTGGAGGGTCTTTCCAAGCGGGATCCGACGCAACTGACGGGCAGGACGGGGCAGAACAAGTTGGTCCACTTCGCTCGTCCCGATGGTCCGACGCTCGCCGAGGGCTCCTATGCCGAGGTGTTGGTCACCGGGGCAGCCCGACATCATCTGACCGGCGAACTCGTCTCGGTCACGGCCCGGCCCCGTCATCGGGTGCTTATTCCCGTCCAGGCCGGCTGATCCGTGGTCGTCGCCCTCGTGGGACCGACGGCTTCAGGAAAGTCCTCGGTGGCCCACGAGGTGGCCTGCCGGGCCAGCGAGATGGGCTCGGCGGTGGGCGCGATCCCCGAGGTGGAGTTGGTATCTGTCGACTCGATGGCTGTCTACCGCGGCATGGATATCGGTACGGCAAAGCCGACGCTGGAACAGCGGATCGAGGCGACGTATCACTTGGTCGACCTGGCCGATCCGTCCGAAGAGTTCACAGTCACCCGCTTCCAACGTGCAGCACGAGAGGCGTTGTCCGGCATCGCCGCCCGTGGTCACGGAGCACTACTGGTGGGCGGCACCGGCCTCTACCTGCGATCGGTGATCGACGACCTGCACTTCCCCGGTCGATACCCTGACGTCGCGGAGCGACTGTGGGCAGAGCTCGATGGTGCTGGGCCTCCGGACACCGATGAGCGACGTGCGGCGTGTCTTGGTTTGCACGGTCGGCTCATGGAGTTAGACCCGGTGGCGGCCGGTCGGATGGAGCCAGCCAACGAACGACGGGTGGTCCGGGCTCTCGAGGTGACCATGGGCGCCGGTCAGCCCTTTTCTTCGTTCGGCCCTGGACTCGAGCGCTACCCGCCCACGCCGGTGCACCTGGTGGGACTGGCGCCGGACCCAGACGAGAGCCGGGATCGGATCGCCGAGCGCTTCAACGCCATGATGACTGCGGGCTTGTTGCACGAGGTCCAGACCTTGGCCGCTCGTCCTCAAGGTCTGGCCCGCACCGCTCGTCAGGCGTTGGGATATCGCGAACTGCTGACACACCTCGAGGATGGCGTTCCCCTCGATGAGGCTGTGGATGAAGCCGTGCGCCGCACCCGCATCTTTGCTCGACGGCAGACAGCGTGGTTTCGCCGTGATCCTCGGATCCGCTGGGTGGAACCGGGAGAAGACCCGGTCGCTGTGGTGTTGGGCATGGTGGGTGCTGAAGCGGCTGAGCCGGTGAGAGACTGATGGGGATCCGATGATGAGCACGCTCCGCTTCACCAAGCACCACGGTGCCGGCAACGACTTCCTCGTGCTGATTGACCCCCATGGCTCGGGGCCGCTCCCTGGCGCGCTCGTGCGTGCTCTATGCGAACGCCGGACCGGTATCGGTGCGGACGGCGTGATTCGAGTGATTGCCGGTTGGGCAGGGGCTGACGTCGGCATGGTGCTGCAGAATGCCGACGGCCTGGAAGCCGAAATGAGTGGCAACGGGATCCGGTGTCTGGCCCAGGCGGCGATCGAAGCCGGTTTGGTGACTCCGCCATGGTTCACCGTCGACACCGGTGCCGGCCTGCAGGTGATCGACTACTTCGAGGGAGTGCGCCCAGGAACGGCTGAGGCGTCGGTGGATCTGGGGGTTGCGACTGTCGGTCCTGACCAGCCGCAACCCTTTGGTGATCGTCGTGTGCGAACCGTCGATGTAGGCAATCCCCACCTGGTCATGCTCGGCCCTGATCCATCAGAGATCGACGTTCCTGGCATTGGGGCCCATCTGCAAGAGGTGCATGCCGGTGGGATCAATGTTGAGTTCGTGAGTGTGGGACCCGAGCCGGATGCGCTGACGATGCGGGTGTTCGAACGCGGCGTCGGGGAGACCCAGGCATGTGGGACGGGCAGCGTCGCCGCGGCCATCGCTGCCAACAGTTGGGGCCTCGTGGGGCGTGAGGTGGTGGTGCACAACCCGGGTGGGGACCTCACGGTCAGTGTGGAGGTTCAACCCGATAATGCGGTGCGTGCTCGCCTGCGAGGACCGATCCGACGCGTGGGTGAGATCGTCATCGAGGTCGACGATCTGGGGATCGAGGTATGAGTCCGACCGAATCGGCGTTTACCGACACGCTGATCTCGCGAGAGTTCCGGGAGCGCATCGTCTTGGTGGGGGTGACCTTCCCGCATTCGACCCCCGCCGCCACCGATGCCGGTCTTGACGAACTCGCCCTACTGGTCGATACCGCCGGAGCGGATGTGGCCGCCCGCATGGTCCAGCGTCGCCAAGCGCCGGACCCGGCAACCTACCTAGGTCGGGGCAAAGCCGAAGAGCTCGTGGCCATCTGCCTGGAGGTGGATGCAGACACCGTGGTCTTCGATGATGATCTGTCCCCGGCGCAGCAGCGCAATCTGGAGAAGATCCTGGGTCGCACGGCCATCGACCGCACCGCGGTCATCCTCGACATTTTCGCCCAGAATGCCCGTACTCCCGAAGGCCGGGCACAGGTCGAACTGGCGCTGCTTCGTTATCGACTTCCCCGACTTCGTGGCCGAGGTCATTCGCTCAGCCAGCAGGCTGGTGGTATCGGCACCAGGGGACCGGGTGAGACGCAGCTTGAGGTGGACCGACGCCGCCTGGTGCGACGTATGACCCGGTTGGAGGCCGATCTGCGCCAGTTGGATCGCACTCGCCGAGTCCAGCGACGAGGCCGTCAGCGAGGCCGTCAGCGCACCGTCTCCCTGGTCGGTTACACCAATGCTGGCAAGTCGACGATCCTCAACCGACTCTGTGATGCCGATGTGTTGGTGGAGAACCGCCTCTTCTCCACGCTCGATCCCCGGACCCGAGCATTCGCACTCCCCGGTGGCGAGACAGTCCTTTTGACGGACACCGTCGGTTTCGTGCGCAAGCTGCCCCACCAGGTGGTCGAAGCGTTCCGCTCGACCTTGGAAGTGGTACTCGAATCAGATCTGATCGTGCACGTCGTCGACGGCTCGGCCCCTGATCTCGAGGGCCAGATCGCAGCTGTGCATGCCGTCCTGGGGGAGATCGGTGCCACCGATCTCCCCGAGCTTCTGGTGGTGAACAAGGCCGACGCCCTGGTCGAAGATGACGAGGGTGCCATGGAAGATGTTCGACGGCTCCTGACTGCCCATCCAGGTTCGGTGCTGGTGTCGGCCCGAACGGGAGAGGGAATCGAAGAGCTCCTCGGAACCGTTGGAGATCGACTGAGAGCCGGCGACCGCGTGGTCGAGCTCGTCATCCCCTGGGCCCGAGGCGATGTCTTGGCCGCCGTCCACCGTGAAGGTGAGATCGTGGGTGAGGAGGCCGGAGATGCCGCCACCAGGCTCCACGTCGTACTGGACGAGGCCGGCAAGGCCCGGTTCGCAGAGTTCGTAGCCTCATGAGCCCGACCCCGGGTGGCTTTGCTCCGCCGCCCTATCCCTACGAGCGCTTGAACGGGGCCAAAGCCACAGCCACCGAGCGTTTTCGTGAGGCTGGCGGCCTGGTGGACTGCTCCATCGGGACTCCCTACGACCCGCCGCCTGCGATGGTGCTGCGTGCCATGGCCTCGTCGGGCACCGAACGTGGCTACCCGACATCTCCGGGATCGCCTGACTTCCGTCGGGCCAGTGCTGGGTGGCTGGCCCGCCGCTTCGGGGTGACGATCGATCCGGACACGGAGTTGGCTGCGTGCGTGGGAACCAAGGAGTTCGTGGCCACCACGGCGCAGTTCCTTCGACTTCGCACTCCGGACCGTGACACCGTGCTCTCGCCGGCGGTCGCCTATCCGACCTACGCCATGGGGGCGACGCTTGCCGGCTGTCGCTCCGTGCTGGTCCCGGAGCTTCCTGGAGGAGGCCTCAATCTGGCCGCAATCGATCCTGATGATGCAGCCCGCGCCCTGGCGCTCTGGGTGAACTCACCGTCCAATCCCACCGGCAGGCTGAGTGACCTCGACGCCGCAGCCACGTGGGGCCGGACTCAGGGCGTGCCCGTCCTGAGCGACGAGTGCTATGCCGAGTTCACCTGGGACGACCGGCCGAGGACGATCCTCGAGTCGGGCACGACCGGCGTCGTTGCGGTGCATTCGCTGTCGAAACGGTCGAACCTGGCTGGTGTGCGAGCTGGCTTTTATGCCGGAGACGCTGACCTGGTCGGCTACCTCCTCGACGTGCGTCGCCATGCCGGCTTCATGGTGCCTGGGCCGGTGCAAGCAGGTGCTGCGGCAGCCTTTGATGACGATGCCCATGTCGACCTGCAGCGAGCGGCGTATGCCGAGCGCTTGGCATTCCTCGCCGGCGTGCTGACTCAGGCGGGTCTCCCTGCCGAGGTTCCGGCCGGCGGGTTCTATCTCTGGGTCCCCGTGCCGTCTCGCTTCGACGACGGCTGGGCGCTGTGTGACTACTTGGCCAAGACGTGTGGGATGTTGGTCAGCCCCGGAGAGATCTACGGAGCTGGGGGTGACGGATTCGTCCGTATCGCCGTAGTTCAGCCGATGGACCGGTTGGCACTCGTGGCCGAACGTCTGGGCGCTTGAGTTTTGAAGGGTGAGCGACCCCGGCCCCGATGAAGGCCGGGGTCGATCTCGGGTGCCCTGATGTCTTGGCACCCGCCAACGCCATGAGCGAAGCGGTGGTGGCGGTAGGGTTCCTGGCCATGGCAGACCTCGAAACAGCAATCGAAGCCCTGTGGGCCCGAGCAGGCGATCTCGGACCGAACGACACCGACGCCCTGGCTACGGTCACCGAGGCCATCGACCTCCTTGATAGTGGGGAGGCTCGGATTGCCGAGATCGACCCCACGACCGACGACGTCATCGTGCATCAGTGGTTGAAGCACGCCGTGTTGCTCCTCTTCCGGCTGCGATCCATGGAGACCATCGAGGTCGGGCCGTTCGAGTACGCCGACAAGCTCCCCCTCAAGAAGGACTTTGCGGCAGCGGGCGTTCGAGTGGTCCCTGGGGCATCGGCCCGTTGGGGTTCGTACCTGGCTCCAGGAGTCATCTGCATGCCCAGTTACGTCAATATCGGTGCCCGGGTGGGGGAGGGGACCATGGTGGACACCTGGGCCACCGTCGGCTCCTGTGCGCAGATCGGTCGGGACGTGCACTTGTCTGGCGGTGTGGGAATTGGCGGTGTGCTCGAGCCCGCCCAAGCGGCCCCCGTCGTCATCGAGGATGAGGTCATGATCGGCAGCCGCTGCATGATCACGCAGGGTGCCCGAGTGGGCCGAGGTTCGGTGTTGGGCGAGGGAACGATCTTGAACCCTTCGATCCCGGTCATCGACGCCGAGACCGGTGCTGAGTTGGGGCGTGGACATGTCCCACCGTGGTCCGTGGCAGTCCAGGCATCGCGCAAGCGGGAGTTTCCCGGCGGTGAGTTCTACCTGCCATGCGTACTCGTCCTCAAGCATCTGACCGAAGGTCAGCGCCACGACAAGGCCCAACTCAACGACGTCCTCCGGGAGCACGGAGTCTCGGTGTGACCGACGTGCTCGGCATGGCCGTGATCGAAGGCATGCCTGACGGCCTCCTCGGTCTCGCCACGGCGCTCGTCGGGATTCCCTCGGTGAGCCACGCTGAAGTGCTGTTGGCCGATGCCGTCGAGGACGCCCTACGACGATGTCCCTGGCTCGAAGTCGAGCGGGTGGGGGACAACGTCATTGCCCGGACCGATCTCGGCCGGAGCCATCGTGTTGTCCTTGCCGGACATCTAGATACGGTGCCCGCTGCCGAGGGGAACGACGTGCCGAGGATCGAAGGCACCACGCTCTACGGCGTGGGTGCCGCGGACATGAAGGGTGGGCTCGCCGTCTTCTTGCATCTGGCCGCGGGGATCCCTGATCCCGCCGTCGATGTGACATGGGTCTTCTACGTAGGCGAAGAGGTCGCACAAGAGCACAATGGCCTTCGCCACCTCTGGAGGGATCGTCCCGACTTGCTCGTCGGCGATGCAGCCATCCTTGGCGAGCCCACGGGGGGCCATGTCGAGGCCGGTTGCCAGGGGGCGCTCCGGATCCGCCTTTCGCTGGTTGGTAGTCGGGCACACACCGCCCGACCTCATGTGGGCCGCAACGCCATTCATCGACTGGCACCTCTGCTCGCCGCGGTGGCCTCGTTCGAGGTGCGACGCCCGGTGTTGGATGGATGCGAATACGCGGAACAGCTCCAGGTGGTGTCTGTTGAAGGCGGCGTGGCCGGCAATGTGGTGCCGGATCATGCCGCCATCGTGCTCAATCATCGGTTTGCTCCCGATCGCAGCGCCAAAGAAGCCGAGGCTGCAGTCCGTGACCTCCTGGACCCATGGATCGAGGCAGACGATCGGTGGGAGCTGATCGAAGCCGCCACAGCGGCACCCCCATCACTTGACCATCCGCTCCTGTCTGGACTGGTGGATGCGTCGGGTGAGGCACCCCGAGCCAAGGTGGGTTGGACCGATGTTGCCTCGTTCTGGGAGCACGGAATCCCGGCGGCAAACTTTGGGCCCGGCGATCCTCTGTGTGCCCACACCCCGGGCGAGCATGTCGATGCCAGTCAACTCACCCGGGTCGCTGACGTGCTCTCCGGGCTTCTTCAGGGCGCACACTGAGGTCGCCTTGTGACGCGGTGCATGGTCGGTGGACCCTGCATGGTCACCAGGTGATGCGACTACGGTCGATTCCATGATCACTACACGCATGCTCGGAACTTCTGGTCTCGCCGTGTCCTCCCAAGGGCTTGGCTGTATGGGGATGAGCGAGTTCTACGGCATCGGCGATGAAGGCGAGTCGATCGCCACGATCCACCGGGCGCTCGATCTGGGGATCAATTTCCTCGACACAGCCGACATGTATGGGCCTCACACCAACGAAGAGTTGGTGGGTCGAGCCATCGCATCCCGACGCGACGACGTGGTGTTGGCGACCAAGTTCGGTGTGGTGCGTACAGCTGATCC
This sequence comes from uncultured Acidimicrobiaceae bacterium, assembly GCA_903873395.1. Lineage (GTDB taxonomy): Bacteria > Actinomycetota > Acidimicrobiia > Acidimicrobiales > RAAP-2 > Bog-756. The sequence continues at coordinate 67,512 of CAIQOJ010000003.1, forward strand.
CGCCAATCGGGCAATCCGGGGTGATGCCACCTATGTCCGCCAGGCATGCGAAGACTCGTTGCGCCGGTTGGGTGTCGAGCACATCGACCTCTACTACCAACATCGCAGTGATCCGACCGTCCCCATCGAGGAGACCGTCGGGGCTATGGCTGAACTCGTAGCCGAAGGAAAGGTTCGCCACCTCGGTCTTTCCGAGGCAGCGCCGGACACGCTGCGGCGGGCGGTAGCCACTCATCCCATTGCTGCGCTCCAGACCGAATGGTCACTGTGGAGTCGCGACCTAGAGGTCGACGTTGTGCCGACGGCCCGTGCCCTGGGTGTCGGCATCGTCGCTTACAGCCCTCTCGGTCGGGGATTCCTCACGGGTGGATTGACGTCACCGGACGACTTCGGCGCTGGTGACTTCCGGAAGTTCCTCCCTCGCTTCAGCGGAGACAACCTCGAGCACAACTTGGCACTGATGGAGCAGGTGCGCACGATGGCAGACGGGAGAGGATGCACTCCGGCGCAGTTGGCGTTGGCTTGGGTGCTGTCTCGCGGGGATGACGTCGTTCCCATTCCGGGGACCAAGCGGGTCACACGCCTCGAAGAGAACGCCAGCGCCTCCGATGTTGTCTTGACCGAAGGTGACCTCGATGTGCTGGATGCCGCCTTCCCGCCAGGAGCAGCAGCCGGAGACAGGTATCCAGATATGGCCGCCATCGAGGCGGCAACGCCGCAGGCCTGACAGCAGCCAGTTGGGCCGACCGGTGCCGAACAGATCGGTGATGAACAGATCGGGCCAGGACGATCCCTACCCGATGGATCACCACCCCACGGATGGTGCTTGTCGGTCCGCCTGACGGTCAGAGGCGTCGCATCACGGTGACGACCTTGCCGAAGATGGTGACCTCGTCAGGCTCGAATACCATCGGCACAAGCCTCGGATTGGCTGGAGTGAGGACCACCTTGCCGTCATTGGTGCCGAAGGTCTTCACTGTCGCCTCGTCACCGGGGATCCCTGCGATCACGATGTCACCCTGTTCGGCGTCCGACTGCTGGCGGACCACTACGTAGTCGCCTTCGACGATCCCCGCGTCAATCATCGAGTCACCTCGTACCCGGAGCATGAAGAGTGATCCCGTGCCGGTGAAGTCTTCGGGCAGGGGATAGAGCTCTTCGATGTTCTCCTGCGCCAACACGCCGGTGCCGGCTGCGACATCACCGACCAGCGGGACATGGCGAATCGGCCGGGCATCGGCGATCACCTTCGATGAAGGGTCGTAACAGACTTCGATGGCCCGTGGTTTCGTTGGGTCCCGTCGCAAGTAGCCCTCTCGCTGTAGGACGGCAAGGTGGGCGTGCACGGTTGAGGACGAGGTGAGGCCGACGGCCACTCCGATCTCACGGACGGATGGGGGATAGCCCCGCCCCCGTACGGATTCGGAGATGCAGTCGAGGATCTCCTTGCGCTTCGGGCTGAGCACCTGGGCCATAACTCTGTCTCCTCGGTATTCGATTCGGTGGATGTCGGGGTGGTCGGACTGTGTCGATCGGGTGAGGAACTCAAGTACCGCAGACCCGAGTGGTGGAGGGAATTGGGCTCTGTCACATCCTCATGCGAACGTCTGTTTGCATGAACGTAGCCCCCAGGACCTCGATAAGCAAACATCTGTTCGGATTTAGCGTTGACAACGAACAGGTGTTCGTGATGGTATGTCTCCAGAACGAACGCCTGTTCGTATCCGAAGACGTCCTCAACGAGGCGCCGGAAGGCTGCGGACAGCACCGTTCACGCACGACACAGGAGGCAGTACCGATGACAGCGCTTCTCACAGCAGCCCATCCAGAGCACATTGAAGAGGTCGAGCCCCCTCGCCCCGAGTTGAGGCTTGTCCATGGCGGACGCCGCCGACATGCGGGGGACCGCAGGCCAGCCGAGGCCGCAGGGCTCGCACCGGCTCCTCGTGTTGCTCCTCGTCGAGTGTCACCCGAGGTGCGCCGCCGCCGGACGCTCTTGGCCCTCTTGGGCCTTGGCCTCGTGATGCTCGCTCTTCCGCTAGGTGGATCCGGTGGCACCTCCCACGTCACCGGATCTGCCTCGGCGGCCACCGCAGCTGGTGGCAGCTACACGGTGCGACCCGGGGACAGCCTGTGGTCGATCGCCGAGCGCCTGGATCCCTCGGGTGACCCCCGTCCTATTGTCAACAAGCTGGCTGCGGAACTCGGCACCTACCAGGTTGTTCCAGGCGAGCAGTTGACGCTTCCCTGATTGGACGTGATGGCCTTTTCGGGCCGGTAGATGCTGGTCTCACAGGGCTGCGTGGGCCCATGGTCACATTGATGAGATCTCTTCCTGAGGGAGTTCCAGGTGTCGGTCCTCAGGCGGCTCGTCAGGGGTTGCCACAGGTGAGGGCTCGGGCGACAAGTAGCCTCCACAGCGTGCGCTGCCCTTGGTGCCTTGCTGATGATGACCGAGTTGTCGATTCCAGGACAGCCGAAGAGGGCGCGTCCATTCGTCGTCGGCGGGAGTGCCTTGGCTGTGGACGTCGCTACAACACTTTTGAGCGCATCGACGAGATCCCGTTGATCGTGGTGAAGCGGTCCGGACTTCGTCAGCCTTTCGACCTCGCCAAGTTGATCGACGGACTGCGATCGGCCACCAAGAATCGCCCTGTGTCAGATGCGCAGCTTGAGGTCCTGGCTCGGGAGATCGAGGACGAGCTGCGGTATGAAGGGTGGGAGACCACGTCAGAGCAGGTTGGCCTGGCGGTGCTCGAGCGACTGCGTGTCGTCGACGAAGTCGCGTACTTGCGTTTCGCCAGCGTCTACAAGGGCTTCGAGGACGTTGACGACTTTCGGCGTGAAGTTGGCCTGTTGGACAAGACGACCGCTCCGAAGCGACCTGAGGGCTGATCGGTGGCCGAGATCTTCGCTGATGTTCCCAAGCGAGCGCTGGCTATCTATGCGCATCCCGATGATCCCGATGTTGCCTGTGGTGGAACGCTTGCTGCTTGGGCGGAGGCTGGGTGTGCCGTGCACAGCGTGATCTGTACCGATGGGGGAAAGGGCACCACCGACCCCAATGCAGCGCCTGACGCATTGATCGAATTGCGGGCGAACGAGGCTGCCGCAGCAGCGGGCGTGTTGGGTTTGACTGGACAAGAACTCTTGGGAATCGCCGACGGCGACGTCGCTGACGAGGCGTGGTTCCGAGCCCTTTTGGTGGGAATTGTTCGGAGGCTGCGCCCCGAGGTGGTCTTCTGTCCGGACCCGACGTCGGTGTTCTTCGGGCAGGACTATTTCAATCATCGCGATCATCGAGTCGTGGGGATGGCTGCGCTGGATGCCGTCGCTCCGGCGGCCGCTATGCCGCTGTATTTTCCCGAGGCTGGACCACCGCATCAGGTGGAGACGGTTCTCTTGAGCGGCACGTTGGAGCCCGATGTTTGGGTGGACATCACGAAAACCGTCGACCAAAAGGGCGAGGCCGTTGGCTGTCATGGCAGTCAGTTCCCCGATGGGCAGGAATGGGCGGCCCAAGCAGTGCGATTGGCCGCTGAGGATGCTGGCCGTCAAGCTGGAGTTGCCCACGCTGAGGGGTTCCGGCGAATCCGCCTAGGCGGTTGACCATGCGTCGCGGAGGAGGTTCGCCGAGTTCCTCTCGGGTGATCCTTCACGTGGACATGGACGCCTTCTTTGCTTCGGTCGAGGTACTCGATGATCCCGGATTGTCAGGGCGTCCGGTCATCGTTGGAGGCAGCGGGGGCCGCGGGGTGGTGGCCGCATGCACTTACGAGGCCAGGCAGTTCGGAATTCATTCGGCGATGCCGTCTTCGGTTGCCCGACGTCGCTGTCCCGACGCAGTCTTCGTCGCTGGCCGCTATCACCGCTACGAGGAGGAGAGCCGACGGCTTCACGCGGTCTTGACGGCGTTCACCCCTCTCGTCGAGGGGATTGCCCTTGACGAGGCATTCTTGGATGTCAGCGGGACAGTCCACCTGTTCGGCGACGGCTCAGCCATAGGCCGAGCCATCCGAGACCAGGTTCAGCGTGAACTCGGTCTGGCGTGTTCGGTGGGCATAGGTCGCTCCAAACTCATTGCCAAGTTGGCATCGAAGGCCGCAAAGCCGGTGGCGACTCGAACGGCGATCACCCCCGGGCCCGGAGTCGTCGCCATCAGCCACGAGGAGGAACTGGCGTTCTTGCATCCACTTCCGATCCGTGCCCTCTGGGGAATTGGACCTGCCACGGAGAAACGACTCAACGCCATTGGTGTGACCACAGTGGGCGAGCTGGCTGCGTTCCCTTCGGATGTGATCGAGAGGTTCCTCGGCGTAGCTGCGGGTAGGCACCTGTCGGCGTTGGCTCGAGGGGTCGACGATCGACCGGTGGTTCCCGAGCACGAGGCGAAATCGATAGGTCACGAGGAGACCTTTGCCACTGACCTCTGGTCGCACGATCACCTCCATCAACGTCTCCAGCGGATGGTCGATGCATCAGGTGCGGCCTTGCGGTCTGCTGACCGGATGGCTCGCACGATCACGGTGAAGCTGCGATTCGCCGACTTTCATCAAATCACTCGATCCCACACGCTCGATGGCCCCGTCGATGCCACTCCAGCCATTGCCGTGGTGGCGGCTGCGCTGCTCGACGGTGTGGAGCGCACCCAGGGCGTGCGGCTGCTTGGTGTGAGCCTGTCCGGCCTCGTTGCCACAGGTGGTGCCACCCAACTGCGGCTCAACCTGTCCGAATCGTCTGATGGGCAAGGGGTTGGTGCCACAGAGGTCGGTGATGTGACACAGGCCAATGGGGATCGTGAAGGGTCGGAACGCCGCGCCTCCGCGCTTCCCGTGGCCGCCGAAGCCGCACGCTTGCAGACCTCGTGGGAATCGGTGACTTCCTCGATGGACGCCATACGTCATCGCTATGGCGGGGGAGCTGTCGGTCCTGCTTCCCTCGTGACTCCCGACGGGATCAAGGTGCGTCGGAAGGGTGATGCCCAATGGGGCCCGAGCACGTCGGCCGATCCGGAGGAAGACGGGCGTGCGGCACCCCAATCCTGAGGAGCCATCCACACGGGGACCAGGAGTGGAGCGAACATTTCGTCATGAAGAGATGGCCAGTCGACCAGCAGGTTCTGCTGCAAGTGAAGCCCTGAATCGGTTGTGGTCGAATCAGCCGGTCTCGCGGTAGAGTGCGTCTAGAAAGCAAGTCAAGAGGCATGCACCTAATGTTCATCTCGGCGCCATGCACTGCATGGTTCCGTGCGCGAGGATGGTCCGGTGGGATTCGACCGATCTGAAGACTGGTGGAGGGGTAGGTACGGTGCCGCTCTCTGAGCACGAACAGCGAATCCTCCACGAGTTGGAGCAGTCGCTCTATCAGCAGGATCCCGATTTCGCCGAGCGGGTTCGCTCGGAGACGGTCTACCGGCATGCCGGTAGGTACTGCGTGTGGTCGGCACTCGTGTTTGTTGCAGCCCTCGTGTTCATGTTCTTCACCTTCGCCTCGAGCCTTGCCCTCGGTTTCGTCGGCGTGGTGGTCATGTTCTTGTCGGGTGTGGTCTTCGCCAACAATGCCCGACGCATGGGCAAAGCGGGGATCGATGACATCTCTCGGTCCTTTCACTCTCGGGCAACGGCAAATCCGGCCCACGATCGGCGTGATTGGATCCGTGGTCGTTTCAACCGAGAGGATTGAGACGAGCCAGAGGTGCAGCTCGCCCAACGGTTGCAACTCGCCAGAGAGTTGCGGTTCGGCTGGATGTCACTGATGTCCATCGGCGGCCGTGCTGCATGGACGGATGAGCCCTGACTCCCTGCGGTGTCCAAAGGTGGTCTCGTGTCCGATGACCTGATGTACGACGGGTGGGTTCTCGCCGTCGATGTCGGCGGAACAAAAATGGAAGTCGCCCTCGTCGGACCTGACGGCACCTTGAGCGGACGTCGCCGGGTGGACACTCCGGCATCATTGGATGCCGAGGCCGTCTTCGCTCCTCTGGCTGCTGCGGTAACCATGGTGATGGACGAGTCAGTCGGTGGTGTCGTGGCGATGCCCGACATGGGCGGTGTGGGTTGCGGTGGGCCAATGGCCGCGGGCGGCGCGCACGTCTCGCCACTCAACATCCCGGCGTGGCGAGAGTTTCCACTTGGAGAGCGACTGGCCGATCTGACCGGGTTGCCGATGGCGGTCGACAATGACGCCAAGGCCCTTGCCCTGGGAGAGGGTTGGGTGGGCGGGGCTCAGGGATCGAGGGACTATCTGGCCATGGTGGTCTCCACCGGGGTGGGCGGAGGTGTGGTGTTGGATGGTCGACTGCTCGACGGATCAGGTGGGAATGCAGGTCATATCGGTCACGTCGTCGTCGAGCCCGACGGGCGCCCTTGTGCATGCGGCGGGCGGGGATGCCTCGAGGCAGAAGCATCGGGCCCGGCGATAGCCGCCATTACCGGTCGGCCGGCGGCCGAAGCAGACGAGGCGATGCGGCGCCGGTGCGGCACGCTGGTCGGGCGGGCTGTGGCGTCAGTAGCCAGCTTGCTCGATCTGCAACTTGCGCTCGTGGCCGGATCGGTGGCACTCGGCTTTGGCGAACCGTTCTTTCGGGCCGCCCAAGATGAAGTGTCCCTTAGGTGCGGGCTCGAGTTCGCCCGTCCTACCCGCATCGTCCCAGCCGGGCTCGGGGATGCAGGCCCTCTGGTTGGTGCTGCCGCAGTGGCCCGTATGCGCCTCGCAACTGAGCAAACCACGGGTTCGGATGCACTTCCGTCACCTGCACCGTCGGGTGTGAGTACCGTGGCCCGGGTGGGAGCACCTGTGCGTGGCGTGACCGAGTCCGTCTCGACGGATCGAGAGCGTTCCTCGTCGGCGGGGTCCCGGTGACCGGCCCCAAGTCGCCACGTCTGGCGGGTGGCCTGGTCGGTCTGGCCCTGGCCGTACTGGTGCGACCACACCTGTGGCGCACTGCCGCCGGGTTGGGGGTGCGCATGGCGCCACGGGGATGGTGGCGGACCCCGCCACGGCTTCCACTGCCCGATGGCCACTTGTGGGAGTTCCGCATGGTGACTGCCTACGGCGACCCTGAGGCACCGCCCAGCGTGTCCGACTTCCTCACCTTCCTCGAATGGTGCCGGACGACGCAGCCGCTACTAGGTCGAGCTTCGGGCACCAAGGACTGATCCGGACAGATGGGGCAGCCGGTGGGGCAGGGTAGCGCAGGGCCGACAAGTCGCACTCTGGTGCTCAACGCCTCATTCGAACCGCTCGGGATCGTGCCTTCCCGGCGTGCCCTCCTGCTTGTTCTGACCGACAAGGCCGAGGTGATCCACGCCACCGATCGGGTTTTTCGAGCTGAGCGCGTAGAGATTCCCGAACCTTCGATCGTGCGCCTGGCCCGATATGTTCGTGTGCCACACGCCGCGACGGTTGCCGTCAATCGCCGTACGGTGTTCGCTCGCGATGGCGGTCGCTGCCAGTACTGCGACCAGGCGGCCGAGAACTTGGACCACGTCGTCCCAAGGTCCAAAGGAGGGCCTCACACCTGGGAGAACGTCGTAGCCGCGTGCCGTCGGTGTAACTCTCGCAAGGAAGACAGGCTTCCCCACGACGCCGGGATGGCGCTTCGACGCCCGCCTGTGGCCCCTCGCCATCGGGTGGAGATCCTTGCCCTGTGCGGTCATGCCCGCCAGGAATGGAGCGAGTTCCTCGGAACGAGAGTCGGGACGGGAACCCAACTCTCCGCCTGAAGCAGGGCCGATCGGTTCTGATCCGTAGAGGGGAACAGGACTGACAAACTGTGATCGTGGCTGATCGCTGGCGTCTCGAAGAGCGGACAGCGACGGCTGAAGATCTGCATGCTTCATGGCCGGCGCTCGTCGATGCACCCGAATGCCGGGCCGTTGCCCTCTGTCGACCGGTCCGCCCCGCGGTGGTTCTTGGCTCTACGCAGTTCGGTACTGATATCAGTCCTGAGGTCGCACGCGCCGTCGGCGTGGACATCGTGCGCCGTCGGTCTGGCGGTGGGGCAGTGGTGGTGACACGTCACGACCCCGTCTGGATCGATGTGTGGATACCGACTGGCGACCAACTCTGGTGTGACGATGTCACTCGGTCATTCGATTGGCTGGGGTCCATCTGGCGATCCGCCCTCGCCGACGTTCTTGGGCCTGAAGTAGGAGATGGGCTGCGAGTGGCTCGAACGGTCGTGGATCATCCGGGGAGATCGACGTGGGCGTCTGCGATCTGCTTTGCCGGCGTCGGCCTGGGCGAGGTGACGGTGAACGACGGTCGCAAATTGGTCGGCCTGGCGCAGCGACGCTCTCGCCATGGTGCCTGGTTTCACGGAGCGTGCGTCGTCCGATGGAATCCCACCGCATTGATCGACGTACTTGTCGCTGATCCTGTCGAACGTGCGTCGGCCATCGAGGAGCTGTCCAGCGTCGCCGTAGGGGTGGGTGATCTACTCGATGCCTCCACTGTCCTCGACGAGACATCCGACGGGGCCATCTCCACACAGCACATGGGCCGACCCGACGAGGACGACGAAGCGTCGATTGGCGCTGCGGTCGAGGCAGCGGTGATCCACCGTCTCCTGACGTTGGACTAGCCCCGACGGAAGCGTGAACTCGATACGCCTGTAGTTCGTGTGTGGCTTCGCAGACCCCCGCTGGGGTGTCCCGGAGCCAATCGTCACTGACGTCCACGTCAAACATCCCCAGCCGTCACCCACTCCTCAACCCCTCACTCGCTCCAGCCGCCCCGACCGTGGACGGCGTCGATGAGGAACGTGGGGCACCTCACGTGGGGCGTAGTGGAGGCCGCCCGGCACTCGTTTGTCGATCGTCAGGCGGAACTGAACCTTCGCGTACGCCAGTGGTGCCAAACGGAATCCAGACGTAACTCCCTCTGAACAGGGATTTCGTGCTTCAGGGCTGCTCGATTGTGGGCAGAAGTGACCTTTGTCACACGTTGGAGTGCAGTGGGGCGAGATGGTTGACGAGTGGGGAGTAGGGGAGTACGGTGGAGCGCAGTGGCGCGAAGGGGAGGGAATCCGGGCAGACGGATTCCCCCGGGCGCAACGGGGAGCGTTGTGGGAGCAAGGTCAAGTGGCGCGGTTCTTCGGCAGACACGAGCACACGCTCGACGAAAAGGGACGAGTGATCCTGCCCTCGAAGTTCCGCGCCCATTTCGAGCACGGCGGGTATCTCGCTCCCGAGCAGGACGGCTGTCTCTCGCTGTGGACGCCGGAGCAGTTCGAGGTTCAGATGGACGCCATGCTGGAGAAGGCGGCGACAAGTCGGAGCGATCGCAACCTGGCTCGCCTGTGGGCCTCGAGTTCTCATCCGTTGGAAGTCGACCGGCAAGGTCGAATGTTCATTCCGACTCGGCTGCGCGAGTACGCCGCTCTGGACTCCGAGGTACTGGTTCTCGGAGCGATCGACAGGGTGGAACTCTGGAACCGTCAGATGTGGGACGAGAAGGTCCTCCCCGAGGAAGCTCGTCTGACCCAGGGCGACGACGGCTGAGTGGCGCCGTGCGACTCCACCTCGTCCGTCACGGGTCTTCTGCCTGGAACCGTCGTCAGTCGGCTGGTTCCCGCGCCTATCGAGGCGCTACGGACCTTGTCTCTGTTGCCGATGGGTCAGCGCCACGCCCCTACCTGGTCGATGCGACCAGCGACCAGCAGCGTGATGATCTCTGCACCGCCAGTTCGACATCTGGAATCGTCGCCATACGCCGGATCTCCACGTCGGAGCATGCGATATCTGCACTCGAACTCGCCGAGCGGGTCGGTCATCCCGCTGCACTGCCCCGTCTGTCCCCATTGGCCTCAGGACGTGCTGCTGCAGCTCGGCACGATGTCCATATTGAGCGCGTCTGGCCCATGCGCAGTCCCTCGATCGGTCAACTGGAAGAATCCTCCTCCGCCTCCTTCCAGGCGCCCCGTCGCGGCACTCCACCCGCACGTCAGGTGCCGGTCGAGGGACTGCGGATGAACCAGGCCTTTTCTCATGAGCCCGTCATGGCGAACGAAGTGGTCGATCTGCTCTCCGGAGTTCCCACTGGCCTGATCCTCGATGCCACCCTGGGCGGGGCTGGCCACACTCAGCTCCTGCTCGATGCTGCCCCGGGAATCAGCGTGCTGGGAATCGATCGCGACCCGATGGCGATCAGTGCCGCATCTGCTGCACTCCAGCCGTATGGCTCCCGGGCCATCGTTCGTCGGGCCCGGTTCGATTCGCTCGCCGAGGTGGTTCGCTCGGTTCAAGATGATCTCGGGGTTCCCGATGCTCAGCGAGGTTTGTCGGGAGTCCTTTTCGACCTTGGTGTGAGCTCCCCGCAACTCGACACGGCGGACCGGGGATTCTCCTATCGCCGCGACGCACCCCTCGACATGCGTATGGACCCGACTGTCGGCCACACTGCGGCCGACATCGTGAACAGTGCCGATGAGGACACCATGGTGCAGTTGTTCGCCGATAACGGTGAGACTCGCTTTGCCCGCCGCATAGCGCGAGCCATCATCAGCGCTAGGCCCATTGCCACCACGGGAGAGTTGGCCGACGTCGTGCGGGCCGCCATTCCGGCCGCAACGCGCAGGACGGGTGGTCACCCGGCCCGACGTGTGTTCCAAGCCATCCGCATCGCAGTGAACGAGGAGTTAGACCAACTCCAGACCGGGCTCGACGCTGCCTTGGAGTTGCTTCGTCCAGGCGGACGATGTGTCGTCATCTCCTACCACTCCGGCGAAGACCGGCTGGTGAAGACGACGTTCACTCGGGCGGTAACCGACGACTGCCACTGTCCGCCAGCGCTTCCTTGCGTGTGCGGGGCGGACCCTCAGTATCGCTTGGTCTCTCGAGGTTCTCGTCGTCCCACGGAAGCTGAGGTCGAGCAGAACCATCGTGCCGAAGCGGCCAGGCTTCGTGTGGTCGAGCGACTGCCTCGTTCGGCATCTCACGGAACTGGCAATGGTGAGGTCGCCTGATGGCCTTGGCTACCGCTCCAGCTCGGCGTCCTGCCGGTCGCCCAACACCTCGACCAGCTCCTCGTCGACCACCGCTTCGTGTCTTCGAACCCGAGAAGAAACGACCGTTCCGATTCCGCCGGACCGGGCGTCACCAGCTTTGGCTGTCGGCAGGCATGATTGTCACCAGTCTGCTGGCCGTTGTTGTCGGCGATGCCTTCGTGACCCAAAGCCAGGTCCGTCTCGCCCATCTCCAGGTCGAAGTTGATGCGGCCACTGCCACCCAGAAGACTCTGGCCTCTACCGTGGCACAACTTGCCGCTCCTTCTCGGGTGGTTGCCCGAGGCATCCAACTCGGCCTCACGGCCCCTGCTCAGGTGGTCGATCTTCCACAGGTGCCGCTGAATGTGGCGTTGCCCGAGCCTGTCATTGCCGCCGCTCCTGTGCCTTCGTCAAGTCATGCCGCGGCATCTGCTCCATCACCAGTTCCCGCTCCAACCAAGAGCACCCCGGTCTCGGCGGCTGCCGGCCCAGCGACGACTGCCCCTCCGTCGTCTGCGGCTGGCGCCGCCGGAGTTCCGAGCCCACATGCACCAGTAGCAGGCACTGCGGCTCACGTTGGCGCATCTGCACCACCAGCCTCGGCACCAACCTCGGCACCAACCTCGGCACCAACCTCGGCGACGGCCGGGCACTGAAGGAGGCACCATGAGCCCGGCAGTTCTGCTCGACCGTCGTACACGGGCATTTCGCGTGCTCCTCGTGCTGATCTTCGGTGCCATGGTGTTTCGGCTGGTGCAGGTCCAAGGGTTTGGGCACGCCCACTACGCCACGCTCTCCAAGCAGCAGACGGTGCAAACGGTGGCCGCAACTCCCACCCGGGGTTCCATTTACGACCGAAACGCAGACATCCTGGCCGAAACGGTGACACGCCAAACTGTGGTGGCCGACCATTGGCTGATCAAGGACCTTTCCCATACGGCGCTCGCTCTGGCGCCCATCCTGCAGCTACCGGCGACCGATCTTGAGGTCAAGCTCGCGCAACATGCCGGCTTCATCTACTTGGCCCACCGCGTGTCGGACGCCACGGCTGCATCGATAACCAAACTCGCCCTTCCTGGTATCAACCTGGTGCCCGAGACCCAGCGTGTCGTTCCAGTCGGCCGCCTCGCTCAGTCGGTGGTGGGAACGGTTGATTGGAAGGGCGACGGGAACTCCGGCCTCGAGTTGCAGTTCCAAAATCTGCTGTCGGGTGCCACGCAACCGGGGACGCACCTGGTGTCGGCATCGAGGCTGAAGAACGGAACGGGCATCGAACTGACACTCGATTCCTATGTGCAGTACGTGGCCGAACAAGCCCTGGGAGCAGAGATCGTCGCCTCGCATGCCACGGGAGGAACGGCGATGGTGATGGATGTCCGGTCAGGGGAGATCTTGGCCATGGCCAATCTCACCTCGTCCGCAACATCGCCAACTTCCTCGACCACGCCAGGCGCACCGGGAAGCGCAACGACTCCGACCGTTGCTGCTGCTGATGCCCAGTACACCTCGGGCCCCACCCTGGTGGCTCAGTCGAGCACGCTGCCCAAGGGTGTCGATGAAGGTCTGGCCAACACTGCTCTGACCGGCGTCTATGAACCAGGATCGGTATTCAAGCTGGTGACCTTCTCCTCGGCGCTCACCAACGGCGTGGTGACCCCAACAACCCCGATCCAGGTACCAGCGTCAATCAAGATCGACAAGTACACCTTTCAAGACGCCGAGGCTCACGGAGCGGAGACGCTCACGTCGACCCAGGTCTTGGCCCAGTCTTCCAACCTTGGCACCATCATGGTGGCGCGGGCGCTCGGCCGGAGCCGACTGCTCAACCAAGTAGGCAACCTCGGGTTCGGTCAGTTGACCGGTCTTGGTTTTCCCGGTGAGTCTCCTGGGATTGTCCCTGGCCCGTCGCAGTGGACAGATACATCGATCGGAGCCATCCCCATCGGCCAGGGCATCTCCGTGACAGCCCAGCAGGTCCTCGATGCCTACAACGCCGTGGCTAATGGTGGGGTATTTGTCAATCCGAAATTGGTTCGTGCGACGGTGGACTCCCAAGGGCAGGCCACCCGGACCACGGCCTCTGCCAAGCACCGGGTGATCGATCCGGCCACCAACGGCGCCCTGGTTTCGATGTTGGAGCAGGTCGTCAGCCAGGGTACTGGTACAGCCGCAGCCGTTGACGGCTATACCGTCGCCGGCAAGACCGGCACTGCCCAGATCCCTGGCCCTCACGGCTATGTGCCTGGGGCCTACACGGCTTCTTTCGTGGGGTTTGCCCCTGCCGAGCACCCGGTGCTGTCGGCCATGGTCATCCTCAGCCATCCGACGCCGATCTACGGTGGTGCGGTGGCCGCTCCTGTCTTCTCCACCATCATGTCGCACGCTCTCCATCACTACGGCATCCCGACCACGTCGGCAGCCACGGCATCGGCGTCGAATTCGGCGGTTGGCTCAGCGGCCAATGTGACCGTGCCGGCCGGGGCCCGCACGGAAGGCGCATAGGTGAGTGCCGGGACGCACGCTCCCCGCTGCCTGCGCTGTTTCAGTGGTCACTCCGGGTCGTCGAGAACAACGTGGAAGTCTGGCCGCCCAGTAGAGCGTTCTGACCGGTTCGGCTTGGTTGTAGGTAGGCCGTTGGTGGCATCGGACACGTCATGGTCGTGATCGATCAGCTTCTTGATGGTGTTGACGTCGTCGAGCTGCGGGGAGACCACGCTCGCACGGAGGTCAGTGACGTCGTCTACGACAGTCGGCGGGCAACACCAGGGTCATTGTTCTGCTGCATTCCCGGTGAGCACGCCGACGGCCATGACCATGCCGCCGCCGCCGTTGCTCAGGGAGCGGGAGCGCTCTTGTGCGAGCAGATCCTCGATCTTGCCGTGCCTCAGGTGCAGGTTCGGTCGGGAACGGTGCGTGCTGCCATGGCGATGGTCGCGACCTCGTTTTGGGGGCACCCCGCTCAGTCCCTCGAGATGGTCGGCGTCACCGGCACGAATGGAAAGACAACCGTGACCCAGTTGGTGCGGTCGGTACTCGATGGAGCCGGAAGGTCTACCGGTGTGATCGGCACCTTGAGCGGCATCCGCACGACACCCGAAGCACCCGACCTCCAGGCGCAACTCGCCGAGTTCGTGGATGCTGGCACGACGTCGGTAGCCATGGAGGTGTCGTCTCACGCCCTCGTGCAGCACCGTGTCGATGGCATCACCTTCGATGTTGCTGCATTCACGAATCTGAGTCGGGAACACCTCGACTACCACGGTTCGATGGACGACTACTTCGAGGCCAAAAGCCTCCTGTTCACGCCTGAATCATGTCGTACCGGTGTCGTGATGGTCGGCACCCCATGGGGCGACCGTCTTGCCAAACTCCTGGGGGAACGAGCGATCTCCGTTCGTCGATCGGATGCCGACATCGTCGAAACATCGATGAGCGGTACCACCTTCAGGTGGCGGGGCCGCAATGTTCGACTCCCGCTGGTTGGCGTGTTCAATGTGGAGAATGCCCTGATGGCTGCTGCTGTCGGCGACTGTTTGGGTGTGGATGAGGATGCAGTGGTTGCTGGGTTAGAAGCGGCATCGTCCGTGCCCGGTCGCATGGAGGTCGTTCGCCCGGGGGCCCCCGTGGGTGTGGTTGTGGATTATGCCCACACCCCTGAGGGACTCGATGTGGCGCTGCGGGCCTCTAGGGAACTCGCCGCCGGCGGCCAGGTGATCTGCGTCTTCGGCTGCGGTGGTGATCGAGATTCCGGCAAGCGGCCGCTGATGGGTCGAGTAGCAGCCGATTTGGCCGACGTGGTGGTCGTAACGTCGGACAATCCGCGATCCGAAGACCCAGAGGCAATCATCAATGACGTACTGTCCGGCATGACGCACGGTGTGCATCTCCGCGAGGTGGACCGGGCCGTGGCCATCCGGACTGCCATCGGTGCAGCGCAACCCGGGGATCTCGTGTTGATTGCTGGCAAGGGCCACGAGACTACGCAGACCATCGGGTCGTCGAGATTCGGCTTTGATGACCGGGTTGTGGCTGATGACGAGTTGGCGCGGTTGTTCGGAAGTGCGACTCGATGATCCCGCTCATGACGTCCGGCGGCATCGCCCTGCTGGTAGCGGTGTTTACGACCCCATTCCTGATTCGCTGGCTGATCCGCAACGGCATCGGCCAACAGATTCGAGAGGATGGCCCCCAAGTCCATATCGCCAAGGCCGGAACCCCGACGATGGGTGGAATCTGCATCGTTGGTGCGGTGGTAGTGGGGTTCCTTGCTGCCCATCTGATCCCCGGCGATCACTTCTCCCGTTCGGGTGCATTGATCGTGCTGGCCATCGTCGGTGCTGGACTGATCGGCTTCGCTGATGACTGGATCAAGTTCCGTCGACGCAGGAGCCTCGGGCTGAACAAGCGAGCCAAGCTGGGTGCTCAGATCGTTCTCGGTGTCACCTTCTCGCTCTTGGCCGTCTACTGGGCGCATGCATCAACGCTGGTGTCGTTCACTCGCTATGACTCGATCGGCCTGCACCTCGGCACGGCAGTTTGGGTCGTGTGGGCGACATTGATCATTGCTGCCTCGGCCAATGCCGTGAACCTCACGGATGGACTCGATGGCCTGGCGGCCGGATCTTCGACCTTCTGCTTCGCCTGTCTCGCCATCATCGGGTATTGGCAGTATCGGCATTTCGGCATTTATCACGTTGCCGATGCTCTTGACCTCGCCCTTGCCTCTGTGGCCCTGGCAGGAGCGTGCCTCGGCTTCTTGTGGTGGAACGCCGCCCCGGCCAAGATCTTCATGGGCGATACCGGCTCGCTTTCCATAGGATCGGGCCTTGCGGCCCTGTGCCTGCTGATGAATCTGGATCTGCTGCTCGTGGTGATCGGGGGGCTGTTCGTGATCATCACGTTGTCGGTCGTGATTCAGGTCATCAGTTTCCGGGTCTTCCATCGACGGGTGTTTCTGATGGCGCCCCTGCATCACCATTTCGAACTCCTTGGCTGGCCCGAGACGACGGTGATCGTGCGGTTCTGGATCCTTGCTGGCCTTTTTGCCGCCCTCGGGCTCGGCATCTTCTACGGCGACTTCCTCTCGGTGGGAGCCGTCTGATGGCGAGCACCACGAGCCGCAGATCCCTTGGAGCGCCATCGTCGGTGTCGTCACGACGATCTGGTGCTGTGACCCGCGACCAGGTTCCACCACTCGGGCCCGCTCATCGGCGAGGCTTGCGCCATGGATCGAGGAGCACACCGGTGAGCCGGGATCGCCGAGTGAAGGCTTCCTCGTCGACGGCTTCTTTTTCGAGAGACTCTTCCTCACCAGCAACGTCGTCGTCAGGATCTCGCGGTCGGCTGTCTTCGATACCGACGGCACCGGCCATCGTCGTCCTCGTCGGGGTGCTGTGCGTTGTGGGCCTGGTGATGGTCGGTTGTGCCTCGCCGGTGGTCTCCCTCTCGCTGTATGGGTCGTCATGGGCGATCCTGGCTCGACAGTGCCTGTGGATGGGCGTCGGCATCGTTGCTCTGATTCTTCTGGCTCGCATCGACTACCGGCGGTGGCGTCCGCTCCGCGGGCTTCTGGTCGTCGGTTCGTTGGTGCTGTTGGTTGCCGTGCTGGTTCCAGGACTCGGCGTGACTTCAGGCGGCTCGTCACGTTGGATCGGTTACGGGATGCTGCGGTTGCAACCCTCGGAGTTCATGAAGCTCGCTCTGGTGGTCTTTACGGCAGACCTCGTCGTGAGACGGGGGGACCGGATGCACCAACCCAAGCAGGTGATCATGCCGGTGCTTGCCGTGCTCGGGGTATCGGGGCTCTTGATTCTCAAGGAGCCGGATATGGGCACGGCCATGGTGTTGTGCTGCATCGCCTTCGGGATCCTGTTCATGGGGGGTGTGCCCATGAGGTCGATCATGAAGGTTCTCGGCGTATTCGTGGTGTTGGCCATCCTCGTGGGCATTGCTGATCCCTATCGTCGGGACCGCATCTTGTCGTTCCTCGACCCGACATCGCACCAGTCGGGAACCGGGTATCAGGTGTGGCAATCACTGATCGGCATGGGTTCAGGCCATCTCTTCGGGCTCGGCCTCGGTGGAGGGCGTGAAAAGTGGGGATCGCTCCCCAACGCGCACACGGACTTCATCTTCTCCGTGGTCGGTGAAGAGCTCGGGATGATCGGCACCGTCGCTGTCCTGGCCCTGCTTTTCGCCCTGGCATGGTTCGGCTTCCGTGCGGCAAATGCTGCCCCTGATCGTTTTGGCAGTCTGATGGCCATCGGGATCACGGTGTGGGTCACGAGCCAGGCCGTCATCAATGTCGGTGCCGTGATCGGGATGCTCCCGGTCACCGGGATTCCACTGCCGTTCGTATCGTTCGGCGGTTCCTCGTTGGTGATCACCTTGGCATCCATGGGCATCTTGTTGAACATCGCCTCGCAGGAGCGCCAGGCCGAGCGGCCATCCACGAGTCGCAGGCGCCTGGCCCGGGCGTGACTGGGCGGCGCTACGCCCTGATTGCCGGAGGGGGCACTGCCGGTCACCTGCAACCCGCCTTGGCGGTGGCGGAGGCACTCGTGGATGCTGGCCACGATCGTTCGACCATCGGCTTCATCGGCTCGTCCCGGGGGCAAGATGCGACCGCTCTGGAGGGACGAGGGTTTCCCTACGAACTCCTTCCCGGGCGCGGTGTGGTGCGCAGCCTCAGTTTGGGGTCCATCGTGCAGAACATTGGCGCTCTGTGGGGCCTGGCCGTGGCGGCCGTGCGGGCCCAGGCAATTGTCCGACGAGCACGCCCCGAAGTGATCGTTGCCGTGGGAGGGTACGCAAGCATGGCGGGGGCACTTGCCGCGGTCGTCCAACGCATTCCACTGGTCCTGGTCAACATTGACGCCGTGCCCGGCGCCGCCAACCGTCTCTTTGGCCGTTGGGCGTCAGCCAGCGCGGTCGGATGGGAGGGCACGGCGCTTGCCAACGCCACGGTCACGGGAACGCCGGTCCGCCCAGCCATTGCCAGCGTCGATCGCTCCGAGGCGGCGATGCAGTCAGCCAAGCGGGCCCTTGGGCTGCCCGAGGACCGCTCGTTGGTCGTGGTATTCGGTGGCTCGCTGGGGGCTCGTCGGATCAATGGTGCCGTGGACGGACTGGCCGATCAGTGGGTGGACCGGGACGACGTGGCGATCTATCACATCGTTGGTCGACGTGATTGGGGGGCGTATGCCACCGATGGGTCGGCCGATCGGATTGCCCGTGTCGAAGGAGCGTTGACTCTCGTTCGGGTGCCATATGAGGAGCGAATGGATGTCGTCTACACCGCTGCCGATGTCGTGGTGTGCAGGGCTGGAGCGATGACTATTGCCGAGCTAGCGGCGGCGGGTGTCCCTTCCGTGTTGGTGCCGCTGCCCGGCGCCCCGGGAGATCACCAGACGGCTAACGCCCGAGTGCTCGAGCGGGCCGGGGGGGCCGTGATGCTGCCTGACCCGACGTGCACGGCGGATGCGTTGGGGGATGCGGTGGGGAGGTTGCTCGCCGATCCAGCCCTGCGGCAGTTCATGGGTGCAGCGGCTGCAGCGCAGGGCCGACCCGACGCGGCCGCTGCCGGCGCACGTGTGGTCGAATCGGTTGCCTCGGGTCGGTCACGTCGTGGGACCCCCGGAGCCGGACATGCCTGATCGTCTGGCGCAGGTCTCCGGCATTGGTGATCCGGCCACGCTGCAGCGCGTGCACATCGTGGGCATTGGTGGTGCCGGCATGAGCGGCATCGCCACGGTGCTCGTAGCCATGGGTCATGAGGTGACGGGCAGTGACCTTCACGAGTCCGCCGTCACTGAGCGCTTGGTTGCACAAGGTGTTGCCGTGACAATCGGCCACCGGTCCGACATCGTGGCTGGAGCCGACCTGGTCACCCACTCTACGGCCGTGCGTTCCGACAACCCCGAGCGCGCCGAGGCTGTCCGACGTGGGATTCCGGTCGTGCCCCGTGCAGACGTGCTGGCTGCGGTGGCTGCATTGCGACGGTGCATCGCCGTGGCTGGAACGCACGGCAAGACGACGACATCGTCGATGTTGGCGCTCATGCTCGTGGAGGCCGGGCTGCGACCCTCGTTCCTGATCGGAGGGGATGTCAAGGAGATCGGCACCAATGCCGTCTGGGACGAGGGGGAGTGGATCGTCGTGGAAGCCGACGAGAGCGACGGCACCTTCTTGCATCTGCATCCTGAGATCGCCGTGGTGACCAACGTCGAAGCTGACCATCTGGACCACTTCGGGACGTTCGACGCCGTGCGTTCCGCATTTGCTGAGTTCCTCGATTCGGTCTCCGGCACTCGCGTGGTGTGTGGCGATGATGCAGAGGCCGCTGGCCTCGGCCGAGCAGCGGGCGCAGCGCTCGTGGGTATGGACGTCGATGCTCAGTGGCGCATCAGTGACGTCGTGGCCGCTCGCGGTAGATCCCGGTTCGCACTGCGCCAGGACGGCGATTCGGTTGGCCATTCGGGTAGTGACTCGAGTGTCGATTCGGGTGTCGATTCGGTTGGCGATTCGGGTAGCGGCTTCGAACATGACGGTGACGAGCGTCACGGCGAGGGAAGCTCCGGATCGGGCCATCGTTTGGACGTGGATCTGGCCGTGCCGGGACTCCACAACGTGCGCAACGCTTCCGTGGCGGCAGTCGCAGCCCTGGCCGCCGGTGCGAGTGACGAGGCTGTTGTGCGGGCTCTCGGTCGATTCGGGGGGGTAGCCCGCCGATTCGAACTCCGAGGCGAAGAGGCGGGCATCACCTTTGTGGATGACTACGCCCATCTGCCCACCGAGGTTCGCGCCACGTTGGCCGCCGCAGCCGACGGCGGATGGGGTCGCATCGTCGCGGTATTCCAACCACATCGCTACTCGAGGACGGCTGAGGTCGGACAAGATTTCGGTCCGGCCTTCGGTGATGCCGATCTCATCGTGATCACCGATGTCTATGCAGCAGGTGAAGCGCCGATTGCGGGGATCTCGGGACGCACCGTTGCCGATGCGGTGGCACGCCATCACCCGGCCGAGCACCTGCGGTACCTTCCGGACCGGAGCCGGCTGGCTGTAGAGCTGGTGGACCTGCTCCAGCCTGGCGATCTCTGCCTGAGTCTCGGGGCTGGCGATCTCACGTCGTTGGCAGACGAGATCCTTGCCGTCCTGCGTGCAGATGGGAGCGCTCGGTGATCCGAGCCCTGGACAGCGCATCCCTTGCCGAACTCAGGCGGCGACTCGGACCGCTGGCCGAGGTCGATCAGCCGTTGGGGAGTCGAACCACCTACAGGGTGGGAGGGACCGCCTCCCTCTGGTCCGAGGTGCGTGACGAAGACGACCTCCTCGCTGTGGCCCGGGCACTTGTCGACATCGACATCCCGGTGCTGATTTTCGGTAACGGTTCCAACATGCTGGTGGCTGACTCTGGGTTCCCAGGGTTGGTCGTGCATCTGGGCGAGGGGTTTGCTGACCTGCATATCGAAGGGACGACGGTTCGGGCTGGGGGAGTGCTCGCCCTACCGACATTGGCCCGACGTACGGCCACCGCCGGCCTCACCGGGATGGAATGGGCCGTGGGCGTCCCGGGCTCGGTGGGCGGGGCGGTTCGCATGAATGCCGGCGGTCACGGTTCCGACACCGTGGCCACCCTTGTCCGGTATCGCAGAGTTGACCTGACGACAGCTACGGCCATCGATGAGCCGGTCGAACGCCTGCAGGCTTCCTACCGGCACACCTCCATCGCCCCCACCGACGTGGTAACCGAAGCGGTCCATGAACTTCTGCCGGGCGATCCGATCACAGGGCGCGCGGCCATCGACGAGGTCGTCCGATGGCGACGGGCCCACCAACCCGGAGGAGCCAATGCCGGTTCGGTGTTCACCAATCCGCCAGGCGACTCCGCTGGCCGCTTGATTGATGCCTGCGGGCTCAAGGGCCGCCGCGTGGGTACCGCTGAAGTCTCGGGTAAGCACGCCAACTTCATTCAGGCGGATCGAGGCGGATCAGCTGACGATGTCCTGCGTCTCATGGATGAGGTGCGTGCTGAAGTCTTGGCTGCCACGGGCACGGAACTGACGTCAGAAGTTCGCCTGATCGGCTTCGGACCCACGCCAACGTGAGCGCGGCACGGCGTTCTGCCTCAGGGGAGATCGACCCGCGGATCGCCCGTCGGCGTGACGAGGTCGAGCGCAGCCGAGCGCAGCGACGGTGGCGATGGGTTCTGTCCATCGTCGGCCTCGCCGCAGCGGTCGTCCTGGCCGTGGTGCTGCTTCACACTTCTCTCTTCGGGGCCAAGGTGATCCGGGTGCAAGGATCACACCCTCAGACATCGACCGAAGCGATCGTGGCGGCAGCCGGCCTCTCGGATCACCCGCCGCTGATCACCGTTGATCCGGCAACAGCCTCAGCCCAGGTCGAGCACCTGCCGTTCATCGCTTCGGCCACGGTGGCAAGACAGTGGCCCGATGCGGTGACCATCTCGGTCACCGAGCGGGTACCGACCACAACAATGGCCGGCCCAGCATCGTCGTGGTCGGTACTCGACGGTGACGGCCGGACCCTTGCAGCCACCCCGGGTCGGCCGCCATCTCTGCCCGTGCTCATCGTCCATGGCCCTCAGGGGCCCGTGCCTCCTGCTGTGGTTGGCAAGATCGTCGGCCATGAGGCTGACCCCGGACTCATCGTCGCTAGATCGTTGCCTACCGCCTTTGCCGCTCAGGTCGTCTCCATCACGGTTGCCCCGGACGGGACGGTGTCTCTTGACCTCCACGTCGGCCTGACGGTCCTGCTGGGCACCACGAGCGATCTGACGGCCAAGTACGAGGACGTTGCAGCCATCATCGCCCACCACACCCTGCCCGGGGCCAAGGTGATCGATGTCACCGTGCCGCAATCACCCGTGGTGGGTGCGTGACAGGTCCGATGCCTTGCACTCGACCCTCACGTGCAGCGACCGTGCCGCCGGCGCCAGGCTCCGGGTGCTTTGCCGTCGAATGGACCGGCGCAAGGACTGATGGCGGGCGACGATGCTTGACCGGCACCCACCCGAACCGTAGGGTTGGCGCGAACTCGCAGGTTGGAACGGTTTCAACCTTTGGTCGAGGGTGAGGAACTTCATGACCGTTCCGGCACAGAGCAACTACTTTGCCGTCATCAAGGTGGTCGGCGTGGGCGGAGGCGGCGTCAATGCCGTGAATCGGATGATTGAGTCCGGTCTCCGTGGCGTCGAGTTCATCGCAACCAACACCGACGCCCAGGCACTGCTGATGAGCGACGCCGACCTGAAGTTGGACATTGGTCGGCAGTTGACCCGCGGTCTCGGCGCTGGCAGTGACCCCGAAGTAGGTCGCCAAGCTGCTGAAGAGCACCGCTCGGAGATCGAGGAGGCCCTCAAGGGTGCCGACATGGTCTTCATCACTGCAGGAAAGGGTGGCGGAACCGGCACCGGAGCAGCCCCGGTCGTGGCGGAGATCGCCAAGAGCCTGGGAGCGTTGACCATCGGAGTCGTCACCCGCCCCTTCACCTTCGAGGGTCGCCGACGCTCGGTCCAGGCCGAGCAGGGCATCCAGAATCTCAAGGAGAAGGTCGACACCCTCATCATCATTCCGAACGATCGGTTGCTGACCGTGTCGAACGAAAAGACCTCGATGATGAACGCCTTCAAGATGGCCGATGAGGTCCTCTTGCAGGGTGTGCACGGCATCACCAGCCTGATCACCATCCCAGGCTTGATCAACACCGACTTCGCCGATGTGAAAATGATCATGTCGAATGCCGGTACGGCCATCATGGGCATCGGGTCGGCTACCGGCGAGGGCCGGGCGGTCAATGCGGCTCGTGCCGCCATCACCAGCCCGCTGCTCGAGGCCTCCATCGAAGGTGCGCGCGGCATTCTGCTCAACATCGCCGGCGGACCCGATCTTGGTCTGTTCGAGGTGAACGAGGCCGCCGAGATCATCCACGGGGTCGCCCATCCCGATGCCAACATCATCTTCGGCAGCGTGATCGACGAAGCTATGGGCGAAGAAGTCCGGGTGACCGTCATTGCCGCAGGCTTCGAGCGCTGGGAGGCCCAGGGACGAGGCGGTGCGTCAGATACCCCCGCTCGGGACGAAGCTCCCAGCCGGGTGCTCGGTGACGAGCCAGCCCACGGCGACATCTTCGCCACGCCGGCCGACGATGACCTCGGTGCGGGTGACGACGACTTCGACGTCCCCTCCTTCCTGCGCTGATCGACCGAGGTCTACCCGGAACTTCGGGTGATCCACTCGTCGTCGTGCGTCATGCCGAGGTGCGTTCTCTCGGATGGGGTGCATGGGCCGCCTGGAGTGATGCCGACCGTGGTGACATGCGGCCCGTGGGACGAGGGCCGGATGAAGGTGCCGGCTTGGTGGCGCTGGCCGAGGACCTCGGCCGAACGGTCGGCCATGCCACCGATCCGGCCGACATCCATGACGCCCCGCTTCCCGTAGGTGTGGCCTGGGCGACCCAGGTGCATGGTGCTGACGTTCTTGTTGTGGGCTCCGACTCGGATCAGGCGCGTTCTCGGCGTCTCCTGGGAACCTTGGCCGTCGACCGAGCTCTACCGTCGACCGAGGGATTCGGCGGCTGCCACCACGTGGGGAACGCCGATGCCCTCATAGGGATCGGCCCCGATGTGCCTGTGGCCGTACTCACGGCCGACTGCTGCCCCGTTGCGCTGGCCACTCCCGAAGGACTGGTGGCTGCGGTGCATGCCGGTTGGCGTGGTCTTGTGGCCGGTGTAATCGAAGCCACAGCGCAACGCCTGCGGACGATGGGTGCTTCCGAGGTCGTGGGAGTGCTCGGGCCCTGCATCCATCCTGCCTCTTACGCATTTTCTGACGCCGACCTGGCCGAGGTCGAGGCCCTCTACGGACCGAGTGTGCGAGGCCACACCGCCTCTGGTGGCCCAGCGCTAGATCTTCCAGCGGCCGTCGAGGCTGCCTTCAGCCGTGGTGGTATCCGCCCCCTTCCCGGTGTTGGGTCGTGTACGGCACAGTCGAATCGCTACTTCTCTCATCGGGCTCGAGCTGACGGCGGACGACAGGCACTGGTGGTGTGGTGGTCGGGACACGAGACGTTCGAGCACGTTGGTGGCGGCAGCGGCAAGGAGGGAGTCGGTTGACTGTTCCTATGACCGCACCCACTGTCGGTCCAGATGAGTTCCTCGACCGCTTGGCATCGATTCGTCAGCGAATCGCTGCCGAGGTGGCAGACCCCACGACGGTCACCCTGGTTGCTGTCACGAAGGGATTCGGACCCGAAGCCGTTCGGCTGGCTCTCGATGCCGGATTGATTGATGTCGGTGAGAACTATGCCGACGAGTTGGTTGCCAAAGCCGTCGATCTCAGCGCAACGATGGGCGCCGAAGCAGAGGACGTTCCTGTTCCAAGATGGCACTTCCTCGGTTCCGTCCAGAGGAACAAGGTTCCCAGGCTGGCTCCGTGGGTTGCATGCTGGCAAGGTGTGGCCCGCATCGCCGAGGGAAGGGCCATCGCCCAGCGCCATCCGGGAGCACGGGTTCTGGTGCAGGTCGACATCGCCGGGATCTCCGGCCGCGGTGGGGTGGCTCCCGGCGACGTAGCTGGTCTGGTCGAGACGCTCCGGTCCGAATCGCTCGAGGTTGCTGGGTTGATGGCCGTGGGCCCACCGGGGCCGCCTGAGGCAGCTCGAGCCGGATTCGAGCTCGTGACCACGATGGCCGATGATCTGGGCCTGGCCGTGCGGTCGATGGGCATGACCGACGATCTCGAGGTGGCTCTGGCGTCTGGCTCGACAATGATCCGCGTGGGACGGGCGCTCTTCGGGCCGCGTCCTCCACGTGGCGAGCACTAGGCAGCACGAGCCATTGGGCGCAGCCACGAGCACACCGTCCGCACCGAGAGTGCATCAGACGCAGCTGGCGCACCGGGTCCACTGTCGGTGCCACAAGGCGCCGAGGCTACGCACTACGCTGTGCGCAGGGAGGAATTGATGGCATCTTCGATCTTCAAAAAGGGCATGGCCTACCTCGGGTTGGTCGATGACGACTACGACGACTACGACCGCTACGAGCAGACCGCTGACGCCCTGTCGGGCGGGCAGCGTTCGCAGGCGGCTGAGCCTGCAGTCGAGCGGACCGCATCCCCAGGCAGCCGTGTGCAGGTGCGTAGGAGCGAGCCAGTGGTCACGGGACCGGCGGCGCCCATGGCGCCAGCAGTCACGCGCCAGCCTCCCTCGCCCTCCGTGCGCATCTCTGCCCCTGAGCAGGTCACCGCGAGTGCCAAAGTCAGCATCGTGGCACCAGGCCGCTTTGCTGATGCCCAAGAGATTGCCAACCTTCTGATGGCCGACCAGCCCGTGATCGTGAACATGCAATCCGCTGAGCGTGATCTGCAGCGTCGCATGATCGACTTCTGCAGCGGCGTCACCTACGCACTTTCGGGCGGGATGGAGCGAGTGGCCGATGAGGTCTTCTTGCTCACCCCGTCAAACGTGAAGGTCACGGACGAGGAGCGTCAACGCCTGGCCGATAGCGGCCTCGTGACGTCCTGATCGGCACCGTGGTGCGATCGAGCCGGCTAACTCCTGAGGCAGGTTCGCGAACATGTTCTTGATCCGCGACCTGCTGTCGCTCTTCCTCCTTGTCCTGATCGCCTATTCGATCCTCAGTTGGATCACCATGGCGGGCCGCATGGCTCCTGATTCGCCGGTGGTGCGCATCCAGAGAGGGCTCTCGGCCATCTGTGAGCCCGTGCTTCGACCGGTTCGCCGCATCATCCCCCCAGTCCAGGTGGGTGGGGTGGGCCTCGACCTCTCGGTGCTGATCGTCTTCCTCGTCGTCGAGGTACTGATCAACGTCATCTGAGCCTCGACGGTTCGGCCTGCTCGCGGGTCGCAGCGGCAAGGCCCAGCCTCCCCGAGGGAGTGCACGACGTCGAGGCGCCTCAGTAGGGAAATCCCCAGGATCCCTGGATCCCATTGCGCAGACCACTACGATGCGGAGCATGGATTCTGCTCAGTCTGCCCTCGAGTCCCTGCGCACCGTCGAATTCCGGGAGACCCTCAAGGGGTATCACCGTGATGATGTCGACGAATACCTAGAGAAGGCGGCCGTCGAGGCCGAAGGACTCCAGGAGCAGTTGCGCCAGAGCGGCGAGCGCCTTCGCAAAGCGGCTGAAGAGATCTCCCGTCTCGAGACAGAGCTAGCCGCCAAGCCCGAACCTGCTCCAGCGGCCGCCGTGACGGCGCCCGCAGCAGAGGCAGCGCCGACGGCGAGCGACGAGACGCTGCAGCGCACGTTGATTTTGGCTCAGAAGTTTGTAGACGAGACCAAGGCCGATGCAGAGTCTCAGGCAGCTCAGGTGATCGCTGAAGCCAAGACGCAGGCCGCACGCATCCAAGCCGAGTCCGAGCAGCGCCTCCGTGAAGAGATCGCTCGCCTTGAGTCCAATCGCCACGCCCTGAGCGGTGAGGTGGAGACCATGACTCGTCAGCTCGAGTCAGAGCGGGATCGTCTGCGCACTGCCTTCACGGAGATGCTCGGCTGGATCGACGGTGCTCTGCGCCCGAGTGGTGCCGACGCCGATGGAAGTCCGGCGGTGACGAACATCGCTGATGCTCAGCGAGGGTCCGTGGGCGAAGTGACCACACTTCGGCCGACTGGCTCGAGCGCCTCTCTGCCGCTCTAGGTTCGGTTCGTTCGGGGCGACGCGCCAACGTCGATTTTGAGTCCCCAGGTCTGACTTCCACCGGTGCACTGCTTTTTCTCGGCATCGTGCATGCTCATGTGGAGCCCCGGCGCACGTCACCTCGGCTAGGCCGACTAGTGTCCGAGAGTCCTTTGGTCTGGACAACCGTCGTGGCGGCGGCGCGCTAAGGTCCACCTCTCGTTGGGGGCCCGAGAGGCGACAACGGCGGCATGGGAGTCAGGCCAGATGGCTTGGCACAAGATGGAGGTCGAAGTGACGGCAGTGAAGAAGGCGCAGGCGGGCACCAAGAAGGCCGCTCCAGCCAAGGCTGCACCGGCCAAGAAGGCCGAACCAGCCAAGAAGGCCGCTCCAGCCAAGGCTGCACCGGCCAAGAAGGCCGCCCCAGCCAAGAAGGTCGCTCCAGCCAAGGCAGCGCCGGCCAAGAAGGCCGAACCAGCCAAGAAGGTCGCTCCAGCCAAGGCAGCGCCGGCCAAGAAGGCGGCCGCAACGAAGGCCGCACCGGCGACCAAGGCAACAACAGCCAAGAAGGCCGCACCGGCGACCAAGGCCGCACCAGCGGAGAAGGCAGCCGTCCCCACCCCGGCTGCACCGGCAGTCAAAGCAACGGTAAAGAAAGTCGTTCCTGAGCCTCCGAAGCGACCCACCGTTGGTCCCTATGCCAAGGACAAGAAGTTTTTGGACGCTCAGCGCAAGCTGCTTCTCGAAGAGCGTGAACTGCACGTTGGGCAAGCAAAGGACCTGCGTGCCGAAGCCGATTCGTTGGCCCTCGAGCGTGAGCCCGGCGACGTCCAGTTCGATGAGGAATCAGGCGAGGGCGGCACGGTAGCCGTCGATCGCGAACGGAATCTTGCGCTGTCCGACAAGGCGGCTGAGATCGTCGAGGAGATCGATGACGCTCTCCGGAAGATCGACCGGAAGTCCTATGGGACCTGCGAGCGCTGTTTCGAGGCGATCCCGATGCTCCGCCTCGAGGCCCTTCCCTACGCACAGCTGTGTGTCGAATGCAAGAACGGCGGCCTGTCACGTCGTTGAGCGGTGGCGGGACCACTTCGGACCGCCACGAACCGAGTACATCGGACTCCGCTGGATCGTCGACGACCTTTCCGACGGACGGGACCTCGCAGCCCAGCGCACCGCATGGGGCGTCTCCGTCACCAGCCTTGACCGGATCTGATGATTCGTCTGGTGTCGACCATTCGCCATCAGTCCTGCGGATGGGTCTGCTCCGCCTTGCCGTCGCCCTTGGCATAGGTGCCGGTGTCGTCGTAGTCGACGTGGTGACCAAGTCGTGGGCCCTGCATCGCCTGGCGTCAGGGCCGGTCCATGTCGCCTGGCGGCTGGATTTCGATCTGTCCTTGAACTCTGGTTCGGCCTTCAGCCTGTTCACCGGACAGACGGTGTTGATCACCGGAGTGGCCGTTGTCCTGGTGGCAATGCTGCTGGTCATGGTGTGGCGGGCAGCCAGTTTTGGGCGGGCGGCCATCGTGGGCCTCATCATGGGTGGTGCATTGGGGAATCTTGGTGATCGCCTGTTCCGCGACGAACACGGGTCGGTGGTCGATTTCATCGCGTTCCACTTCTGGCCGACCTTCAACGTGGCCGACTCGTGCATCGTGGTGGGGTGTGGACTGCTCGTGGTCTCGCTCCTGAGAACGGGGTCCCCTCGATGAGCGCGATGTCTGTCGAGGTTCCTACGTCTCTGGACGGAGTGCGGGTCGATCGAGCGGTGGCGCTCTTGGCGGACCTCTCGAGGTCGGCGGTTGACGTGCTGATCGAGCAGGGCCTGGTGGCGGTGGATGGCCGCACGGTGACGAGCCGCCGCATGGCGCTGCGGGAAGGAAGCACGCTCGAGGTCGAGCTTCCTGACGATGCAACGACGGGCGTCCCGGAGGGGGAGCCCGACGTCGTCTTTGACGTGGTGCATGTCGAAGACGACTTCATCATCGTGGACAAGCCGGCAGGTCTGGTGGTGCATCCGGGGGCCGGACACGACTCGGGAACCCTGGTCCATGGCCTGGTGGCCCGATTTCCCGATCTCGTCGATCTTCCGGGCCTCGTTGATGGCGATCCCGCCCGGCCGGGCATCGTGCACCGTTTGGACCGGGGAACTTCGGGTCTGCTGGTCGTCGCCCGAACGCCGGTGGCTTATGACGATCTCATCGCCCAGCTCGCCGAGCGTCGGGCTGCGCGCACGTATCGGGCACTCGTGCTCGGCGAGGTGGCATCGACATCGGGCGTGGTGGACGCACCCATCGGGCGTTCGGTGACGTCGCCCACGAGAATGGCCGTGTCTCGCAAGGGGAAAGAGGCCCGCACCCGCTACCGGGTGATCGAGCGCTTCGACTCCCCGGTGCCCACCACATTGATCGAGGCGTCATTGGAGACCGGTCGGACCCATCAAATTCGGGTCCACCTGTCGGCCATTGGCCACCCGGTTGTCGGTGACGAGACCTATGGCAGAGGTCGATCGTTGCCGGGTGCTCTCATTGAGCGACCGTTCCTCCACGCCCGTGCCTTGGCCTTTGATCACCCCGTCTCGGGTGATCGGGTCGGATGGGAGTCTGCACTCCCAGAGGACCTGGTGCGCCAGCTGGCGGCGCTGGAGGCCTGATCAGCTGAGGCTGGCGACCATCACCTCGACATGGTCAGGCCGCTTCGTGGGCCGCTTCGTCTGCAGCTGCTTCGAGTGCAGCGGACTCGGCGAGGATGGCTAGCGCTTCGGCCTCGGCTTGGCGTACTTTGCGCACACCGATTCCCAGCCGTTCTGCCGTGGTCTGGAGGGATGCCGGGTCGGAGCCGTCGAAGCCGAATCGGTGTCGGATGACGTCCCGTTGGAGGTCGGTCAATCCGTCGACCGCTTCGCGCACCAACGCCAAGGTCATGTCGGCCGCCAGCCCTTCCTCAAACTCGTGGAGTTCCGTGGAGACCAGGTCGCCGAGCGTGGCCGTCGACTCTGAGGCCGCCGGTTGGTCGAGGCTGGCCACCACCCGGGCCGCCTGAGCGAGATCAGACCGCATCTGGGGGGTGGTGTTCGTCGCCTCGTCGAGCTCGTCATCGGTGGGAGGTCGCTGAAACTCGTTGGTCAGCTCCCACTGGGCCGCATCGACGTGCTGGTTGCGCTCGGCAACTTCCATGGGAAGACGGATCGTGCGTCCGTGCTGCTGAACGGCCCGCTGGAGGGCCTGGCGGATCCACCAGGTCGCATAGGTCGAGAAGCGGAATCCCCGCTCCCAGTCGAACTTGTCGACGGCACGCATCAGCCCGAACGTTCCCTCTTGGATCAGGTCGGCAAGGTCGACGCCTCGATCCTGATAGCGGCGGGCCCAGTGGACGACGAGACGCAGGTTGGCGGCCACCATCTCACGGCGAGCCTCGTCATCGCCGGCGGCAACCCGCTTTGCCAGCACTGTTTGCGCATCGTGGTCGGGGAGCGGGTGGTGATCGAGGTCTCGTAGGAAGAGGCCGAGGCTGTCGGCATCGGATCCTCGGCTGCGCCTCGCCTCGGGCTTTGTGCCTGCGGTGGCTCGGGTGGATCCTGCGGATGCGCCTTTCGCCCCTGTTGCCTTGTCGCCAGGCACAGCGGTCGTCGTGCTGGCGTCCTGTGATGCAGTGGAGTTCGTCCGAGTGAGCGAGGTCATGCCGTTCGGGATCCTTTCGTTGCCAAGTCTTGAGATTGCAGGGCTGGTGGTGCGACGCAGATGGCAGCGCAAACGCCACCAAAGTCAAAGAATGCCGTGCTCCATGCAACGCCAGAAGTGGCTGGACCATTCCCGTCAGGTTGCATGCACTGTCTTCGGAGTGATCATCTTTCCGGATGACTGAATCTCGACCTCGTGCCGTGCTCATTCGCCATGGAGAAACGGAGTGGAGTTTGGAGCGTCGCCACACTGGGCGCACCGACCTCCCACTTCTCGAAGTTGGCGAAGCCCAAGCAGAGGGCTTAGCCCCACGGCTGACCAAATTCTCCTTCAGCGCCGTTCTGTGCAGCCCACTCGAGCGGGCCGTGCGCACCGCCGAGTTGGCCGGTCTGGGCGATACGCCCGGAGGCGAAGGTGACATCGAGGATCCCGAGGGAGCACACCACGGGATCCAGATCGATCCAGATTTGGCCGAGTGGGACTACGGCCGTTATGAGGGTCGCACAACGGTGGCCATCCGTGAGGAGCGAGCAGGGTGGGACCTGTTCCTCGACGGCGTGCCCGAAGGTGAGTCCATCGACGAGGTCGCAGCCCGGGCTGATCGGGTGGTCAACAGGGTCCTTCGGTCCGAGGGCGATGTGGCCTGTGTGGCCCACGCCCACGTGTTGCGGGTGGTTGCCGCCCGTTGGCTCGGCCTCGAGCCGACGGCTGCCGGCCTCATGGTCCTCGGGCCCGCTTCGATCAGCGTGCTCGGCTGGGAGCGTGAGCGGAGGGTGATCGAGCACTGGAACACCTAGGCCTCGAGTGACCGAGACGTGACACGGTCGTCATGACACGTCCGATATGACACGGCCGATATGACACGGCCGTCAACTCGTCGCCGTCAGCTCAAACGGGGGCTGTCGAGACCTTCGTTGGTCTCTCCGGGTTGAGGAGAGGGCGAACGGGACCGAGCTCGCTCAGGATGGTGGCCGAGTGCCACGGAACGTCAGGTGCGGGTTCGGCACTTGGCCTGGATCGGTGAGTCCGGGTCAACGATGCCGGTTGGTCAGCGGGTTTCGCTGGGAACTGGTGCCGCTCGTCCCTGTGCACGGGTCGCCATGTCGGCCAACGTGAACGAGTCGAGGTGGGTGCGCATGTGCTCTCCCACATCAGCCCAGACTGAGAGGAGCACGCACTGTCCTTCATGGTCGCAGGCACCGTTCTCATGGGGGAGGCCGAAGTCGCCCGCCACGATGGGGCCATCTACCGCCGAAATGATCTGTGACAGCGTGATGTCCGATGCCGGCCTGGCCAGTACGTAGCCCCCTCCGACGCCCCGTTTGGAACGAACCAGTCCGGCACCCTTCAGAGCCAAGAGGATCTGCTCGAGGTAGGGCTGAGGGAGACCGGTCCGTTCGGCGATGTCTCGCACCGCAGTGGGGACACCCAACTCCCCTTGGGAGTGCAGCGCCAGGGACAGCAGCGCCCTGCTCGCATAGTCACCCCGGGTCGAAACCTTCACAGGGCCATGGTAGTTACTCGACCGAGGTCGAGGCGCGGAGAGTGCTTGGCGTCGAACCTGTTGTCAGGTTTGCGACCAGCGTCGAAACTCAGCGACTTCCGAGCTTCCCGGCAGCCAAGTCTTCAGCCATAGCCCAACCGAAGGTTACGAGGCGGCCGCCGCCAGTGACATCGACGCTTTCGAAGAAGGCCGTTACCTCGACGGCGGGCGCCGATTTCGGACTGGCGAAATCGAAGCCACCGGCTTCGTTTCCGTCGCTGCCAACCACGAACGTCCGATCATCAATGCGACCATCTGCCCCGAAACGCTTGGCCAGTCGGCGTCCCCAGGCGCGATCTTCGCCCGTTGCCCGGGTTCCGGGGCTGGGAACGACATCGGTGAGCCCGGCGAAGACTCGGAATCCATCCGGTCCGAGTAGGCGGGTGCCCACCAGGACGTCCTCATCGGGGAAGGCCAGCAATGCGCGCCGGTACTTGTCGCCCATCATGGCCCGCAAGACGGTGTCGGCCCGTGAGGTGCGATCGATCGTTGCAAGACCGATCAGTAGTGATGGCGTCCCGCCGATGCGCTCGAGCGTCGAGAACGAGTAGCCCCGCAGCTTGTTCCCTTCGCGTGCTCGGGTGACGAGCACCCACTCCTCTTGCTGCTTCGACAAGAACCCGATGTCATACCGTGGTTCTCGGTCGGCGCAGAGGTCGGCCATCTCGGCCAGCTCGGCGTCGCTGATCGACGTGCAATCCTTGGTCTCCACCTGGATGGACATAGGTCGGTTCGAACTCCTCGATCTTCTTGCGGCTGATGCCCCGCTCCCAGCATGAACAAGCGTTCCCGTTGCGCCCCACAGCAACGATCAAGAGGCGCTCCAGATCCCCTGCGCCGGGTGTGGTCCCTCCATTTTACGGGAAATTCGAGCACGTGTCCCATCCGGCCCAAATTGGGCCGTTTCGGGCACGAAAGCGACCTCGGAGAGATGCGGGTGGGATGCCCCTCGTCGGGTCCTGCTGGGCTGGCCGGAGTCAGTCTTCAGGCCGGGCGAGGTCCCTGCGGTGGCGCCTCCGTCGCTCAGGTCTGAATGGCGTTGGGCCCAAGCAAGACCCGCAGTTCGCCCATGAGGCCGCGGCTGCTGTCCACATTGAACTCCGAGGGGAGTCGAAGGACCTTTTTCCCGAGATCGAGGAGCACGGGCGAATGACCCGGATGTTCGGTCAACAGGCGCTTGAGGTCGTGAACCGTCCGGTCGGTCAGACTGCTGGGCGGCAGGGAGATACGAACATCGCGAGAACCATCAGCGACCAGTTCGGGTCGAGAAATGTCCATGCACACCAATTTCAGGCGATCGTCACGCATGTCGAGTCGAGCCTTCATCACAACGATGGCGTCGTCGTCGAGCAGGGCGCCGCACTCGGCCATGGTCTTGGGGAACACGAAGGCTTCGATCGAGGCGTTGAGATCCTCGAGGACGAACGTGGCCATCAGGTCGCCCTTCTTGGTGTACTTCCTGGCGAGGTCGGTCACCACGCCTCCGACTACCCGCACGGCTCCTCCGCCTCCACCGCCGTCGTAGCCGGCCGATCCTGAAAGGTCAGGATCGTGGTCGAGGAGGTCGGCCAAGGTGCACTCGGTGAGTCGTGCCAGGGATCCCTCGAGCCCCATGAGGGGATGATCGCTGATGTAGAGGCCGAGCATCTCCTTTTCGAAACTGAGGCGGAGGGACTTCTCGAACTCCGAATCAGGAATGGGGAGCCTCGTGTCGCCAAAGCCCGTGGTCTGCCCATCGGTGGTCTCTTCGATGGTGGCGAACAGTGACATCACGCCGGCATCGAGCTCACGGCGACGCTCGAGGGTTCGGTCAACGATCTCTTCGAAGACCAAGAAGAGGCCTTGACGAGGGTGGCCGAGGCTGTCGAACGCCCCGGCTTTGATCAGTGATTCGATCGTCCGCTTGTTGAGGACCTGGGGGTCGACCCGTTGGCAGAAGTCGTAGAAGTCGAGGAATGGCCCGCGTGCTTCTCGTTCGGTCTCGATGAGGGCGACGAGCGCTTCGCCGACATTGCGCACGGCTGCAAGTCCGAAGGTGATGGCGCCGGGCCCTGTAGTTGCTTTGGCGAGCGATGATTGCCCAGAAGTCGATGGTGGTTCGGATCCCGGGACGCTGTCGTCGAATGGCCGGGCATCGACCTGGTCTTCAGTTCCGCTTGCCGGGTGGATGGCCGCCGCCTCGGTCCGTTCGATCACCGTGAAGTCAGGGGTGAACTCGGCCAAGGAGCGGTTGACATCGGGAACGAGGACCTCGATGCCAAGCGCCCGGCATTCGCCGAGGTAGACAGCGGTCTTGTCCTTGTTGTCCTTGACCGAGGTCAGGAGGCTGGCCAGATACTCGACCGGGTAGTGGGCCTTCAGCCATGCCGTCTGATAGGCGATAAACCCGTAGCCATAGGAGTGCGACTTGTTGAAGGCGTAGTCAGCGAACGGCTCGATGATGTCGAAGAGGGCGGTTCCCAACTCGTCGCCGTAGTTGGCGGTGACGCATCCTGCGACGAACTTCTCGCGCTCGGCTTGAATCAGGGACCGGATCTTCTTTCCGCACGCCTTCCGCAAGTTGTCGGCTTCGGCCAGGCTGTAGCCGGCGAACTTCTGGGCCACTCGCATCACGGACTCTTGGTAGATCATCAGGCCATAGGTGTCGCCCAAGATCTCCTCGAGATCCGGATGGAGGTAGGTGACCGGCTTGCGGCCGTTCTTCCTGTCTGCGTAGTCCCGGTGCATATTGGCCGCCATGGGCCCGGGTCGGTAGAGGGCCACCAGGGCGGCGATGTCATCGAACGTCGTCGGGGCAAGTGACCGCATGAGTGAGCGCATGGGTCCACCCTCGAGTTGGAAGACCCCCATGGAGTCGCCTCGCCGGAGCATGACGAAGGTCGGCTCGTCGTCCAGCGGGATGTTGTCGATGTCAGGCCGACTTCCGGTGGACCCCTCGATGAGATCGAGGGCACGCTCGATGACCGAGAGGTTGCGTAGGCCGAGGAAGTCCATTTTGAGCAGCCCGAGGTCTTCGACTCCGTGCATCTCGTACTGGGTGACGATGGGAGCATCGTCGGGATTGCTGCTGTCCGGCTTGCGCTGGATGGGCAGGTACTCGGTCAGGGGCTGATCGGTGATCACCACCGCCGCGGCATGGATGCCGTCACCTCGCCGCAGGCCCTCGAGCCCACGGGCGACATCGATGACTCGCTTCGCATCCGGGTCGGTGTCGTACATGGTGCGGAGTTCGCCGGCGGCAGCGAACCCGTCCTCGTAGCCCTCGGTCTTTTCCAGGCATGCGGCGAGCGGCGTGTCACGTCCCATCAAGAGCGGGGGCATGGCCTTGGCGATCTTGTCGCCCACGATGTAGGGGAATCCGAGAACCCGTGATGCATCGCGTACTGCGGCCCGAGCCTTGATCGTGGAGAACGTGACGATCTGGGCGACATGATCAGATCCGTAGCGCTCGGCGGCGTACTTGATCATGTCGCCGCGGTAGCGCTCGTCGAAGTCCATGTCGATGTCCGGCATCTGGATGCGACCGGGATTGAGGAATCGCTCGAAGAGGAGGTCGTACTTAATGGGGTCGAGGTCGACGATCTGGAGGCAGTAGGCGACGCAGCACCCGGCCGCCGATCCGCGACCAGGGCCGACTCGGATGCCTCGAGCTCGTGCGAACCGGATCAGGTCCCAGACCACCAAGAAGTAGGCGGAGAATCCCATCTCGGAGATCACGCCCAACTCGTAGTCCAACCGCTCCATGACCTCAGCGGGGAGCGGCATGCCGTAGCGCTCCTTGGCGCCTTCGATGCTGAGATTCCGGAGGTAGGCGTCGGCCCGCACTTCGTAGGTCTCGCCGATGAACTCATCGGGCACAGGGAACTGGGGGAGGCTGGGGCGCCCGAAGCTGATCTCCACATTGGCTCGCTCAGCGATGAGGAGCGTGTTGTCACACGCCTCGGGGATCTCCGAGAAGAGATGGCGCATTTCCGCTGCCGACTTGAGGTAGTGCTCTTGGCCCTCGAACTTGAACCTCTTCGGGTCGTCGATGAGCGCACCGGTCTGCACGCAGAGGAGTGCGTCGTGGGCGACGTGGTCCTCGCGGTGGGTGTAGTGGCTGTCATTGGTGGCCAGAAGTGGGGCCCCGATGCGGCGGGCAATCTCCACGAGGGCCGGATTGGTCTTGTGTTGCTCGGGAAGACCGTGGTCTTGGACTTCTACGAACAGGTTTCCCTTGCCGAAGATGTCCTGGAGGCGACCAGCCAGCCTCTCCGCCTTCAACTGATCGTCGGCGAGGAGTGCTTGCAGGACGACCCCTCCAAGGCACCCCGTCGTGGCAATGAGGCCCTTGGCGTGGCGTTCGAGGAGCTCCCAGTCGAGCCGGGGCTTGTAGTAGTAGCCCTCGAGATACGCCGCCGATGAGAGCTTCAAGAGGTTGCGATACCCCTCGTTGGACTCAGCGAGCAGGGTCAGGTGGTAGTAGAGCTTCTCGCCGCCACCGGTGTCGCCACCCGTGTCGTCAACCTTGCCTCGTCGGACCGGCCGTTCGTGCCGGGATTCGCCGGCCATGTAGGCCTCGGTGCCGATGATGGGGTTGATGCCGGCTTTGCGGCACGCGGCGTAGAAGTCGAGAACGCCATACATGTTGCCGTGGTCGGTGATGCCGAGCGCTGGCTGTCCGTCTTCTACCGCGGCCTGGACTAGGTCCTTCACTCGTGCGGCACCATCGAGCATGGAGAATTCCGTGTGGGTGTGCAGGTGGGTGAACGACCGTGACGACACTGTCTCCTGCTCCTCCCAATTCGGTTCCCGATGCTCCTGCCACGGGCCGTGGAGGAGTTACAGGAGTGTGATTTCGACGATAGCGCGCCGGTGTGACGGATGAGGAGGGGACCGTCTGACCTGGGACGCAGTGCTCTGACATGGCTCGGGCGAGCGATGTGGTGCCCGCAGAGGCCGGAGAGCGGGGCATCGATGCACCCTTTTCGGGCACGCCGTTGTCAGGCGGTCACCTCGATGGTCGGCCCGTGAGGCCCGCCTCGGTTGCCAGCCCTAGAGGTAGGTGCCGGGCCGACCCTCGGTGGGATCGCTGCCGGGGAGCGATCGCTGCCTCATCTCGTCCAACTGGGCCCGGGCGGCAACCTGCTGGGCGACCAGGGTGGCTTGGATCCCATGGAAGAGACCCTCCAGCCAACCGACCAGTTGGGCATGCGCCACGCGGAGTTCGGCATCAGAAGGCGTTGCTGCATCGAACGGGATCGACACCCGATCGAGCTCGGCCGCCAGGTCGGGCGAGAGGCCGTCGGCGAGCTCACGCACCGACTGCTCGTAGATCTCCCGCAGCCGCCCACGACTGGCCTCGTCGAGCGGGGCGAGGCGAACTTCCTCGAGGAGCTGCTTGACCATCGAACCGATGCGCAGGAGTTTGGCCGGCTGCTCGATCGATTCCTTCGGGCCGCCATCCTCATCGGCTCCCTCGAGAAGGTCGGTGCCGTCGACCGTTGTTCCCGATGGTGAGGCCAGTAGTGCCGCTGCGGCATCGGGATCTACCAACTCAGGCCGGAGGGGGTTGGCGTTGGATCCGGGCTCGGTCGGGGGTGTGGCAGTACTCACAGGTTGTCTCCTCCAATGGCCAGCAAGGGCACGAGCATCTCATCAGCCGTGAGTGATCCGTGGCGACAGCAGAGGCGGTTCTCACCGGTGTCGGCCGGATCGGCAAAGGCGATGGGTTGGTGAGGCACCAGGACGACGTCACCCAGCCGAGCCTCATGCTCCTTGGTTATGCCGGCACCGAACCAACCCTCATCGATGGCCTGGAGGCGCGAGCGGATCCAGCTGGATTCTCCGTAGCGCTCCTGGACGACATCAACGAGATCGGCGTCGGCGCCATGGTGGGCGTGAAGCCAGCGGAAGCGTCCTTCGCCCGAGACGAAGCGGATCATGGCCATGGGCTCACGACCGAGGACCTCAACGGCGCTTCCAACTTCGATCTGTCCATGGTCGGCTGTTACGACCAACACGGCGTCTCTGGGTAGTTGGGCGGCCACGTCGGACACCATCTGATCGACAGAGCGCAGCTCGGCGTCGTAGTGGTCGCCAAAGCCGTGGGCGTGAGCAACACGATCGATTCCGTCGTAGTAGGCGTAGATCAGGGGTGCTCCAGACGTAACGGCACGACCTACTTCGACGGCTAACGACGACTGCACTCGATAGTCGTGGAGCGGGGCGTCACCAAGATGGGCGGCAGTGAAGCCCGTCCCGCCGAAGTCGGCTTTGGACACCACGGGGACGGGCTGGGATGCACCCCGGAAAGGCATCTGTGGCTGGTAATCCGCTACCCGCAGGATGTTTCGGGCGTCGATCCCGGCTCCGGGACCGAGCGTCCAACGAAGCATGTTCATGATCTGGTCCCCTTCGGCCAAGCGATAGCCGAGGATGCCGTGCTGAGCCGGGGGCGTTCCCGTAGTGATGGATGTCAGCGCGGCTGCAGTGGTGGTGGGGGCCACTGAGGTGATGGGGTTGGCCATGCCAACGGCGGCGCAGAGGGTCGGCGCCAGCTGGGGCCGGTCGCGCAGCTGTTGCCACCCGAGCCCATCGATGACCAAGAGGACGACTTGGCGGGCAGTATGCACGGGTGAAGGGATCCAACTCGCCGAGAGGTTCTCTCGGGAGCCTGAGTCTTCTGCCTGCCCACGGTTGATGATGGCAGGCACGACATCAGCGATCGATCCCTGACCGTATGCGGGCAGGATCGGCTCAATCGTCGAAGTCGACGTGGAAGTGGCAAGGCTCACGAGTTGACTGTAGGCGAGCCAGGCCGTGGTGCGGGGTTGGGCACGGCCAAATCCTTGGGGAACCCTCGCCTCGAAGTCCTCGCCTCGAAGTCCTCGCCTCGAAACTCTCGCCTCGAAACTCTCGCTCTGGGGAACCTATGACTCAGGAACCCATGCCTCATAGGGCGGAGATCGATCAACACGGGCCACCGAAGGGACCCGGTGGCGGCTCAACTGCGCGGGAGGATGGCCCGCACGGTCTTGTAGCAGTGTCCGTCGCGTGGAGAACTGACGGCCGCCATCAAATACGTTGGCTTGAACCCGAGGGCCGCAGCCAGATCCTTCCCGAGGAGGCGGTCACGGCGAGCGACGTCCAGCGTCCTCTCCAGTTGAGGATCTTCTACAGGCAACCAGTTGTCACTGCGTCCCCACCCGAATCGGACCCAGGTGGTCCGGTCGCCGATTCGGCGAAACAGGACGGGACCCTTGGTGGGTTCGATGAGGGCAAGCGACGGCCGGTAGCCACGGAACTCCCAATAGGGGGCCGCAGCCCCCGGGAAGCCGAGTACGTGCTCTTCGATCGGGGCACTCAGTCGGGTGAGGAGTTGGCGAACGTTCCGTCCATGCAGCGTCCCGAGGTGACGTGGAAGACCGATGGCGGTGACGGCCTCGGGTTGGGCCAGATCGTCGCGTTCTGGTTCATCGGCAAGTTGGGTTTCGACGACGTCGAAGGGGGCCAGGTCCGGCTGGTGTTCGGCCGGCCATGCCACTCGGACCCGAACCATGGCACCCGAGGCAAGGTCGATTCCGGTGGTGTCTTCAACGTGGCAGGCCAAAACGAGCAGCGTCAACGTCGTGCCGCCCTCGATGGCCACCTGATCGCGCCGCTTCACAGCACGGGCGACATCTCGGGCTGTGCCGTTGCGCGGGGTCCTCGTTGACCGTTGGGCCATCACGCTTCCTTGTCTAGCGGATTGTTTGGGGCTGGCGTCCATGCAGAGGGACGTTCGGCCTGGAGCAGTTGTGTGGCCAGCGTGGTGGCATCACTGGCTGGGAGCAAGCAGGTGAAGCCATGACAGACGTAGGCGGCACCAGCCGGTCGTTCGGCCCAGAGCGGTGATCCGGTCGACTCGCCCCAGGCCAGCACGGCCCCGGGACGCCAGGTGCGCCGGTATTCGTCAACGAGGTCAGGGCGGTCACCCACGATCACTACCTCGGTGCCACCCCGGCCGAGGAGATAGGCGGCCTGCACGGAATGAGCAAAGGCCGTGGGATGGCGGGGGAGAAGGCCTCCGATTCGCTCCATCACCCGCCTGGCTTCAGTTCGGCATCGTTCGTCGCCCGTCAGCATCCCGAGCCGGGTAAGTGCCATGGCGGCCACGGCGTTGGCGGAAGGTGTGGCTCCGTCGAAGACATCTTTGGTGCGCACGATCAGTTGTTCTGCGTCGGCAGCCACGGTGAAGAAGCCCCCCTCCACCGGATCGACGAAGTGGTCGATGAGGACATGGGCGACGTCAAGGGCGCGCTCAGTCCAGAGGGCCTCTCCGGTGAGCTCGCCGAGTCGGGTAAAGCAATCCACCAGCCACGCATGATCGGCGGCGAAGGCGGCGATCCGTGCGCCACCGCCGGCCTGCCAACTACGCAGCCAGCGACCGTCTGGGCCTCGCAGGTTCTCCCACAAGAAGTCACCCGTGGCGATGGCAGCCGATGTCCATGTTTCATTCCCGGTGGCACCAGCCGCCTCGGCCAGCGCTGAAGCCCACATGGCATTCCATTCGGTCAAAACCTTGTCATCAAGTCCGGGCCGGATCCGTTCGGATCGTGCGGCCAAAAGGTGACGGCGACCTGCTTCGACCTCGATGGGTCCGACGAGCGGCGCCCCGACGGGCCGATGCAGGATCGTTGATCCCTCGAAGTTCCCTTCCGTGGTGACACCGAACCATGCGCCCACCGCGTCGGCGTTCACCGGGTCGACGTCGGCCACCTGATCGGGCGTCCATGTATAGAAGAGGCCTTCGACGCCTTCGGAGTCAGCGTCTTCCGCAGAGTGGATGCCGCCGTGTTCGGTGGTCAGATCGCGCAGTACGTAGGTGGCGATGCCGTCGACGACTTCGAGGTAGCGGGCGTCACCCGTGACCTGCCATCCGTGGAGATAGGAGCGAAGCAGGCCGGCCTGGTCGTAGAGCATCTTCTCGAAATGAGGCACGAGCCATCGGCGGTCGGTGGCGTAGCGGGCGAATCCGCCGCCGAGGTGATCGTGCATGCCCCCGGCTGCCATGGCATCGAGGGTGCGTATGGCCATACCCTCGGCTGCTTCTCGACCAGGGCCGGCGGGAAGAGTCAGGACCCGGAGCAAGGCGAGATCGATCAGTGACGGTTGGGGGAACTTCGGTGCTGCACCGAATCCGCCCCATTCGGGATCGAAGCGTCGGTGGAGTTCTTCGACGGCGAGACCCAAGAGGCCATGGGTATCTCCGTCCATGTCCAACGCCGATGGGTCGGCATCGTGGGCAGGAAGGACGCTGCGCGACTCGATGGCGGAGGCAAGTTCGTCAGCCTGCTTGTCGACGTCGCCACGGCGATTGGCCCAGACGTCGGTCAAGGCATGGAGCACCGTCGTGAAGGATGACATCCCCGGGCGGTCCTCGGGTGGGAAGTAGGTGCCACCGAAGAACGGTCGCCGATCCGGGGTGAGAAAGACCGTCATCGGCCACCCTCCGGACCCGGTCATTGCTTGCACCGCTTCCATGTAGACCGCATCGACGTCCGGCCGCTCTTCCCTGTCGACCTTGATACTCACGAACCCGGCGTTGAGT
The DNA here is from genome assembly GCA_903873395.1 of uncultured Acidimicrobiaceae bacterium. GTDB lineage: Bacteria > Actinomycetota > Acidimicrobiia > Acidimicrobiales > RAAP-2 > Bog-756. The sequence continues at coordinate 108,952 of CAIQOJ010000003.1, forward strand.
AGGTCGGCAATGGCGGGATCTTCAAAGGATTCATGGGCCATGACATGGCACCAGTGGCATGCCGAGTAGCCGATGGACAAGAAAATGGGTCGGTCCAAGGCAGCGGCCTCGGCGAACGCCTCGTCGTCCCAGAGATACCAATCCACCGGGTTGGTGCGATGCTGCACCAAGTAAGGGGAGAGCTCGCCTATGGGAGTGTCTCTGATCAGGGGCAAGGCGCTCGTCCTCCGTCGTCGGCCGGGACCGGCGTGTCCCGTCCAGAGTTAAATCTACGGCGCCCGTGCCGCTCCCCAGCCGAACCATCCGGCCAGATCACACTCACCTGGCATCGTCCGCTCATGCGTTCCCTGGGCCCTGGTCACTCGGTTGCCCAGTGGTGAGCTACTCCAGGTCGGCGGAACCGCCCGATGGGGTGCCGATCAGTCTGGACGAGGCCCCAGAGCTGAAGCAGTCCTCGAGGACTCTCGAGACGTCCTGATCTCTGCGGACCACCTATCGGTCCTGGCGCAGGTCGTGCATCAGATCAGGCTTCTGGGTTCCAGGCTCGGTTGCGATCAACGAGAGCCACATAGCAGGTGACCTCCTGCGGACGAGCGAGGCGGCGCACCGTCTGGATGTTCCAACCAAGGCGCTACTAGACCTTGGGTGGCACCGACGGATGCGCTACGAGATGGTCGATGGACTGTCGCCCATTCCGGCTGGCGCCCTCATGGACTACCAGGCGAACGTGACCTAGACGCCTCGATCATCGGGACCGAGGGCAACGGGCGGAAGGGTGCCCCCGACCGGCATGTCAGTGGAGCGATCTCTAGGGGGAGTCGCCGACGATGCGAGGCGCTAGTCCAGCAGGCCACCTGGTGATAGGGAAGCGGGTGGACCTCCCGGCGCCGACGCGAATCCGGGCGACGCCATCGTGGGCAGAGACCGCAGGGGCTGGTCATCTGACTGCAGTTAGTCCTGCGGAGCTCAGGCTGTGGCCCCGTGGCGTATGGCTTGGACGGCATCGTCGGCCAACTGGCACACGCCACAGCGGATCATGCGTGCGGGTGGCTCGACCCTCACGGTGCGATTGATCACCGCGGTGCGGCTGAGCCAGTGGGGGGCGACGTGGGCGTGGTCGTGACAGATGGCCGCACCGCAATCGGCGCACACTGCAACCGCATCCACGGGATGCCCTAGGGAAGCACAGTCGAAGCAGTTCATGGGGCGACCTCCTCGGTCAGGTAGAAGCGATGACGTGCCCACAAGGCGACGTAGACCAAGCCCACCAGTGCAGGAACCTCGATGAGCGGTCCGACAACTCCAGCAAGGGCTTGACCGCTGGTCACGCCGAAGACACCGATCGCCACCGCAATCGCCAGCTCGAAGTTGTTGCTGGCAGCAGTGAAGGCCAATGTGGCGGTGGAGGCGTAGCCGAGGTGCATCCGATAACCGAGAGCGAACGACCCCGTCCACATCAGTGCGAAGTAGGCAAGCAGCGGCAGAGTAATGCGGGCTACGTCGCCGGGGTGCTTGCTGATCGCGTTGCCCTGCAATGCGAAGAGAAGCACGACCGTGAACAGCAGGCCGTACAGGGCGATCGGGGCGATTCGGGGGATGAAGCGCTCTTCGTACCACTGTCGACCTCGGTAGCGCTCGCCGAGGCTTCGAGTTGCCCACCCGGCGGCGAGCGGGATGCCGAGGAAGACGAGCACGCTCGTTGCGACGGCCCAGATCGAAACCTGCACGGCGGAAGTCGACAGCCCCAGCCAACCCGGCAGAAGGTGCAGATAGAAATATGCGAGGGCGGCGAAGGCGGCGATCTGGAATAGCGAGTTCAGAGCAACAAGCACGGCAGCGGCCTCCTTGTTTCCGCCGGCCAGGTCGTTCCAGATGAGCACCATGGCGATGCAACGAGCGATCCCGACAATGATGAGGCCAGTGCGATACTCAGGGAGGTCAGGAAGCATCAGCCAGGCCAAAACGAACATGACCGCCGGACCGATGACCCAGTTCAGAAGGAGCGACGGCACCATGAGCCGCCGGTTGGCGGCGACCCGGCCCAGTTCGCTGTAGCGGACCTTCGCCAGTACCGGGTACATCATCACGAGCAGGCCTATGGCAATCGGGAGGCTCGTACCCGCCAGGGTTGCGGCTGAAAGCCAAGTCTCGAGGTGAGGGAACAGTCGGCCCAGTGCGATGCCCAACGCCATTGCGGCCCCAATCCACACTGGCAAGAGCCGGTCGAGCGGGGAAAGCCGACCGACCACCGGTTCGCGCTCTACAGGTTTCTCTGGCGCCTCGCCAAGGGGACTCACATTTACCACTGTCGATCTGTCGCCCATAGGTCGGCTAGGGCCGAACTGCTCAGATGTGGAGGGGAGCAGTTGAGATCCGGAGCTAAGCCAGAGAGTCGACGTCATGAGGGACGCGGGTCTATGTGCAATGTGCCGACATGGATTGGCGGCTGAGCGCCGGCCCTGGACCCCTAGGTCTCCCGTGTCGCCGATGGAGCGCTCGCTTGAGGCGCCCCTGAACCCTGGCCATGCCCTAGGCGTCGTCCAAGCGGAGCACCACCTATGCGAGGTGCCAGATTCTCCTGGTGTTACCGCAGGTAGGGCGAAAGTTCACCGGGAGGCGTGTCTCTGATCAGCGGCATGGGATTGGTCCTCGGCTGTGAGACGGGTCCGTCCTGACCCGTCGAAGATGAATCTCAAGGCCGGGCAATCTGGTCGTGCCACGAGCGGACGGGTCATCCCTGGGGCTGCCCATTCGTCGGCCGACACAAGGGCTGGATGCTGCGCCAGATCGTGTCGACGTCAGGAAGGGCCCGGTGGTCCGGGGACGACGCCGGCGGGACCGAGCTGGGCTGCGGCTTGGCGCAACTCGTCGCGCACGCGTGGGTCTGCTGCTTGTTCGATCAAGGCGGCAGCCTGTTCGGGCTGACTGTGGCCGAAGATCTCGGCGCAACCATTCTCGGTGACGATCACTGAGTGCTGAAATGAGCTGGCCGGTGACCACAGCAGCGGCACGACGTTGGACGAGTCGCTCTTGGCGTGCCAGGAGCGGAGTGCGATGACGGCATGGCCACCTGGCGAGTGCAGTGCGCCGGACACGAAGTCCGGCTGGCCACCGAACCCCGAGTAGATGCGCCCACCGATGTAGCTGGCATTGGCTTGTGCGAAGAGGTCGACCTGCAGAGCCGTGTTGACGGCCAACATGCCGGGCTGTCGAGCGATCCTCGTGGGGCTGTTGACGACCTCGGTCCGTCGCATCAGCAGGCGAGGGTTTGCGTCCGCCCAGCGATAGAGCTCTTGAGTTCCGAAGAGGAACGTCGACGTAAGTGGCCGATCACGGTCGAGTGCACCGGCGTGATCCAACCCCAGCACGCCGTCGCTCAGTAGTTCGGTCCAGATCCCCAGGTTCCGGAGACCGGTCAGGCTGGCCGCAGCGGCGTCCGGCAGTTGGCCGATGCCGAGCTGCACCGTGCCGCCGTCCGCGCCATAGCGAGCCACGGACTGGCCAATGGCTCTTGATTCGTCGTCCAAGGGCCGCTCGGGTGGGGACGGCAGGGGAATGTCGACTTCCAGAGCGAGGTCGATGTCGTCGAGTTCCAACTCGCCATCACCGTAGGTGTAGGGCATCTGGGGATTGATCTGCGCGATGACCAGACCGCCCCGACGGGTGACTGCTTCAATGGCCGCCGGAATGATGTTGACTTCGATCCCCAACGAGACCCGGCCATTTCTGGGCGTTGACGTCTGGACGATGACAGCGTCAGGTGGTCGATCTGTCAGATAGAGCCGGGGAACGAGCGAGAGGCGCATGGGCAGATATACGGCCGATGGATCATTGCGCACGCCTGGTCCAATGAATGGGGTCTCGGTGATCAGGCCGTCACGCTGGGGCCAACCGTGCTGCGGGTTCAAGACGAAAGCCCGCCACTTCGGCAGCGTCTTGTCCACCAGGTCAAGGAGATACCAGGGGGTGGCGAAGTTGCCGCTCACGACAATTCGAGGTTCATCCCCGGGAATCCGGGCTACTGCCGCGGCCACAGCCGCATCGTCAACCGTGCGCACTGGGCCCTCCTAGTTTCGAGAAGATGGTTCGACGCTACCGCTGCTCTGGGGCGAAACGAGGTCGGGTCCACCTGTCGAGCTCACCCCCGCTGTCGCCTACCTGCTAGCTCATTCCCCGGGCACCGTGCAGTCGTAGGGGCTGGGCTGGGGCCACCAGGTCGTTACGGCGATGGCTATTCGGTCATGGGCGC
>CAIQOJ010000004.1 GCA_903873395.1 uncultured Acidimicrobiaceae bacterium
CCAGATGACGAACCAGAACGTTGGTGTCGACAAACGAACTCACTGAAACTTCTTGGCCCTACTCGCACGTGAGATCTCTAGGACTCGGTCCCAGCTGGCGCTCTTCTTTGTTTCCGGCGCGGCCAGTGTTCCCGCCAGTTCAAGAAAATCTGGTGTCCGCTGAAGCGTAGCCAGGTTGCCATCAATGCGAAAAATAACCGAGTCGCCTTCTACAACACCGAGGGCATCACGTACTGCCTTCGGAATCGTTACCTGCCCTTTGGAGCTCAAGCGAGCGGCCACGTCCATGTCATTCTCCTTACTTTTTCCTAAATGTAAGGATAGTAGATGTCCGACGGATTCGCCCCTCGCTCTTGCTGGAACACCGACAGCAGAGTCAGGTACCTCAGGAGACACTTCGGGTTTGAGCCTCGAGACTGTTGAGAGGAAGGACTTCTCAGGAGCTACCTGATCAATGTGCCAGGGAGCCGAGATGAATCACACCGGGTTTCCTGGAGACTCTGACCTGCCCCCAGGTTCTTTTCCGGTTTCCCTGTTGAGATCAAGCGGTCTGCTGGGTGAGGGAACGTTCGAACTCGACGGGGGTGAGCTTGCCGAGCCGACGCTGACGGTTGTCGTAGGTGTACTCGATCCACGTGACGATGTCCGTGTGGAACTCCTCGCGGCTGCGCCACACCTTCATCTGATCGAACACGTTCTTCTGGAGCAGCGAGTGCAAGGACTCCATGGCGGCGTTGTCGGCCGCCGAGACGACCCGACCGATCGACCTCCGGATCGCCACTGCCGGTCTCCACGCCGACCGGTGAGCGCCGGGCCGGCTCAGTCGATGCTGAACCAGGTCCGGACCGCTGCCTCGTGGTCGACGTAGGCGTCGCCCGACAGGTCCACGACCACACGGTCGATCGTTCCGCCGGTAAAGGGGAACGGCGCCTGGTATTCAGGCGTCACCGCCGACGCGCTGTCGCGGCCGACACAGATGCCGTCGCCGGTGACGCAGAAGTAGCCCGGCTGGGTCACGATCGTGCCCTGGCCGACCTGCTGGTCGTCGACGAACAGGGTGAGTGTCCCCTCGGTGCCCGCCAGGTCCGGGTTCGAACTGGGACCCGAGGCCACGAACTGGGCGGCCAACACGTGGCTACCCGGGGTCAGCGGGGTGTCGGCCACCACGTCCTGCAGCACCGTACCGACCCAGTTGAAGGTGTAGCGCAGCGTCCCGTCCTTGACGTAGAGGCTGTGGCCTCCGGGCACCCCGCCGGCCGCCCACACCACGCCCTCGACGTCCGCCGTATCGATCCGGACACCGGCGGCGATCGTGTAGGACCGGCCCGGGATGGCCGGGCCCGCCGACTCGGGCACGTCGGCGGTGTTCGGGTAGAAGACGTACCGGTCACGCACCGGCGCCCCGCGGGGCCGCTCCGACAGAACCTGCTCGAGGGCGCTCCGGTCGTCGAGGGGCAGGCCGTTGTAGATACCGGCGTAGTAGAACCACAGGCCCTGCAGCTCTGCAACCTTGTCCGGATAGTCGGCGGCCACGTTGGTCGACTGAGACCGGTCGGTCTCCAGGTGGAACAGCTCCCACTCGTCCTTGGCGAAGTTGCCCCAGCTCGACAACGGCGGGTGAACGGTGGAGGCCAGCCAGCCGTCGTGGTAGATCGAACGCTGCCCGAGCATCGTGTAGAACTGCGTCCGCTTGCCTGGAACCGTCGTGTCGGTCAGCGCCGCGGCGAAGCTCTCCCCTTCGATCGGGCTCTGCAGGTAGCCGTTGATTGACTCGGGCGGCTCGATGCCAAGGAGGTCGTAGACGGTGGGGACCACGTCGACCGCGTGCACGTACTGCTGGCGGGGCTCGCTCGAGGCCGTGATCTTGGCCGGCCACGACACCAGACACATGTCGGCCACGCCACCCTCGGCCCCGGCCCACCGCTTCCAGTAGGGGAACGGGGTGTCCATGGCCCAAGCCCACCCGGTGTTGTAGTGGTTGTTGGAGGCCGGGGTGCCCAGCTCGTCGATGTGGGGCAGGGTGGTGGCCGTGGTGTCGGGCACCCCGTTGAAGAACCGCCACTCGTTGAAGCTGCCGTTGGGCCCGCCCTCGCCGCTGGCTCCGTTGTCGGACACCACGATGATCAGGGTGTTGTCGATCTGTCCCGACTCCTCCAGGTAGTCGAGGACCCGTCCGATCCGGTTGTCGTTGTAGGAGATGTAGCCAGCGAATACCTCGGCCATGCGGACGAAGAGCCGCTGCTCGTCGGCGGACAGCGAGTCCCACGGACGCACGGTGTCGAGCTGTGGCCAGGCCTGGCCGTCGGGACCGGTCCGGCCCGGCTCGCCGTGGGGGTTGATCGGGCTGAGTTCGGTGCCCTCGGGCAGCAGGCCGAGGGCGATCTGACGCTCGAGGATCCCGGCCCGGATCGCCTCGTAGCCCTCGTCGAACACCCCCTTGTACCGGTCGGCCCACTCGAGCGGCACCAGATGGGGGGCGTGTCCGGCCTGGGGGGCCAGGTACATGAAGAACGGCTTGTCCGGGTCGATCGTCTTGGCGTCGCGGATGAACTCGACCGCCCGATCGGACATGTCGTCGGCCAGGTGGTAGCCGTCCTCGGGCCGGCCCGGGGGCTCGATTGGGTGGTTGTCGTGGACAAGGTCGGGGTAGTACGAGTTGGTTTCCCCACCGAGCCAGCCGTAGAAGCGCTCGAAGCCCCGCCCGAGCGGCCACCGGCCCTTGTAGGCGGCCAGGTTGCACTCCTCGCCCGGGGTGAGGTGCCACTTGCCGACGCAGTAGGTGTTGTAGCCCTGTCCGGCCAGCACCTCGGAGATGAAGCCGTTCTCGAACGGGATCCGGGTGGAAATGCCGGGATAGCCACTGGCGAACTCGGCGATGGTGGCCATGCCGTTCGAGGTGGCGTTGCGACCGGTAAGCAGGGAGGCCCGGGTGGGCGAGCACAACGCAGTGGTGTGAAAGTTGGCCATTTTCACACCCCGCTCGGCGATGCGGGCCATGTTCGGGCACTGCACCGGACCGCCGAAGGAGTCCATGGTGGCGTACCCGAGGTCGTCCCAAGCGATGATGAGCACGTTGGGCGCGCCGTCCGGTGCCTTTGGTGCCAGGTAGGGCGTCCAGTCGGGTACCGAGTCCCGGATGTCGACCTCGATTTTGCCCTTGAAATCCCGCGCCACAGTCACTCCCAGGTTAGGAAATCGGATTGAATGATCCTGATCATAACGATTGGTCTGCCCTGACTTTTGTGGAGTCGGATATCTGGACTTTGGAGCCGCTGTCCCGATAAGGAGGGCAGCATGGCAAGAAGGGGTTACTCAGCAGAGTGGTGATCATCTCGATGTAGGTCTCTGCGTCCTCAAGGGAGATCCATCGTCGAGTCGTTCTCTCGTTGTAAGCACCTCCGCAATCTCGGCGAGCAGTTCGGGGCACATCACAATCTCGAAGTCAGCACCTGCCATCCACTGCTCTACGAGTAGATGTGAAGCCCCCTTTCGGATTGCGCCAGAAATCCAGACGTTGGCGTCGATCACAACCTTCAACAACTTGTCCGTCAGTTGCGGCGACGGCGACGGACTGCGCTCGACTCGGCGACGGCGAGGTCCATCGCCTCATCGTCCGACATGAGTTCTCCGGAACCGACAGCGTTGTCGAACTCTCTGCGGAAACGGGTGGTGTAGTACTGCCACGCAGCTTGGCGAATGGTGCCAAGAGCGGATGCAATC
>CAIQOJ010000005.1 GCA_903873395.1 uncultured Acidimicrobiaceae bacterium
AGGCCAGGAAGGTGGGCGTGGTAGAGCACCACCAAGAGGACGGCCACGGCTCGCAGGCCTTCGATGTCGGGCCGGAATCGTCGGTCGCCTGGTGCGGTCCCCGATTCGTCCGTTCCAGCGCCCGACGCGGTGGCTGCCACCTGCTCACCGGGCGACGTCGGATGTGACGACGAGAGGATCTCCCGGCGGTTCTTGGGGTCGACCGGGAGGTCCAGGACCTCGGGATCCGCCATGTTCAGAGCCTATGGCATCCCGCGACAGGCATTGGTGGCGGGAAGGGTGCGAGCAGACTTCGATCACTAGTGTTTCGGGGATGGCACAAGAGATCAGCGTCACCGTCGATATCCATGCCCCTGCCGCCGAGGTCTGGGCGATGGTGGCCGACCTCACCCGCATGGGTGAGTGGTCGCCGGAGAACGAGGGAGCCACGTGGCGCAAGGGTGCGACAGGACCCGTCCCCGGGGCTCGGTTCAGTTCGACCAACAGCCAAGGATCCAAGAGTTGGACCACCTCGGGCACCATCGTGGAGGCCGAACCCGGAAGAGTGATCTCCTTCAGAATCACCGTGGGGCCGGTCAAGGTTGCCGTTTGGCGGTACTCCTTCGAGGAGATTCCCGGGGGCTGTCGGGTCACCGAGACGTGGATCGACGAGCGCAACGGCCTGGTCAAGGCACTGGGCAAGCCGGTGAGCGGGGTGGCCGATCGGGCCACGCACAACCGGGAGGGTATGGAGCAGACCCTGGCCAACCTCAAGGCTGCGGCAGAGTCCTGATCTCAGGGACGCGAGCGACACCCGGACCTGGATCACGTCAACGGGCGTGTTGAGGGCAACCCCTTGATCGGGAGGGGGTCGAGTGCCTGCCTAGCTGCCGCCTCGACGTTGATGGTCACGGATATCGGCCACATCGGCGAAAACGATCAGTCCGCAGACGATCATGGCGAACACGCAGGGCAGGGCGATCACTAGGACGCCGGAGGCAAACCCGAGCCAAGCAAAGGCACCAAGTCCGAGTTCGGTGACGACCAAGCCGACGATCAACCCACTCGTTGTCGACGGGGCCGGTGGCGCAGGTTCCGGCTTCGTGCCCCCTCGCACGATGCGCAGGGCAACCAGCGCCCCGAGCCAGTTCACCTTGATGCTCGGTCCGCGTTGGAGTCGCTCGGGTAACTCGATGTGAAGTGCGTCACCGCGAGACGCTCCATGAGCGTGACGTAGTCGTCGAGCCGACCAGTCGACCGGCCGGGGTCTTTGGCCGCCTCGTCGCAATCGCGCAAGAGGACGGCGTGCTCGAAGCCCGGGGACTGCTCGAAGCGGCGCACCTCGTCGGCACCAAGGAGGCCGCCTTGGGCCACCAACGTCGCCTGAGAGGCGCCAGAAAGTGAGGCGTGGTAGCCGGGGTCCACAGTGCAGCGCCATCGCTTGGCCACCACGTGCAGTGCCACTGGATTGGCTACCTTGGATCCGAATCGAGGAGCCAGCCATCGGGAACCTGCGGCTTCGTGGCGATCGTCGACCAGGCTCAGATCTGCTCGCTGGCCAGTGGTGTCCTCGACCAGGAAGTGTCCGATGTCGTGGAGCAGGCACGCCACCACCAAGGAGTCGTCCGCTCCTTGGGCTTGGGCTTCGGCGGCGCACTGCAGTGCGTGGCTCCGCTGGTCGATGGCCTCGCCGTAGAACCCATCGCCCTTCGCCTCGAACAGGGCCACCACTTCGTCCGCAGCACTCATCGGTGGCTCCTCGTGCATCATGGTGATTGGTCCGTCGTGCCAATCTGTGAGTCTCGTTGGTGGCAACGTAGTGAGTGCGTGTGACATTGGGTTGGCCGAGCAACCAACTCTAGGGAAGTTCCCACGCGGTCCTCAGTTGGATCCCAGAAACGAGGTCGATGGTGTCAGGCATGGAAACCTCTGTTGTGCTGTCCGTGCCTGTCCCTGACGATCCTGCAGGCGGCGAGGCTCGAGGCGGCGAGACATCGACCGCGGCCCGTGGGCGGTTCCCGACCGCTGAGGTCGTGGTTGCCGTAGTTGCCTTTGTGGCCTTCTGCGTCGTTGTCCTCACCAAGGCGACCACCCTCCTCGAACCTGATGACTCGGCCTATTTGGCGTCGATCGTGGCACTGACCCATGGGCATCTTGCCCTGACCTCGGCGCAGTACCACCAGGTGGCCGCTGAACTGCAGGCCCATTACGGAACGAACATCTTGCAGTGGGATCACCTGTCCAGCGGACTGTGGATCAGTGAGAAGAACCCCGGCTACCCCTTCTACGCGTTGCCGTTTCAGTGGCTCGGCATTCTCCGAGCCGCCCCATTGTTCGCCGGTGCTGTCGCTTCGATCAGCTTGTTCATCGCCGGACGTCGCTGGCTGGGCCGGTGGGGCGGCACCTGGGCAGTGATCCTCTTCCTGTGTTCAGGAGCCGCCATGGCATTCGCATGGCGGCCGACCATGCCGTCGTTCAGCGACGCCGCTTTCGTGGCTGCCGGTGCTGGAGCCTTGCTGTGGACCATGTTGGCAACTGATGCATCCCCACGGCGCCGCACGCTGGCCGGACTGGCTGGGTTCGTGTTCCTCGAGATCGCAGTGGCCATGCGCTACACGGACATTGCCGTGTTGGCCGTGGCCGTGCTGGCCGTGGCGGTCATGGCCCGTCGATGCCGGTTGCCCCTGCGATCGTTGGCGTGGTGGGCTGGTTCCTTGGTGGTGGTCGGTGTGGTCGTGGGTCTCTTCAATGCCCACTTCTACGGCGGTGTCACCAAGACCGGCTACGGCGCCGGGGTGATCACCTTCTCGTCGAGTGCCGTCGTCCCCAACCTGCGGATCATGCCCAAGCTCTTGGTCCAGGCGATTCCCGGCCTGGTGCTTGGCATTGCCGCCCTTGTCTGGATGGCTGTGCGTGCCGTGCGAAGCCGTTCGGATGCCATCGAGCCCGAGACGTCCCGCCAGTGGCGCATCGATGCAGTCGTCGGCGCCTGGTTGGGTCTTGGATGGCTGGCCATCTGGGGTCTCTACTCGGCCTACACATGGACGGCCCAGATGAGTGGAGGACACGGACCCGGGGGACCAGGAGTCCACCTGCCTGCAGGAGTCCACTTACCAGCGGGTGTACATCTACCAACAGGTCTGCATCTTCCAGGAGGAGGAATGCCGGACGGTGGGCAGGGAATTCATCTGATCCGCTTCTACGTGCCTGCCCTCGGACTGATTGCCCTCCTCGGAGCGTGGCTGCTCGTGCAGATTCCCAAGTGGTTGCCGCCCATCGTCCTCGGCGTCCTCTGTGTACTTGGAGTTCTTTCGTTCCACAGCCTGACCGCTGGCCATGGTCTGGGCCAGGGGGGTTTTGGAAACGGCCCGCTTCCAGCCGGTGCTGCTGGCCAGGTGCCGTTTGGAGGATCGCAAGCCGGGGGAATGCCAGCCGGTGGCATGCCTTCCGGCGGGATTGGAGGTCCAGGGAGATTCCCGACCGGTAGCGGAGGCGCGCCTCCCTCAGGGTTCGGACCACCTCCGGAAGGGGCTCGCCCGCCTGGGGGTCGCTCGCAGGGAGCACCGCCATTCAATGGAGCACCTCCAGGGCAACGTGGCCGCCAAGGAAATTGAGCCGATGCGCCCTAGGGTCACGAGTGCGGGTGGTGGTCGGACCTGCAGGCGGTGGAGCCCCGCAGGGGTCTCCATGATGGCGAGGAGGGCCCCATGGGTCTCGTGAACAAGTTGAAGGAGCAAGCCGCAGTGGCAGGAGCAGCGGCCAAGGATGCGGTGGAGAAGGGCCAAGAGCGGGTTGACGACGCACAGGCCAAGCGGCACGCTGACGCCGTCCTGCATGACCTCGGACTCCAGGTGCTGCTCGAACGCACCGGCCGGGGTTCGGTCGAGACGGCCGGAGTGATCGACGCCAAGCTGGCCGATCTCGCCGCCTATGAGGCAGAGCACGGTCCGTTGGGCTGACAGCCCACGCGCGGTGACCGGGGAGCAGAGTTCTGCGTCTGGGCCGATGTGTAAGTGTTGTGCCCTAGACGAGAGAAGGTCGTCGCTGACCACCTTCGCGGAAGGAGAGTTGTGTTCCGACTCATCAGTGTGCATGGCAGGGCTGCCCTTGAAGGTGACGGCACCTGGCACGATGTGGCCCGCCTCAGCGGCGATGACTCTTTGGTGTCGGCCATCGCATGCCTCACTCGGGCCACGGAGCTCCATGAACTCAGTGAGCGCTGCACTCCTGACACGGCTGATGGCGCACTGGACGACGTGGTGCTCGGTCCGCCCGTGCCTGGCCCTGGCCAAGTCTTCGGTATCGGCCTGAACTACAAGGATCACGCCGAAGAGACCGGCGCCGAGCTACCCCCGGCTCCGTTGACCTTTACCAAATACCCCAGCTGCATTGCTGGCCCGACGGCGGACATTCCCATCACCGGCGAACTTGTTGACTGGGAGGCTGAAATCGTTGCGGTGATCGGTCACGAGTGCTCATACCTTTCCGTTGAGGATGCGTGGAGCGCGGTGGCCGGCCTCACGTTGGGTCAGGACATCTCGGATCGCGGTGTGCAGCTCACTGGCGTGCCACCGCAGTTCAGTCTCGGCAAGAGCTTTCCCGCATTCGGACCGATTGGACCCGCCGTGGTCTCCGTCGATGCATTCGCCAACCCGGACGACATTGCTCTGTCGTGTGACGTCTCCGGTGACCAGGTCCAGTCATCGACGAGCGCCCAGCTGATCTTTTCCATCCCGCAGATCGTGGCCTACCTGTCGTCGATCTGCACCCTGATGCCGGGTGACCTGATCTTCACGGGAACGCCGTCCGGCGTGGGTATGTCACGGGGACGCTTTCTGCAGGCAGGCGATGTCCTCGTCACTCGTGCTGATGGAATCGGCGAACTCCGCAATGTCTGCGTACCGGGCCGGGGGCCGCTGGCACTCTGAGCCTGGGTACCGGGCGCCGCAGGAGCCCCTGACGCACCTGTTTGGGGAGTGTCCTTCCCTGGGAGTGTGCCGAGTAGTGAATTGACGGCACGAAGGCCAGGCGGGCGATCGTTGGGGTGGTGAGAGTTTCAGCGGCCACTGCGCTGCTTGGTGTCTTCGTGCTGGCTCGTAGTAGCCGCTCGACCCGAGGTTCTGCCTCGACGACCACGACTCGCCATTCGTCAGTTACCTGCCGCCTCGAAGCACGTTGGCGCTTGCGGGGTCGAGCACGACGCGCACTCCACCGACACCACCACCGACAACACCGGTCAGTGGAGGCACAGGAACCCTCCAACCGCCGTTGGTGTCACCACCTCCATTGCGACAACGACCGCCACGCTCGTGCTCACGCTGCAGTGATCACCGTCCCCGGCTCAGATCAACTGATGCAGGACCGGAACTACTTCGCCTGATCCGCCACCCTGAACGGCAGTCCAATTGGTGCCGGATCACTGCATGTCGAGGGGATTGCGACATCGCTCTCTACCCGCCCCAGCCCGTCCCAGCCCGTGAGGGACGCCGGGCTGTGCGCCAGGAGGTAGCCCGCTAGCCACGATGTTGATGTTGTGCACGTGGGTGGCGGTGAGTTCCAAACCGACATCGCCTGAAGTGCCAAGCACGGGGCTGTGGACAGCGGTCCATGCACCGGGCCCGGGGCATGCGGGCCCCTCGGCCCGAAACTGAGCTCCTGACCCGGGTACCTCGAGGTTGCATTAGTAAGATGTTTGGACGTTGCCCGTCCAAGAGCTCCTCGGGCGGTGTGCAATGGGGAGAACCAATGGCACTGCTGACGTTCGGGAGCGTGGACATCCGCCGGGCCCAGGTAGCCGCCATGCGGCTGGCAGCCACTGCCCTGGAGACCCGGCCCCTGGCCGGCAGCGAGGCCGAACTGGTCCGCATGTTCGCTGGGTTGATGGGATGCGCGGGGTGCCACGGATTCGCCGAGTCCTTGGATTTCAGCGATCTGGTGGGGGACGCCGCTCCGTGGGCCGATGCCACCGAGGGGATCGCTGAGATTGCTGCCCTGCTTCCAGACCACGCCGACCGCATCGAGGCGGTGCATGCGTCCCAGTTGGTGGCCATGTTTGCTGACGAGCCTGACATCGAGGCGCTCGAGGCCGCCAAGGCACTGGCCCGAGGTCTCGGTTGCGACGACACCCTGATCGCTCAGATCCTGGCCATCGCCGACAGCAACGCAGCGGGAGCCAAGGCCGACCTGTTCAGGCGGTTCCTGGCCGAACGGGTCGACGTGGACTCGGAGATCATCGGGGCCCACATGGACCGCCACGACCTGGCTGCTATCACCCGACCCGAGACCATCGAGCGCTATCACCGTCTGATTGCCTCCGCACCGGCGGGCTCTCTCGGCGCGGAGATGCGGAAGTTCTACGACGAGAACGCCTTTGACATCCCAGGTGTTCCCGGGGTTCCTCTACCTGTGGAGTTCTTGGGTTCCCACGATGTCCACCATGTGTTGGCCAGCTATGGCACGTCAGCCCAGGGCGAGGCCTACACGGCCGTATTCAACGCGGGAAACTCCTCGGCCGGCATCGGCTGGCTGACCGTGGTGCTCCTTCAGTGGCACCAGGGCATCAAACTCGGGGTTTTCCCCGAGGGGCACTCCCACCTCGATCCGGCGGTCGTGGCGGATGCCGCCTATCGCGGCTCGCTGACCGCCACCGACCTGTACGACGCCCACTGGGAGTGGATAGACCTGCTCAACGAGCCTCTCAATGAGGTGCGGGCGTCCCTTGGCATTCCTCCGGGCGGCGAAGTTCTCTCGGGAGGCTCCTGGGGGCCTGAACAGATCTAGTTGGTCGCCGGGCGGCCCGTGCGGCCTCCGACAGGCCAGTGCTGACCTCAGGATCCAACCGCTTGAGGATGTTCTCTGACCGTCATCTGACACTGAGTTCGGCAGCAAGGTGGGACGTCATGTACCCAAAATCGAGCACAGTCACACCCATGACTGACAATCAACGTCATGACCGGGGCCATCGCCGAGGAGTACTTGACCCGGGCCGTGGTGTTCCCCCTCGACCCCTCTCCGGCTCAGGAGCGCCTGCTCCGGTCCTACTGCGGTGCTGCCCGGTTCGCCCACAACTGGGCGCTCGGCCAAGTGAAGGACAACCTCGCTACTCGCAGCGACGAACGGGCCGCCGGACTGTCTGAAGAGGCCCTCACGGCGTCGTTGTCCTGGTCGGCCTACTCCCTGTCGAAAACCTGGAACGCCGCCAAGGACGAAGTGGCCCCGTGGTGGAAAGAGGTCCCCAAGCACGCCTTCCAATCCGGAACCACTGCAGCCGGTGCTGGGCTGGCGAACTTCTCGGACTCCCGAAAGGGCAAGCGTGGTGGTCCACGGATGGGCTTCCCCAAGTTCAAGAGTCGAGCCACGGCCAAGCCGTCGGTCACCTTTGTCGAGCTCAACCACCAGCTGTCGTGGCTGGAGGATGCGGACGTGCGGGCCGGACGCAGCCAACCCAATGGCCACCACATCCGCCTGATGCTCCCCCAGAGCACCCCGGACCGGGACGTGCGTTGCCGCCGGGCTCACCTGGCCTGGATCCACACCACCCAGTCCACCCGTCGGCTGGCTCGCAAGCTCGAGTCCGGTGCTGCCTCCATCCAGGCGGTCACCATCTCGTTTGTGGGTGGCCGCTGGCAGGTAGCCCTCTCTGTGCGCTACTACGTGACCCCCACCTCCAAGCCCGTCAAGTTCCATGGCGGCTCCATCGGGGTCGATCTCGGTCTCAAGCACTTGGCCACCTTGTCCCGACCCGTGGCGGGTCTCACCGACGAGGTCGGCCACATTGCCAATCCACGCGTGTTGGCCAAGCAACTCACCAAGCTGGCCCGACTGGACCGCAAGCTGTCGAGGTGCCAACCGGGATCGAAGAACCGGACCAAGGTGAAGAGCCAGCGCGCCCGCCTGCATGGCACAGCGGCCAAGACCCGGGCCCTGGAGCTCCATCGCATCACCAACGCCCTGGCTGGTGGGTTCGACACCGTGGCCATCGAGGACCTGAACGTCAAGGGCATGGCTACCAAGAAGCGCCACCTGGGCCGGTCCTTGGCTGACGCCTCCTTTGGGGAGTTCCGCCGCCAACTCACCTACAAGTCTCCCGACCGTGCTGCCACCTTGGTGGTGGTCGGCCGGATCTACCCCTCTACGAAGTCCTGTTCTGCCTGTCTGGCCGATGGGAGAAGTGCAGTGAAAGCCAAACTGCATCTCTGGGAACGGGTCTTCGAGTGCAGCGCCTGTGGCATGTCCCTCGACCGGGACGTCAATGCCGCACGCACCATCGAAGCCGAGGGCAGGCGACTGCTCGCGGCCAAGCTGGAATCCGTCCAGCCGATGCCATCACCGCAGGACGTCGCCGGGCTACGACCGGAGACGAAAAACGCTGACCCGAGGACGGGTAAGTCCGAGGCACCTCAGGGTTCCTCGGCTCCGGCCGCTGTCCAGCTTCCTCACCCAGGTTTGGGCGAGAAGCTGGGCGAGAAGGCAGAACCACGCAGCGGAGAGTTTCCCCTCTCGGCATAGGACGTGGACGGGGTGCAGACGATCAGCCGCAGTGGCTGGAATGTTGCACCCGGTTCGGAGGGCAGGTGCGGGTGTGTGTTTTACGCACACCCATCCCACCTTGCTGCCGAACCTATCTGACACTTACCTATCGGCGGCGGCGACGTCGTGAGGTGAGTCGTGCTTGGCGGTATCGAGTGAGGACGAAGGTGGTGGCCCGGGGATCAGCCGCCGTTGGACCAGTAGAACCACCGTCCCGATGGCCAGTACGACGACCAGGAGGTTGGCTACAGCGAACCCGCCGACGGCCAGCCAACCCACGAATCCGCCGGACCCTCGGGCGTGGATGAGGATCAAGTCGAAGGCCAGCGATGTGACCCCGAAGCTGAATGCCCAATGCGAGGCGGCAAAGGGCTGGTCCAGTACCCACCGGCATCCCATGGCCAGGACCAAGAAGACAAGGAGGCCGTAGCCGATGAGGCCGTAGGTCAGGACATCTGCCCGAGGTCCGGTGGTGCCGCCGGTGATGAAGAGGTAGGCCTCGCACGCCACGACCGGCGGGGCGATGAGGATCCCGAGGGTGGGACGGAGGGGGCCGGCGAGCGGTGTGCGGAAGGTGGCGCGCATGCCGATCTGAGATTCCAGAGCAAGCCACGAAAGGATCCCGGCTCCGAAAAAGAAGATGGCGAGGGTGCGATACCCGAGATAGGCGGCGGTAAAGGCGGCGACCAGATTGGCGGCCACGGTGGGCAGGTAGAGGGCAGGTGTAGCTGTCTCGATCTCGTGCCCACCGCGCCACAAGCGGGCGGTGAACCAGCCGCCGAAAGCCAACTCGCCTGCGGCGGCTACTGCGAACACCACAACGCCCAACGTGTGTGACACCCCGGCGAAGAGGTAGGCCATGAGGAGAGTGGACACTCCCACCAGGCTGAGGAAGCAGGACTGGATGGGGTGGCGCGCCTCGATGACGGCATCAGTTCGGCGCATGGCCCACTTTGCGGCAAAGAGCACCAGGAGGATCAACCACACGATTCCTGCCACCACCATGATGCCGGTGCTGATGGTGTCGGGGGTACCCCAGGCCAAGTGGGCCGCTCGCCAGCAGTCGCCCAGGCCGACCAAGCCAAGGACGATGCCGAAGAAGGACGCCGGCACGTTCGGCAGACGATTACCCACGACTCCCCCTAGGGACTGGTGATCCATGAGTACGGCTCCGCACTCACCCGCATATTACATGTCAGAAGTGCGAAACCGCGTGGGCCAGAGCGGGGAAGAGGCCAAGCCAAGGCCCTCGCCCCAGAGACTTCGAGCGCTAACCCTTCTCTGACCAGCCCAGACGCTGCTCAGCGTCAGGAAGACCATCACGCACCAGTGCGAGGAGGTCCAGGACGTCAGCGACATTGTTGGGGGCCAGGCGGTGCGTCGGTGCGAACACCGAGTACGCCTCCACCAGCAGGGTGGTCAGGGTGGTCCAGGCGATTGCGGTTCGGGGACCTACGCCGAGCATCGTTGTCTGATAGGCGATGACCGCCTCATTTTCGACGACGCCAGAGCGGAGTTCGTCGGGATCGACGCCCTTGAGGATCAGCCACGCCACTAGCCGGGTGCGTAACTCGACGTCCGGATCGCCGAAGGTGGTCGGCTGGGTTCCTGAAGCCACGGCTGCTTCGACGTGGCGACGCACCAACTCTTTGGCCGTCTCGCCGAGGAGGTTGTCGAGGGTGCCGAAGTGCTGGAGGATCGTCGAAGGGTTGAGGTCAGCCTCGGCACAGATGGCCTGGTTGCCGACTTCATCGAACGGAAGAGTTCGTAGCAGGGTGATGGTGGCGTCGATCAGCCGCAGGCGGGCTTCTGCGCGTGGAACGCGGCGCCGGCGAGCTGGCGGGGATTGGTCGTTGGTCGTGTCAGGCATGGCCCGTCATCATCGCAAATACCGCGGCTCTTCGTGGGTCTCTGCCCATTGCCACGTCGCGCGAGGTCGGTGCCCTTCGCCTGGTTCGGACTACTGGCGGGCCATGGCCACTCGGGCCTCGGCCTCGGCGGCGGCCTTCTTGTCTCGCTCACTGAGCGAGATCAGTTGGACATCCAGTTGGTGCAGGGTGCCTTCGAAGGGGGACTCCCCCTCGTACTCCTTGGACACCTGGGACCCGTGGTCGCGTCCGACGCTGGTGCCGACACTGGAGATCATGCGCATCACGAAGGGGATGGGCAGTGTTCCGCAGGCTTCACCATCGATGACCAGTGTCGCCTCGCCGGAGACCTTGGCCCTTCGGAACTCGACCCCGATCACCGAGCGCCCTTCGGGCACCAACCGGTCCGAACGGACGACGTGGTGGTCGCCGAAGCAGTTGTAGTCGAAGACCAGGTGGTCGTCGATGACGAAGAGGACCAGCCCCGAGTTCTCGTTGCCCGAGGCGTAGAGCACACCGCCTTGACCCGCCGCCCGCTCCACCGTGGCCAGGATGTCCCAACTCTTGCCAGCGAGACCTGGAGCCACCTGGGCTGGGATCGGACTGAGCGGCAGGCGGTAGGTGTAGTGCCGCGACGGCGGATGAGGCGAGTGGGTTCGAGGTCGGGCCCCGAAGAGCTCCAAGGTGCGTTCGTCCAAGGGGAGCACGCCGTGCTCCTCGGCCTCCACCCACCACCGGTCGATCATGGCGGCCAGGCGTTCGGGCTCGGCCTCGGCCAGGTCGTTGCACTCCGAGAGATCCTCGGCCAGGTGGTACAGCTCCCACCGGTCCTCGTCGAGAGGAACGACCCCATGCTCATGACGGGTGACGGCTTTCCATCCGTCGAGATAGAGGGCCCGGTGCCCCATCATCTCGAAGTACTGCACGGTCTTGGCATCAGGTACATCGGGATCGCCGAAGGAGTACGCCAGCGATGTGCCCGTGACGGGCATCTGTTCAAGACCTCGGTAGACCTCGGGTGGCGTGATCCCGATGGCTTCGTAGATGGTCGGTGCCAGGTCGGACACATAGTGGAACTGCGAGCGGATGCCGCCAGCATCGGCCACGGCCGTCGGCCAGTGGACGATCAAGGGGACATGGACCCCACCTTCGTGGGTGTTCTGCTTGTACCACTTGAATGGTGTGTTGCCGGCCTGGGCCCAACCCCACGGGTAGTTCGAGTGGGCGCCAGGTCCGCCGATGTCCTCGAGCCGACCGACCGCCTCGTCGGGAGTCTCGATAATGAAGTTGAAGAACTTCATCTCGTGGAGCACACCGAACGGCCCGCCCTCTTGGCTGGCCCCGTTGTCGGACAGGACCATGATCAAGGTGTTGTCCAACTGACCGGTGTTCTCGAGGTGGTCGACCAGTCGACCGATCTGGGCGTCGGTGTACTCGAGGAACGCCGCGAAGGCCTCCTGGAGCCGGCAGGCAAGAGCCTTCTGGTTGTCCGACAGGGTGTCCCAGGCTTCTACGCCGGGATTGCGAGGAGCGAGCTGCGTATCGGCAGGGATGATCCCGAGATCTTTCTGCTTGGCGAACCAGCGGTCACGAGCGTCGTCCCACCCGTTGTCGAACTTGCCCCGCCACTTGGCCAGATACTCCGCGGGCGCCTGATGCGGTGCATGAGTTGCCCCGAAGGCGAGGTAGGTGAAGAACGGTCGATCTGGCCGGATGTTGGTTGAGTCACTGATGAGTTCGATGGCTTGGTCGACGAGGTCTTCGCTCAGGTGGTAGCCCTCCTCGACCGTCCGAGGCGGGTCGATCCGGTGGTTGTCGTTGACGAGATCCGGGGTGAACTGATCCGTTTCACCGTCGAGGAACCCGTAGAAGCGATCGAAACCACGCTGGAGGGGCCACTGGTCGAAGGGTCCCGCCGCAGAGGCGTTCTCCATCTGGCAGAGGTGCCACTTGCCCAGGGCGAACGTGGCATAGCCCTCGCCTCTGAGGACTTCAGCAATGGTCGACGCGTTGTTGGAGATGTGCCCGCGCATGTGGGGGAATCCAGAAGAGAAGTTCGATACCGAGCGCATGCCCACGCTGTGGTGGTTTCGCCCGGTGAGCAGTGCTGCCCGAGTTGGTGAGCACACCGGCGTCACGTGGAAGTTCGAATAGCGGAGTCCACCGGCGGCGAGCCGGTCGATGTTGGGAGTCTCGAGATCGGAGCCGTAGCAGCCGAACTGAGCGAAGCCCAGGTCATCGAGGAGGATGACCACCACGTTGGGAGCCCCCTCGCCCGGGTGCGGGGCTTCGGGCCACCACGGTTCCGAGTCGGTGAGCAGTCGGCCAATGGTCCCTTGAAATCCCTCGTAGTCCTTCATGGTCTCTCCCTTGGGCGCGACATCGTGGTGGTGGCATGCGTCCTGGTCGGCAATCTTATGGCATGACTACTGACACAATGATGGGGGAATGCAGCAGCGTGTCTCGAACGATGGGGAAATCATGACCGAAGCAGGTAGTGGGGAACTGATGGCTGACGACATCCCGGTGGCCCACACGCCCCCGGGTGGGTGGCACGATGTGATGCCTGCACCGGTTCTGGCTGGCTGCACGGAGCCGCTCGTGACCGGGGCTCCTGACCTGCGGGGTACCTGGCGGGTGGTGGCTACCCGGGTGAACGGTGCCGACATGCCCGAGCACCCGACCGTCGGTTCCGTCCAACGCATCGAGCAGGCAGGTGACCGGTTGGTGGTGACCGGAGGCGGGATCATCCATGACATGCGCTGCGACGGCACGGAGGATCGCGGTGTCCATGATGTGTTCGAAGGGGACTTCACCACAGAGATCACCGTCGTGGCCTCGTATGAGGACGGGGTGCATGTCCTCCGGCCTGTGGGGCTTCCCGGTATCGAGGTGACGCGCCGGATCGACGGTAAGGCGATGATCTGGGGCTACATCGGTCATGAGTCGACTCTCGAGCGCATCACGGAGACCGCATGATCCACCTGCACAGACCCTGACCGGATCTGCACCGAACCTCACTTCCGACGTCGCTGACGACCGCTCATGCAGACGACGACCGACCTTAAGGAGATGCCATGGCCCAGTTGATCGCACCCATTGCCGAACGGAAGGGCAACGAGCCCGCCCTCGTCGATGATCTCGGAAGCGAGACGTGGTCGGAACTCGACGAGAAGATCAACCGGGTCATCCATGCTCTGCGTGCGGCCGGAGTGACCCCAGGGTCCACCGTTGCCTTGATGTGCGGAAATCGCAGGGAGTACTTCGAGGTCATGGTGGCCGGGATGCACGCTGGCATGGTCATCGTGCCGGTCAACTGGCACTGGACGGCGGCGGAGTTGGCCTATGTGCTGGACGACTCGGACTCGGTCGCGCTCGTCGTCGAAGATCGATACCTCGACGTGGCCGTCGAGGCGTGTGCTGACCCGCTGACCCAGCGGTGTGTGACCCGCATCGTGGTGGGAGGGACTGCTCCTGAAGGGTTTGTGGCCTACGAGGACGTGCTAGCCACAGCAGATTCCTCTGAGCCAGCCGACCAATCGAGCGGCGGGCCGATGTTCTACACGTCAGGTACGACAGGATTCCCCAAGGGCGTGCGCTCTGGTCTGACGACCACCGGCATGGACCTGTCCATCGTCGAGTTGGTGGCCCAAGCGGCCATGGGCATGATGTCCATCCCCACGGACGGGGTCACGCTCCTCGAGGGCCCGGCCTACCACTCGGCTCAGTGGGGTCTGTCGATCTTCCCGCTGCTCGGTGCCGCCAGCACCGTGGTCATGCGTCACCGGTTCGACCCAGCAGAGCTCTTGGAGTTGATTGACCGGTATCGCGTGACCAACATCCACCTGGTGCCCACCCAGTTCATCCGCCTGCTCAAGCTGCCCGATGACGTGCGGGCATCGTTCGACGGCAGCTCGTTGGTGACCGTTCTCCACGGTGCAGCCCCTTGCTCGCTGGAGGTCAAGCGCCAGATGCTGGAGTGGTGGGGCCCGTGCATTACTGAGTACTACGGCGGCACCGAAGGTGGCTTCCTCACGCTGATCACCGGCGAAGAATGGCTGAACCGACCCGGCAGCCTGGGCAAGCCCACCGGTGTGGTCGAACTCATGATCGTCGACGACGATGGTCAGCCCTGTGGGCCAGGGCAATCAGGCCAGATCTACTTCAAGAGCCGGCTCGGTTCGGACTTCGAGTACCACAAGGCCCCCGAGAAGACCGAGGCCGCTCACCTAGCCCCGGGTGTAGCCACGTTGGGGGACGTCGGATACCTCGACAACGAGGGGTATCTGTTCATGAGCGACCGCAAGATCGACATGATCATCAGCGGCGGGGTCAACATCTACCCGGCGGAGATCGAAGGCGTGCTGGTCGGACATCCGGCGGTCCTTGACGCAGCAGTGTTCGGCATCCCCGACGAGGAGATGGGCGAACAGGTCAAGGCGGCCGTCGAGCTGACGGAAGGCTGGACCGATACCGATGGACTCGAGGCCGAACTCATCGCCTACGTGCGTGAGTCGTTGGCTGGTTACAAGGCACCCAAATCCGTCGACGTTGTCGAGGCCCTCCCGCGCCACCCGACCGGCAAGCTCTATAAGCGTCTTCTCCGTGACCCCTACTGGGAGGGAACAGGACGGACGATCTAGGCCGGGCGCGAGCGACGAGGCCGTCTTCCTGGGTCGATCAACTTCCAGATCGGCACAGCAACTGGGTCTGGCCGACGATCAGTCGATATCGAGGCGGACCGGTCCGTGGAAGATGTCACCGTTGAAGAAGATGGCCACCCGAGCCGGATACGGAAGGTCGACCACCAGGTCGTCGCTGATAGTCCACGTCACCGTCGTCCAGCCGTCGGGCATGGCCCGTGCTGGCGGCGGACTGGTTGCCGCTTCGCCCAGTCCAGCCTCGGTGACCTGGGGCAGCAGATACCAGCCGTGGCCGAGGTCGATCAGTTCCAACGTCCTGCCGGCGGCAAATAGGACGCGGTGGGATTTGTAGACGGGCAGCACCATGGCGCCGTCGAACCCTCGCTCAGGGGCTCCGGGACGCGCTACCAGAGCGAAGGTGCGCCCAGAGACGTTGACAGTCTCGAGCGGGCCGTCGACATGTGATCCCGGAGGCCGGAGGAACACGGCGGCGTCGTGCTGAGAACGGCCGACACCAGACTTCGTGAAACCCTCGGGCACCTCGAGGACCGTGTACTCCTCGGGCGTGATGGGCTCGCACGAGAGCCACACCCCATGGGTGGCGGCGTCCATGATCTCGCCGTAGAACTCGGTCCCACCCAGCGTCCAACTTGCAGCCCACGACCGTTCTGCCCCCAACAGGGCGATGCGCTCCTCGATGGTGGACATGACACTCCTGTTCGCTTCGACCCATGGCCGTGACGTCCACGGTCAACGACTAGTGACAGTACTACTGTCACTAGTTATCTTCCCGACAGCAGACTGCTGCATGGCGATCGGGACCGGTAAGGGAACGACGAAGGGAGCACCGTGGACATCGAGGTGCGCAAGACCAATCATAGGGAGACACGGCGCGTCGAGTCGCCCGTACCCGTGCCGGCCGACGGTCAGGCTCTGCTTCGGATCGACACCTTCGGTCTCAGTATGAACAACGCCTCGTTCGCCCTCATGGGTGATCTCATGGGCTATTGGCTGCTCTTCCCGGGGGCCGACGAGGGATGGGGACGGGTCCCCGTCTTCGGATTTGCCGACGTCGTTGCGTCGGCGCATCCCGACGTGGACGAGGGCACTCGTCTCTTCGGCTATCTCCCGATGTCCACACACCTGTTGGTTGAGCCAGCCAAGGTCGGGCCGAGAGGCTTCTTCGATGCCACTGCTCACCGGCGCCAGGTGATGGCCACCGTGTGGAACCACTATCAGGACGTCACTGCCACTTCTGCCGAGGAGCGGGCCCGGGAAGCCCAGCGAAGCCTCCTCGGGCCACTCTTCGTCACCGGGTTCTTGATGGACGACTTCCTCGACGACAACGGAGGGTTCGGAGCCGACACCGTGGTGGTGACGGCGGCATCATCGCGTACGGCGCTGTCGCTGGCTTGGTGCATGAAGCGCCGAGGTGGCCGCCGGGTGATCGCCCTCACCTCGCCCGAGCGGGTCGACGTGGTGAAGGACCTCGGCGTCTACGACGAGGTCCTTCCCTATGACCGGGTGGCCGACCTTTCTGGCGATCGGGCGGTCTATGTCGATTTCGCCGGTGTCGTTTCCCTGCGCGAATCCGTGCACGCTCGCTACGGTGAGGGCCTTGTCCACTCGATGATTGCTGGCATGTCCTACATCGAGGACCCAGCCGGCGTCGTCCTCGATCCGCCGGCCGTGGGCGCACCTCCCCAGCCGTTCATGGCCCAACTCCAGGTGGCCAAGCGGGCCCAGGAGTGGGGACAGGACGTCTTTGACGCCCGGCGTGAAGAGGCGTGGCTCGAGTTCTCGGCATGGACCGACGGCTGGCTGACCATCGTCGATGGTCGGGGCCCCGATGCCCTCGAGGCGGCGTGGCAGGGTCTTCTGGCTGGTGACGTCGACCCGGCGGTCGGCCATCAGTTGTCCCTGTGGACGTGACCGCCGTGCTCTGTTCCGGCTGTTCGATCTGCGAGGTAGCAACGTGCGCATCCTGACCACACCTGACGATGCAGCGGACGGCTTGGCCGCCTTCGCCTTCCCTCGGCGCTATGTGGAGGTGCCCCAGACGCCGGACGGCGATGCCACCATGCGTATCGCCGTCGTCGAAACCGGAGACCCGGCCGGTCGACCCGTGGTGTTCCTTCACGGCAACCCCTCGTGGTCCTACATCTGGCGCCACCAGATGACCGCCGTGGCCGATGCCGGATATCGAGCGATTGCTCTCGACCTCGCAGGAATGGGAATGTCCGACAAGCCCAGCGAGCTTGCTGACTACTCGGTTGCCCGTCACGTGGATTGGATGCGAGCGGCCATCTTCGACGTACTCGATCTTGAGGACATCACCTTTGTCCTCCATGACTGGGGTGTGATCATCGGCCTGCGCCTGGTGGCCGCTGATCCGGAACGAGTTGCTCGGGTGGTGTGTTCCAACTCGGGCCTTCCCGTCCGTGATCCGGCGCAGCCGCTGCCCAAGGACATCGAGGCCCGAGGTCCGTATGTGGAGTTCCAGAACATGGTGCGAGACATACCGGTGTGGGAACCCTGGGCCATGCTGCCCGGCTGCATGGTCACCGCACCTACGGCCGAGTTGACTGCGGCCTACCGAGCGCCCTACCCAGATCCTGGGCTCACCATCGGAAGCCGGGCATTCACGCAGCTGCTTCCCACCCGGCCCGACAATCCGATGCTTCCAGACAACTTCGCTGCTCTGCAGGTCCTCCAGCACTTCGAGCGACCGGTCCTCACCATCTACTCGGACAAGGACATCGTGGCCCCTGATGGGTGGAAGAACCTGGTCGAGTGGATTCCGGGAGCGGACGGTCAGCCTCACGTCATCCTCGAGGGCGGGGGTCACTTCCTCCAAGAAGACATCCCCGAGGCCTACAACAAGGCC
>CAIQOJ010000006.1 GCA_903873395.1 uncultured Acidimicrobiaceae bacterium
ACGAAGGAACGAACTTCTGGTTCTGCTCCGACCGCTGCCTCGAGCGCTTCGAGGGCGAACCGGTCAAGTTCGCTTCAGGCTCACCAGCCGGGCATGACATGGCCGGGCATGACATGGCCGGGCATGACATGGCTGGTGGCGACATGGCTGGTGGCGACATGGCCGGTGGCGGTGGCGGTGGCGGTGGGTCGACTACTGACCCGATGTGCGGCATGACCGTCGATCCCGAGCATGCGGCAGCCCATCGGAACTTCGAGGGCATGGACTATTGGTTCTGTGGCACAGGCTGTGCCGAACGGTTTGATGCAGATCCGGCTGCCGCTACTGCTGGTGCGGGTTAACCAGGGCCAACGTCATCTGACCTGACCGTTCCGATCAGGTCACTCGTCCTCAGACGTCGGGCGGACCGACAGCAGTTCGAAGACGGGGTTCACGATGGCCAGTTTCCCCCGGTGCTTGCCAACCGTGCCTTCAGCCATGAGCCGAGTGCCGCTGTGGAGGCCGGCCACCGAGCGCCGCCCCAAGAACACCAGGGTAATGACCTCACCGCTGTGGTCGACGACCGAACACTCGAGATAGGGCGAGTCGGACGACGAAGGCACCCGAAGTGCCTTGATGCGGCCGCCGATCTTGGCTCGCGAACGCCACTCGAGCTCGGAGATCGGCGTGGTGCCGGGCACGAGGGGTTCAGGCGTTGCACCAGCATCTCCTGAACCACCTCCTCCACGACTTGCCTGGCCAATCAGGGCCTCGGCGAGTTCCATCTGGTGCTTGTCCGAAATCCCTGGCGCCACATGGAAGGGCACGATGGTGGCATTGACGTGGGGGAGTTGGCTGACGATCTCGACGATCCGGTCTGCGGTCTGGTCGTGCAGCACCCTGCGCCACGCTCGCCCATACGAGCGGCGGGGCATCAGGAGCGAGACCTCGGTCTCGCCATCGGCCAGTTCAGCGGCCAACTCCAAGGCCGCCCGGCCAAGACGGCGATCAGGGCAGTCCATCACGTCGAGGGGAAGTCGGGACATGCCCAGGCGCTGCCAGCGCTCGATCAGATTGCGGGTGCGGGCCTCATCGATGTTGAAGTGCACGGCGCGGACGTCGTCGGGGTTGAGCGTCCGGGCGTATTGGATGGCCCGAGCCGTGGCGAGGTCGATCCTGTCGATGAGAACAGCAACCACATGGTGTCGGAGCACCTTGGCCTGGAATGCATCGGCAGCCGCACCTTCTTCGAGCACGGCCTCCTCGGCCCGATACTCCCTGTTCATCCGCACCAGGGAGAACACGATCAGCGGCATTACGATGACCACGACCCAAGCACCCTGGGTGAACTCGGCCACGCTGAACACCACGACGACGACCGCACAAACAAGCGCAGTCACTCCACTCACCACGGCGCGGACCTGCCAATGGCGGTCTCGATGGGTCGCGTGGTGCTTGAGCATGCCCGCTCCCGCCATGGTGAACCCGGCGAACACGCCGATGGCATACATGGGGATGAGTGCTGACACCTTGGCTCCCGTGGCCAAGAGCAGGGCGATCGAAGCGCCGGCGAGCAGGAGGACGCCATTGGAGAAGACCAACCGATGTCCGCGGACGGTGAGCTTGCGTGGCAGGAACGAGTCCTCGGCGACAAAGCTGACCAGGAAGGGGAAGCCGGTGAAGCTGGTGTTGGCCGCCAAGATCAGGATCAGGGCGGTGGCTGCCTGCAGGAGGTAGTAGAGGGTCGTGCCGGCAGGACTGGCGCCATAGACCAACTTGCCGATCTCGGAGACGACCGTTGGTGTGCCCGACTCGAAGGGGACGGAGTGGGTGAGTGCGGCCAACACCGACACGCCGAGGAACATCACTCCCAAGATCGTGCTCATCAAGACCAGCGTGGTCCGGGCGTTCCGGGCTTGGGGCTCCCGGAAGATGCTCACTCCGTTGGAGATCGCCTCGGTTCCCGTCATGGCCGAACTGCCGTTGGCGAATGCCCGGAGCAGGTAGAAGGCCGACACGCCGAGGATGAGGCCCCCGCTCGTGTGTCCGAGCGGCATAGTGCCCTTGCTTGCCTGGGCCTGAGGGAGATTGCCCGAGGCCTCACGCACCAAGCCGAGGATGATGAGGACCGCCATGTTGGCGATGAAGAAGTAGGTCGGGATGGCAAAGACCCGTCCGGCTTCACGGATGCCGCGCAGGTTGCCATAGGCGAGGATGACGACGAAGGCAATCGACAGGGGCACGGCGAATCGGGCCAGCGAGGGTGCCGCTGAGATGATGGCGTCGGACCCGGCCGCCACCGAGACCGCCACGGTGATGGTGTAGCTGATCAGCAGGGCAGCCCCGGCGATCTGGGCCACATTGGGTCCGAAGTTGTCACGACTGACGACGTACGAGCCACCGGCCTTGGGGTAGGACCGGACCACATCCCGATAGCAGATGGTCACCAGGGCGAGCACGGCGAGGATGGCGAGCGTGAGTGGCGTCACCAGGGCGAATGCCGCCAGTCCGGCGATAGGCACCAGGACGCGCAGCATCTCTTCGCTGGCATAGGCCGACGAGGACATGACATCAGAGGACAGCACGGCGAGCGCCGTCGGCTTGCCCAGGCGCTGGCCATGGAGGTCGTCGCTAACCAGAGGAGGTCCGAGGAGTGCTCGCTTGATCCGATAGCGCCGGCTCTCGGGAAGCGAGGCGGCCAACGTCGAGTCGGTCCGAGTCGGTAGATCGGTCAGGCGATGAGCGGCCCGCGTCTCGTCGAGTCGACCCTCTTCTTCACCTTCCGTGGTTCCGATCGACATGAGGGAGTGTCTACACCGCCCAGCCCTCACTAGTCATCCTGGGCCTCACCACAACACGTGAGCTACGTAGGCGGAAATCCATTGGGGGCGTATACCGGCCCACAGGCCATGGTCCCGATGACCAGAACGAAAGACCGCTACCGCCTCGCACCGCCGAGGTTGGCGGTGCACCACACCTAGCTCGTCGAACGCTCAGCACAGCCTGTTGGGGGCTTCGAGTCACGAACGTGCCCTTGCACACGTCAGGCCGTTGCGTGCTCGGCTTCCTGACCAATCACATCCATCGCCGAGCCGACGTCCAACAGGCGGAGCAGCACAAAGCCCGCTCCGACGCCAGCGGCACAGCACACAAGAGCGACGGACACCGAGAACGAGTCGGCAATGGCACCAAAGATCAACTGGCTGATCGGGATCACCACCATCGGGACCATGTGCACGCCGGTGAGCACGGCTCCTTGTTGGTCGGGTGGCGCTCCGATCTGGGCCAACGAGGAGAGCACTGATGTGTCGAGGTAGACGGCAAAGCCGACCAGAACAAGAAGCACCAAGGTCGCCACCAAGGTCGTCGATGCGCGCAGGTTCCCTCGGGAGAC
Organism: uncultured Acidimicrobiaceae bacterium; assembly: GCA_903873395.1. Taxonomy (GTDB): domain Bacteria; phylum Actinomycetota; class Acidimicrobiia; order Acidimicrobiales; family RAAP-2; genus Bog-756. The sequence goes on from CAIQOJ010000006.1 coordinate 3,374, forward strand.
CAGCGCCAGGACGATGAGACCGGCGGCCATGATCACCAGACACGTGTTCTGCGCCCAGGCCCAACCCCGGTGCTTGCTGATCCAATGCACTGCGGTGACCACAGCAAGGCCCCCTACCGCGTAGGCCATCTTCAGGTAGGCGAGGGTTGAGGCCGAGGAGTCGATGGCCGTGGCCAAGGCCGGCAGGGCGACCACGAAACAGCCCCCGACGGAGCAGAAGGCGGCGGCGATGAACACACCCTTCATCCCGGGACTGGTGTGGGCAAGCTGCCTCAAGTCGCGTAAACGACCCTGGTGCTGAGGTGGCGGCGCGTGGCGGAAGGCGGCCATCACGCAGGCGATCGGCCCGGCATAGGAGACGATGTTGAAGATGAAGATGAGGTTGGTGCCAACCGCGTCATAGAGCGCCCCGCCAAGCAGCAGTCCAGCAATGACGGCGATCGCCTTCGCCCTCGTCAAACTGGCATTGAGGCTGGCGACCCGACCGGGTTTCGCCATCATGCGAGTCACCAAGCCACCGGCTGGGGCCACCAGTCCGATGATGATCCCGACCAGCAGCTGCCAGACCAAGAGATTGAAGGCGGTCAAATGACCAGCAAACGATGCCACCAGGGGCAGCACACCGACAGCAGCCAGACCGATGCCACCGGCCACGAAGAGTTTCGGTCCCCCCAACCGTCCGACCAAGTAGGTCGCCGGACCACCCAGCACCAAGGATGGAAGGAATCCGAAGACGCTGATCAGGGCACTGATCGTTACGGATTTGGTCTGGTTGTAGATGACGAAGGCCGTCGCCAGATGCACCATGGCATTTCCGAACGAGCTGAAGATCGTCGCTCCGACATACCAAGGTCGCAAGTGGACGAACTTGTCAACGGCATCGGCGGGGGCTTGCGGAGCCGGATTGCTCGCGTGTCCCTCGGACGTCACTCAGGAGAAATTAGCGGAAACCGCTGGACTGCCCTGCTGGACTGTCCTGCCGGACTGCCCTGCCGCCAACGAGCCCGCTCTCCTCTGGTCGAACCATCCGACCGCGTCACGCCCTACGTAGGGTCAACGAATTGGGCCGACGACACCTCGGTCTCGCCGCTCTCGATCGCCAGCACGATCCGTTCCGCCACAACTTCGGGATCGAGGCCGACGGGAAGCTGGGGCGGCGTGCCACAGATCGCTCGGGTGGCGAGGCCGGTCTCGGTGTGTGGCGGGCGAGCGTCGACAACGGTGATGCGCTGACGGCGAAGCTCCCGAGCCACCGACCGAGTTGCCGAGCTGAGTGCCGCCTTCGAGGCGCCATAGGCAGCCATGCCCGGAAGTGGCTGCTCGGCCAGCACTGCACTGATCATCACGAGAAAACCCCTCGACTCGGCAAGCAGTGGGGCAACACGCTTTGCCAGCCACATCGGCCCGAGGACGTTGGTGAGGAAGAGCTCCTCGATGAGGTCGTCAGGGGTATCCGTCAGATTGCCGAACGCCACCACGCCGGCAGCGTTCACCACGCCGTCGAGTCGCCCATACCGGGTCGTTACCGCCTCGACGAGCACATCGCCCGAATGGGGGTCGCGAATGTCGACCTCGACGAGCAGGTTGTCCGATCTCACAGATGTTCGCTCCAGCGACGCTCGGTGCAGGCCGGCGAACACCACCTCGGCTCCACGAGAGGCCAGGGCGGCAGCTATCGGTGCACCTAGACCGCCTCCAGCGCCGACCACTGCCACGACTGCACCATTCAGGTCACGATCGGCCACTACCTACTCCTCAATCTGCACAAAGGGCTGTGATCGGGCAGAGCCCGCGATGGTCGACCGGCTTCACCGGTCACGACGCCCGAACCTGACCACTCACCGTGTCCTGGGAGTACTCGACGATGCGAGCGAAGAGCGAGGTGGCGCGCTGAAGATCCGGCGACGCGGCACCGACGGTCTCGGAAAGTGCTGCTTCGATGACGTCTGCCTGGTCGGGGTCAGTTGCCCGAAGGAGCGCGATGCCGACGGCGGATGCGGCTCGCACCGATTGCGGTTCGAGGGTCCACACCGTTTCGAATCTCCGATCACGCTCAGGCGAACCCGGGGGAGCGGGAAGTTCCCATCCGGCCACGCAGGCCGAGAATCCGGGCGCGTCACAGACCAAGACCCATTCGCGCAAGACCGGCGAATCGGCGGGCAGTGCCACCTCCCTCGGCCGAGCCACGCTGTTCTGACTCTGTTCGAAATCAGCAAACACGACCGTTCCTTCAGACGTCCTGTTGAGTTCATGCCAACGGGATTCGGACTGCCGATAGAACCGAGCATGTTGGAACGCTCCCATCAGCACCGGACGCCTCGCCTGGGCCAGGCACTCGTCCTCGATGGCCGACGTCAGAGCGCTGAGCGCTCGTTTCCCGAGAACACGGGGCCGGAGACCGTGCTCGGCTGACCGGAGTTCGGCAAAGAACGACATCGGCGGAGGAACCGAGGCGCGCCTCACCTGACTGATCGCTGCCTCCAGCGGGACTCCCGAGCGCCGCAGACGCGCCACCTCGACCACCTGATCGACGTGCTGGTCGTCGTAGCGACGATGGCCACCTTCGAGTCGGATGGGTTGCGGGAAACCGTGCCTGGACTCCCAAGACCGGAGTGTGGCGGCAGGCACTCCCGACCGGCGTGCCAACTCACCGATGGGCAGCAGTGGGGACTCCGGCGCGTTATTCGGCACGTTGCATAGATTACTGCATCACTTTGCAGAAGTTCCACCTAGAGTCGATGACGTGAACAATCCCATCGGACCGAGCCCCTCCTGGGGCCCGTGCGACCAGCCGCCCCGTTAGTGGCGACGGAAAGCGAGACGTCGCAATGTCGGATCAACTCATCTCGGATTCGTCCCTTGCTCCGCCGCCACGACCCTCGGACGCGGGTGCCTGGAGCGGTGACATCGGTGGGGTCCTTTCGATCCCCGCCGAATTCGACCACCAAGCGTGGAGGCGGTCGGCGGCTTGCCGTGACATTGATCTGACTCTCTTCTTCCCGGTCGGATCGACCGGTCCAGCGATCCACCAGATCGCCGCGGCAAAGAGCGTCTGCCGCGGGTGTCCGGTCCGACTGGCCTGCCTCCAGTACGCGTTGGAAACACACCAGAACGACGGGGTCTGGGGAGGCCTTGACGAAGGGGAGCGCAGAGAACTCCGCCGCAGGCGGCGCCGCATGGCCAGTCGATCAGACGTCGTGCCGAAAAACTCCCACACCGTCATCGCGCCGGTCGGCCACGCTTGTCCGTCCGACTGGACTCCTGAGGCCAGCTGACCTCCGGTGAGTGTGCTTACGTCCCCCGAAGCGAGCCCTGCACCTCGAATCGTCATGGAACAACGTTGGAGCCGCATCGTCTGGGCCCACTGGCCGATCGATCCGAATCAGGTAGCTGCGATCCTTCCCCCCGGTCTCGTTCCGGACATCTTTGACGGCTCAGCCTGGATCGGCCTCATTCCCTTCCAGATGTCCCACCTCCGCTTGCCAGGAATCCTTTCGGGGCTGACCTCAGCCCTTCGGGTCGCCTCGTTCGGCGAGTTCAACGTGCGCACGTATGTGCGGGGGTCCGACGGCCGGACCGGTGTGTGGTTCGCCACCCTCGATGCAGACCAGTTGCTCGCCGTTGTCACCGCCCGGTTGGCATTCGGACTTCACTACCGACACGCCACCACCCGATGCAGCATCACCACCGAGACGGGGTGCGAACGTCTCGCCTGGGAGAGCGTGCGCCGACAGGACTCCGCACGAGCAGCTCTGACCGTGCTCGCTGATGATGTGGAGCCACGTGTGGCGGCGTCCGGCCTCGAACACTTCCTCGTCGAGCGGTATGCCCTCTACTCGTGGTGGCATGGCCAACTACTGCGAGGGACCCTCTCGCATGCGCCGTGGAAGGTGCGGGAGGCACGCGTGATCGGCGTGGACGACGGAACGGTGACCGCCACCGGAATTCGGATCAGCGGTGACCCCCACGTGCTGGTGGGTGAGCCGGTCGAGGTCAGCATTCACCCGTTCACTCGGGTGCGACCGTCAACGTCGAGGTACTTCAGCGTTGGTGCCGGACGGCGGCCCTCAGTGCATCAACGATGAGGTTCACGGTGAGTAGGTGCATCGCCGCTTCGCCGAGCGCTGCGTGGGAGTTGCTCGCCACGACCGACTCCTGGACCCGATGGGGACCAAGCGTGACTGCGGTCGAACCCTCGGACACTGAGCTGACACAGGGGCTCTGCGGTCGGGTCCGAACGCCGATCGGGATCTGGATGCCGTTCCGGATCACTCACCTAGAGGAGCATCGTTCCTGGTCCTGGTCAGTCCTCGGGCTCCCGGCCACCAGCCATCAGGTCGATGCATTGCCTGGTGGGTGCCGGGTGACCTTCGGTGTGCCGTTCTTCGGTTATCCCTACCTGCTGATTTGTCAGATAGCCCTCGGGAGGATTGCCAGAGAGCTTGAGCACGCAGACGGAGTGTTGGCCTGAACCTGTAGATGCCCACGTGGAAGGGATTCCAGGAGATCGGACGAAGTTCGTTCTCGCCGCCTCGCACAATCACCGATCTTTGGCCCGGATTCACCTGTTCCGGCCCGCTGTCACCCGTGCCTCTACACCCGAGCCATGTTGTCGAACCGAGCGTGGTGACCGATGAAGGCGAGACGGGTGGTGCCGGTCGGACCGTTGCGGTGCTTGGCCACGATGACCTCGGCGGTTCCCTGAGTTTCGGTCGCCTCTGGGTTGTAGACCTCGTCGCGGTAGAGGAAGAGGACGACGTCAGCGTCCTGCTCGATCGAACCTGACTCACGGAGGTCGGCCAGCATCGGCCGCTTGTCCTGGCGTTGCTCAAGGCCTCGGGAGAGCTGCGACAGGGCAACGACCGGAACTTCGAGCTCACGGGCCAGGATCTTGAGGCCTCGGCTGATCTCGGACACTTCGACCTGCCGGTTCTCGGCCCCGTGGCGTCCGGTCATCAGCTGCAAGTAGTCGATGACGACCAGACTCAGTCCAGACCGGCTCTTCAAGCGTCGGGCTCTGGCCCGGATGTCCATCACCGTCAGGTTCGGGTTGTCATCGATGTAGATGGGCGCCTCGCTCATCTTGGAGATGGCACCGCCGATCTTGGGCCAGTCCGACTCCCGCAGGTTTCCGGTCCGCATGCGCCCGGCATCGACTCGCGCCTCGGAGCTGAGAAGGCGCTGGGTCAGTTCCATGTGGCTCATCTCGAGCGAGAAGAGCAGCACCGGCTCTTGGAGTTTGACCCCCGCGTGGGCAACCATGCCGAGGGCGAATGCTGTCTTGCCCATTGCGGGACGGGCTCCGACCACGATCAAGTTGGAAGGTTGGAGACCGGCCAACTGTTCGTCGAGGTCGGTGTAGCCGGTGGCTACGCCCGTGATGCGCTCTGAGCGCCCGTAGAGCTCCTCGAGGTGATCGAGGCTGTCGCCCAAGAGCTCATTGAGGGAGACCATGGTGTCGACCACGCGTCGCTGAGCAACATCAAAGACCAGGCTCTCGGCTCGGTCGAGGACCTCGGACACGTCCGAGGGGACCGAATAGCCAAGTTCGGAGATCTCGCCAGCCACCGAGACCAACCGACGAAGCAGGGCCAACTCTTCGACGATCTTGGCGTAGTACTCGGCGTTGCCCACCGACGGCGTGTTGGCCTGGAGGGTGACGAAGACCGAGGTGTCCCCGATGGAGTCAAGTAACTCACGCCGGCGGAGCTCTTCGGTGACAGTCACCCAGTCCGCCGGCTCCCCTCGGCCATACAGGGAGGTGATGGCTTCGAAAATGTAGCCATGTGAGGTCTTGTAGAAGTCCTCTGCCTTGCAAGCCTCCATGGCCGTGGCGATGGCATCTCGCGACAAGAGCATGGCTCCCAGGACGGACTCCTCCGCTTCAAGATTGTGCGGGGGGACACGCCCGGTCCCACCAGCCCCAGCTGGGGTGATGAGACGTCGGGGGCGGGACTCGTCAAAGGCTTGGACCATGGTGCCTTAACCCTGACCTATCTGCCCTGTGGAGCGATAGACCTGTTTCCTGGGGAAAGGCCTGTGAATAGACAGGGGATAACGGCCAGATCCTGTGGACACGCCCCAGGATGCCTGGGCGCCCCGACATGACATGGGGTGTGGACAAACCTGGCTCAGAGCGCGGCGAAACACGCTCCCATACTGCCGGGAGGGTGTGACGCCACCAGTGCTGTCCGACCCTGGCGGGTCAGCAGATGTTCAGCCTTCAGGGGTGATGAGGACGGCGAGCTCGAAGACAACGCCTCCGACCATCTCCACCCGGATGCTGTGTTCTCCCACCGTCTTGAGCGGCTCATCGAACACGAGATACTTGCGGTCGACCACAGCACCGGTCTGATCCTCGACATGCCGGAGCACATCGGCGGCACTGACCGATCCGAACAACCGCTCACCCGTCGCCCTGGCTGGGATGGTGATGGTGGTGCCCACCAACCTGCGGGCCACCGTCTCTGAACTCTCGCGATCCTTGGCGTCGCGCAGATCACGAGATCGCCGCATGGCCTCAGCCTGTGCCTCGACCCCGCCGCCAGCCACGATGGCCCGGCCGGAAGGGAGGAGGTAGTTCCGAGCGAAGCCACCGGCAACATCGATGATGTCACCGCGCTTGCCCACGCCGTCCACGTCGGAGCGAAGGAGGACCTTCATCAGCCCTCACCACCCTCGGACACCTCAACGACGACTTCTTCGACGATGACGACTTCCTCGCCGCCGCTCATGTCGACGACCTCGACAGCAGCGGCGTCGACGGTGCCCTCGGCACCCTCGCCAGCTTCGGTCTCGAGCGTGCGCTCTTCGTCACGACCGCGGCGACCGCCCTGACCACCAAACCCGCCGTCGCGGCCGCCTCGGCCGCCTCGGCCGCCGGGACGCTCTGTTGTGGTGCGCTGCGTATAGGGGAGCAGGGCCAGCTCGCGTGCCGTCTTGATGGCAATGGCCACATCACGCTGATGCTGCGTGCAGTTGCCCGAGACCCGACGGGCCCGGATCTTGCCCCGGTCGCTCATGTACTTGCGGAGCAGACCGACGTCTTTGTAGTCGACCCACTCGATCCTGTCCTTACAGATGGCGCAGGGCTTCTTCCTGACCCGACGTCCATTGTCCTTCGGGGCACGCCTCTGGGCGCTCCCCCCTCGATCATTGCTGCGCGCCATCAGAAAGGCTCCTCGCTGTATCCATAGGAAGGAGAAGCGGCTGGTGCGCCTCCCCCACTCGACTGTCCGCCTCGACCTCCGCCACCCGTTGCACCATCACCGGGACCTCGCCGCTCGTTCTTGGTGACCTGAGCGGTGGCCCATCGGATGGAGGGGCCGACCTCGTCGGCGATCACCTCCACCTTCGAGCGCTTGTCACCCTCAGGGGTCTCCCACGAACGCTGCTCGAGGCGACCGGTCACGATGACCCGTGAGCCACGAGTCAGGCTTTCGGCGGCGTTCTCGGCCATCTCACGCCAGCAGACAACGTCGAAGAACGACGTCGCCTCCTCCCACTCCTGGGTCTGACGGTTCTGCCAGCGGCGATTCACGGCAAGACCGAAACTGGCTGTTGCCTGTCCGGTGTTGGTGAAACGAAGCTCGGGGTCCCTGGTGATGTTTCCCACCAAGGTCACCGCGTTACCGGTCATGCTCCTGCACCAGCCGCCGCCTCGGCGACGGCGGCGGCACGACGGCCAGCCACCTTCTCAGGCAGGCGGATGACCTTGTGCCGCAGGCACTCGTCAGCGAGAACGAAGACACGCTCCATGTCGGCAACTGCCGGCGGCTCAGCGTTCAGCTCGATGAGGACGTAGTAGCCCTCGCGCTTCTTGGCGAGTTCGTAGGCGAAGGTCCGACGGCCCCAACGCTCCACGCGACCAGGGTTGCCGCCCTTGGCCTTCAGGGCAGCAAGTGCCCGCTCGAGAACTCCGGTTACCGATGCTTCATCAGCAGCGGTATCGAAAATAACCATGCATTCGTATGGCCGCATTAACGGCTCACCTCCCTCTGGATCAGACGCTCTGCGCCCGAGCCCCACGGTGGGGCAGGTAGGAACTCAATTGTTGGCCGCCGAGAGGCAGCCGGAACAGCCAGCGAACTCTAGCCGGTTATCAGTGGTATGCCTCGCGGTCGGCGGGAAAGGCCCCCGAACGGACGTCGGCGGCATAGGTGGCAACGGCCTCGATGGCTGCCAACTCGAGCTCGGCGTAGCGCCGGACAAACTTGGGAGTTCGACCACTCATACCCAAAAGGTCGTGCATGACGAGCACTTGGCCATCGCATTCAGGTCCTGCCCCGATACCGATCGTCGGCACCTCGATCGCTTCGGTGACTGCAGTCCCCACCTTTTCAGGCACGGCCTCCACGACTATGGCGAAACAGCCCGCCGACTCAAGGATGCGTGCAGCTTCGACAAGCGACCGAGCCGCTTCGTCGCCCTTTCCTTGCACCTTGAAGCCACCAAGAGCATTGACCGACTGCGGAGTCAAACCGATGTGGCCCATCACGGGGATCTCGGCGGCCACGAGAGCCTCGACCATCGGAGCGCGCACTGCGCCGCCCTCGAGCTTGACGCACTGAGCCCCAGCCCTGATCAATGCCGCTCCGTTGCGGACCGTGTCCGCGGCATCGACGTGGTAACTCATCCACGGAAGGTCGCCGACGATGAGCGGCCTGGGTTTGGCTCGAGCCACAGCAGCCACGTGGTGAGCCATGTCGGCGATCGTCACCTGCAGCGTGTCCTCGTAGCCGAGCACCACATTGGCCACCGAGTCGCCCACCAAGATCATGTCGACTTCGGCTGCATCGGCCACCCGGGCTCCGGGGGCGTCGTAGGCCGTGACCATGACCAGTGGTGCATGTCCGTCGCGACGCTTGGCGGCGCGCACGGTTGGAACGGTCACGGGCGCACGCGTCGGCGCAGGCTGGGGTTCGCTCATCTCGTTCCTCCTCGTCATCCGTCCAGCGCCATTGGCTGCCGGCGGCATCAGCGGGACACGCCCGCGGAGTGAAAGGTGCTACTCCGTCGATCGTACCCCCCGTGTTCGTCCGATGAAAGGGGTACGTCGAACGATCGAGATCAGTACATCGACGCCGTGAGGATCGGACGACGCCGAGATCAGACGCCGCCGAGATCAGACAACGCCCAGATCACATGATGACGTGGTGATCCGAAGACGTCATGTGTAGTGACCGCAGAGGGGCCTACCGGCCTGTGCGATCCCGTAAGGACTTGCGGGCCACGGCTTCCACACCGGCACCAGCCGGATAGCTGCGAGTCAGGTGATGCCACCGGCACCCGCAACACACCTCCACCACGTAACAGACGACGGGATCCTTGCGTCGCCAGTAGCGGTTGAGTTCGGCCGGTGAGCCGACCACCCGTCCTCCAGAAGGAAGCTTCGATCCGAACACGAACGTCAGATCGACCAGATCGACATCTTCACAAATAGGACAGCGCTCGCCGGTGGTTCGCCCAAGATTCGTAGCGGCTCGCAGTAGCTCAGGATGGGCGTCGCATACATCGAGACGAGAGAGCCGTCCCTTCTTGAAGTCACGGACGATGGCCTTCTTGGCCAGGGCGTACTCGACCTGGCCGCCCGTCGGCGACGTTTGCACCCCCAAGGTCGGTCCGGGCCGAAAGCTCACGGCGGCCAGGGTACCGCCCGGTGCCCCGGCCCGAGGCACCGGGTTGCTCCTGGGCCGACGGGTGGTCTGGCCTGCTTCTCGAATCTCGAGGGTTGTCGGTTGCTCGGCAACCGACCGGAAACGATTCCATGCTCCGATTCGATGTATCAACCCGATACATCGAAATGATGTATCGTTTAAGTCATGCAGCGGCCCATCGCCTTCATGAGTACCGGGCAGGCTCGTGCCTGTGGCGAGGTCTGACGTGCTCGACCTGGCCATCCTCGGTCTTCTCTTCGAACAGGAGATGCATGGCTACGAGATCCGTCGGCGTTTGCGCGATGAACTCGGCCTGTTCGCCAATATCTCGTTCGGCTCCCTCTACCCGGCGCTCTCCAAGTTGGAGCGGGCCGGAGCGGTAGCCGTCACTTCCGAGGGACCATCAGGTGCCGGGTCGATGATCCCTTCCACCGGATCGCTATCAGGCGAGCGCGCCGGACTCCGTGCCCGTCGGGCAGCAGCGCCATTGGCTGCTTCCAAGCGGTCACGGAAGGTGTACCGGATCACCGATGAGGGCCGGATCCGCTTCGAACAGCTCCTGGCCGGCGAAGAGGTAGACGATGCTCGATCGTTCGGACTTCGGCTCGCCTTCGCCCGCCACCTACCGCCGACGGCACGTCTTGCCCTGCTGGAGCGGCGACGGGCCCAACTCACCCGGAGGCTGGCCACTGATCTGGCTAGGGCCTCCGGTGAGCGCCTCGACATCTACACCCGCTCCTTGGTGGAGCACAGCACGGAGTCGACCGAGCACGACATTGCCTGGTTGGACCGCTTGATCGACGCCGAGCGTCAGGGCAGCAGCCCCGTCCGCTCGGAGCCGAGCAGTGATCCCCGTCACGAAACACCACAACATCAGACGCAGTAAGACCCGCCGCAGCAGCGGCACATGATGCAGGACAGGGAGGAGACCCTATGAACAAGATCAAGGTGGCAATCGCCGGAGTGGGCAACTGTGCCAGTTCGCTGATCCAGGGAGTGGAGTACTACAAGGACGCTGTTCCTGGTGAGATCGTGCCTGGCCTCATGCACGTCGAGTTGGGCGGCTACCACGTCAGTGATCTCGAGTTCGTGGCCGGCTTCGACGTGGACGCCGCCAAGGTTGGCCAAGACCTGGCCAAGGCCATCCTCGCCAGCCAGAACAACACGGTGAAGTTCGCCGAGGTTCCTGACACCGGCGTCGTCGTTCACCGTGGGCCCACCCTGGATGGCCTCAACAAGTACTACCGGGCCATGATCGACGAATCACCGACCGACGCCGTCGACGTCGTCCAGGTGCTGCGTGACTCGGGGGCCGAGGTCCTCGTGTCCTACCTTCCCGTCGGATCCGAAGAGGCCCAGCGCTTCTACGCCCAGTGCGCCATCGATGCAGGCGTGGCCTTTGTCAACGCCATCCCGGTGTTCATCGCCTCGGATCCCGAGTGGGCCCGCAAGTTCCGTGAGGCCGGCGTCCCCATCGTGGGCGACGACATCAAGTCACAGGTGGGCGCCACCATCGTCCACCGGGTCCTCACCCGACTCTTCGAAGACCGTGGCCTGGCTCTCGACCACACCTACCAGCTGAATGTCGGCGGCAACATGGACTTCAAGAACATGCTCGACCGTGAGCGTCTGGAGTCGAAGAAGATCTCCAAGACCCAGGCCGTCACCAGCCAGATCCAGCACTCGACGCTCGGACCTGACGACGTCCACATCGGCCCGTCCGACCATGTGCCGTGGCTCCAGGACCGCAAGTGGTGCTACATCCGGATGGAGGGACGCAACTTCGGCGACGTCCCGCTGAACCTCGAACTCAAGCTCGAGGTGTGGGACTCCCCGAACTCTGGTGGCGTCATCATCGACGCCGTGCGCTGCGCCAAGTTGGCCCTCGATCGGGGTATCGGCGGACCTCTGCTCGGCCCGTCGTCCTACTTCATGAAGTCGCCTCCGGTGCAGTACACCGATGATGTCTGTCACGAGATGGTCGAGGCGTTTGCCGCCGGAGACTCCGGACCCGTCTGGCCCGAAGACTGACCACCCGGTCGTAAGCCGCTGGTGTCCCCGGACACGAGCAACTCATCTGAGAAGTACTGCGATCGAACACGACCGGCCGCCTTGGCGGCCGGTCGATCGCGTCCGACACGTAACCCAAGGGTGAGAAGGACTACCGGTCACTTCTGCGCCGGCGGGTGGATCTGACGGTTCTTCCAACCCCTGGTGACAACCTGGGGAATCCGGTCAGGCCTGCGATTCCCACCATGACCGCAGCCGGTGTCGAGCTTCATCTTCGCCCAACGGTCCCTCGTCCATCCGAAGTTCGAGGAGGTAGGCGAGTGCTCGGCCGACATCAGGGCCCGGGGCGAGGTCGAGTTCTTCCATGATCTGGGCTCCGTCCAGATCGGGACGAATCGCATCGAGCTCTTCTTGTTGGCGAAGATCGACGATCCGGGCCTCGAGCTCGTCCATGCGACGGGCGAGGGCTCGTGCCTTGTTGGCATTGCGGGTCGTGCAGTCACACCGAGTCAGCTCGTTGAGCTGATCGAGCAACGGACCTGCATCTCGTACGTAGCGTCGTACCGCCCGATCGGTCCATCCCAGCCGGTACGTGTGAAACCGCAGGTGGAGGTTGACGAGCTCGGTGACCGTGTCCACATCGTCGTTGGCATAGCGCAAGGCCTGCATCCGCTTGCGAGTCATGCGGGCCCCAACGACCTCATGGTGGTGGAAGGTGACCCCACCATCGACAAATGCTCTCGTCCGAGGTTTTCCCACGTCGTGGAAGAGGGCGGCCAGCCGCAAGAGTCGATCCGGTGAGGTCTTGTCCACCACCGCCAACGTGTGCGCCAGGACGTCTTTGTGTCGATGGATCGGATCCTGCTCCAGGGCCAGGCCCGGGAGTTCGGGAAGGAAGTCGGCGGCCAGACCGGTGCGCACCACGAACCACAGGGCGACCGAAGGGACGGGCACCACCATGATCTTGTCCAACTCGTCTCTGATCCGTTCGGCCGAGACGATGGACAGCCGAACGTGGCCGGACCGGACGGCCTCCACCAAGGCCTCATCGGGTTCGAGGTTGAGTCGGGCGATGAATCGTGCGGCCCGCAACATTCGGAGCGGGTCGTCGGCAAAGGACGTCTCTGGGTCGAGTGGGGTGCGCAACCGTCGGGTCGCCAGGTCGCCTAGGCCACCAAAAGGATCGATCAACTCGAGGTCGGGCAGTCGCAGGGCCATGGCGTTCACCGTGAAATCCCGGCGGGACAGGTCATCTTCAATGCTGTCCCCGAATACCACCTCGGGCTTACGGGAATCCGGCTGGTAGGCCTCGGCTCGGTGGGTGGTGATCTCGTACTTCTGCTCACCCTTCAGGCAGGCAATCGTCCCGAACCGCTTGCCCTGAGTCCAGATGGCATCGGCCCAGCCCGAAAGGATCGCCTCGATGTCATCAGGCCGTGCATCGGTCGTGAAGTCGAGATCCTGGCCGCCCACGGTGGGTGCGGGCGAATCCCCGTCGGCGACGATGGCATCGCGCACCGAGCCCCCCACCAGGTAGAGGGTGTGGCCAGCAGAGAGGAACCGCTCGGCCACATCGGCCGTGGCATCGACCAATGGCCGCAGTCGTTCAGGGAGCACGCCGCCGAGGGTAGTGCGGCTGGCGTAGGCTGCGGTCCGACGTGGATCGGGAACGAGCCAGAGCCCGCCCCTCCGGCGCCAACCCCCCCTTGGGCGGAAGGAGCCGGGGTCGAGGCACCTTGCGCACCGCGAGAGCGGCTGTCCAGACCACGTCTGTCCAGACCACGTCTGTCCCGACCACGTCTGTCCAGACCACAGCCGTGCGCCGTGCTCTCTGCTCCATGGGTGTCGTCGTCATCAGTGTCGCCGTGTTGATAGCTGGCTGGGTCGTATCCGGAGACCCTGGTGCCACCACAGCTGCTGCAGTCACTCCCGCTGCAGTCAGTCCCCAGGGGCGCGGGGCGCTCACCCTGCTCAGTCAAAGCGCCGTGGTCCAACCCGGCCAGTCGTTCGATCTCCATCTCAAGGTGGCGGCCTCAGCGGGCCCAACATCAGGGCTAGGCGTGACCGTCGCTGTCTACCCCTGCCTGTCGAGTCTGTCGTCCTTCGATCAGTCGGTGGCAAGTGGCCCGGTGGGCGTCCCCATCTCTCAGACGTCCTCACCGCTGCCATTGTCGTCGTTGCCCACCGTTGCCGGCGGTGGGGTCGATGTGTCGCTGCCTGTCACAGTGGGCTCCTCGTCTGGTCCCGTCATCCACCTGACCCCTTCCTCAGGTCAATGCCGTTCCTACCCTTCCGGGGTGTACCCGGTCCGTGTCGCCCTGGTCGCCACCGCAGGTTCTGGCTCTGCCGATTCCGGAGCCACCGTCAGTTCATTCACCACACACCTCGTCTACACCGAGGCGACGCAGACCACTCAGCGACTTCGGGTTGGGGTCGTCCTCCCCCTACAACTCACCCAGCGTGCCTCGGTGGCTCCCTCCAGTGCGGAGCTTCGGGTCCATCCCGAGTCAGCCTTGACTCCGCAGTTCCCCGATGCGCTGGAGAACCTCGACGGAACCGTCACCTCAATCGCCGAGCAGCATGCAGGCGTCCCTGTCACGCTCCAGGTCAGCGGGCAGGCCCTCGGGGCGCTCGCTGTCCCTGGTCATGAAGCAGCCCTTTCCCGGCTTGCTCAACTTGCCGCCTCCCCCACGGTCCACCAAATCACGGTGGCTCCCTACGTACCGGTCGATGCTGCCGCACTCGTCGGGAGTGGCCTCCAAGCAGAGCTGGCACTCCAGATTGCCCGAGGGGCGCAGTCGGTGGCCGCCGCCACCGACACAGCTGTCCCGGAAGTGGCGGCTGGATTCGGACCGTGGATCGCTGGTGGATCGCTGGACGGAGCCACCGTGTCGGCACTGATAGCCGACGGGTATCAGCAGGCCGTTCTCCCCTCAGCCGCACTCAGTGGCAGTCCGGCGGTGGGTTCCACCACCCAACCGGTCGTCGTCGGCGATGGGCGAGGTTCGAGCATTGTGGCCATGCCTGCCTCGAACGATCTGACGCTGCGCTTTGTCGATGTCCCCGGCAATCCGGTGCTGGCAGCCCACCAGCTGGTGGCAGAACTGGCACAGCTCTACTACGAGCGGCCCAACGGCACCTCGCCGCGGGCCGTGGTTGCTGCGGGGCCCTTGGGGTGGAAGGCAGATCCCGCTTTCGTCGATGCACTCCTTGGATCGCTGACCTCGAACCCGGTCGCCGAGCCGATCACACTGACCCAGCTCTTCTCGCTGTTCCCCTCGACGACGACGTGCCGGACTGGTTGCCGGTTAGCTGCCCCGGTGACAACCACTGGCCTTCCCGTGACTGCCATCCGGTCCGAGCGGCTGAGGGTCAACGGCTTCGCCAGTTCGGCCCAAGGTCAACACGAGCTCTCCCAGCGCCTCGGCGATCTGGTTCTGGGCGCCGAATCGTTGGCTCTGCGTCCGAACCAGCAGGCGTCCGTGGCTTCCGCAAGTGGCTCCGCCCTTGACGCGCAGCTCAGCCAGTTGGCCATCACCGGTGATCGGGAGATCACCCTGACCGCCCGCAGCGGGCGGGTGCCGGTCACCGTGGTGTCCAACGCTCCCTACACCATCACCGGAGCACTCAGTCTGAGCAGTGACAAGTTGCTCTTCCCCAACGGAGCAGCTCGCTGGTCCACTCCGGTCACCCTGCTGCCCCGTCACACCAACGTCATCTACGTGCAGGTGCAGTCCCGTGCCTCGGGCACCTTCAAACTCGCCGTGGCCCTTCGTTCAACCGACGGGGCCCTTCGTCTGGCAGGTGGGACGCTCACCGTGCGATCCACGACCACGTCAGTGGTGGGGATCGTGTTGTCGGTCGGGGCAGTCGTTGTATTGGGCGCGTGGTGGATACGCACCTCACTCCGGCGCCGCGCCGCTCGTCGGGCCGAAGACCAGGTCACCGATGATCCCCGTCCCACAGGCTCAGATTCATGACCGAGCACGACGACGGACAGGGGCCGAGCGAGGAGCCACGCAGGCACCGCCTGATCGAAGGAGTCGATGCCCTCGACATGGGCGACCTCGGTGACAGCAACCTGGCACCAGTGGAGGGACCCTTCCCCGAGGCGACCGAGCCCGCAGGAGCAACCAAGAAACTGGCTGGCGCCACTGCCGGCATGGCGATCGGCACCACGCTGTCGCGCATCACCGGCGTGGGTCGGATCGTTGCCCTGACCACAGCCCTCGCCGGTGGTGGGTTTGCCGATGCGTACAACCTGGCCAACACCACACCCAATGTCATCACCGACATTGTGATCGGAGGGGTGCTGGCGGCAACTTTCGTTCCCGTGTTCGTGGCCAATCTCTCCACCAAGCCCGCCAAGGAGGCCTGGGAGGCCATCTCCGCTGTCGTCACACTCACCATCGCCCTCCTGGCCGTCTCCACGGTGGTGTTCTTCGTCCTGACCCCGTCGATCATCGATCTCTACACGGTGACCAACCACCACGCCGACGTGGCCCAACAACAGCAGACGGCCATCTTCTTGCTGCGATGGTTCGTGCCCCAGTTGGCCTGTTACGGCCTGATTGCCCTGTTTTCGGCGTTACTGAACACCCAGGGGCGCTTTGCCGCACCGATGTTCGTTCCCATCGCCAACAACGTGGTGGTCATCACCGTTCTGCTGTGGTTCCACCACCTCGTACCCCACCCAGATCTCGCCTCGATCCAGGCCCACCGGTCCGCACTGGTGATCTTGGCCCTCGGCACCACCTTGGGCGTCGTGGTTCAAGCAGCCCTGCTGATCCCAAGTCTGCTGAGAGCAGACCTCCATCTGCGGGTGCGCTGGCAGCCTCGCCATGAGTCCGTCGTTCGTGTCGCTCGACTGGCCGGCTGGACGTTCGGAATCGTCCTGAGCAACCAGGTTGCCTTGATCATCGTGCTGGCCCTGGCCGACGGTGCAGAGGTGCACGGTGAGGTATCGGCCTACACCTATGCCTACGACTTCGTCCAGTTGCCCTACGGCATCGTTGCGGTGTCCGTCATGAGTGCCGTGACTCCGTCGCTGTCGGCGCGCTGGGCCACGGGCAACATCGCCGCCTTCCGGCACCGCATGGCATTCGGGCTGCGCAGCATCCTGGCCATCGTCATCCCCTCTGCGGTGGGCATGATCATCTTGGCCCATCCTCTGATCAACCTGGTGCTGGCCCACGGCGCCGAGACCCAGGCCCAAGCGTCGACCACCGCTACGACCCTGGCCATGCTGTGCCTCGGACTTCCCGGATTCTGCTCGCTGCTGTACTTGGTCCGAGTGCTCCAAGCCATGCACGACACCCGGACGGCGTTCCGGATCTACCTCATACAGAACGCCATCAACATCGTGTTGGCCGTGGTTCTGGTCGGTCCCCTCGGCGTTGAAGGTCTTGCTCTGGCCTTTTCCATCTCCTACACGGCTGGTGCGGCCATCGCCCTTGTCGTAGTCGGCCGGCGAGAAGGCGGGTTGGGCGGGCCGGAACTGACCACGCCGGTACTGCGGGTCCTGGCCGCCACCGGGGTCATGGCGGTCGCCACGGTCTTCACCGTCAGCTTGTCCGGGGCGACGTCGGGATTCAGCCTGCTCCTGCGGGTCCTCAGCAGCGTGATCGTCGGTGTTGTTTCCTTCGCAGGTGCAACAGTGGCCATGGCCGCCTGGGATGATCGACACCGCCACGAGGACACGTTGGATCGACGGCACGGCGTCGATCGCCACCTACCGGGGAGTCCCGTGCCATCGGGTCCGCCACCTCGAGGTCGCATGGGAGAACCAGAGGACGAATCAGCAGTTGCCTTCGGTGACGAGGAAGGGTCTGGTGGTCGAGACGACGTCAGTGCCGGTGGGAATGTCGTCGTCCTGCCTTCGTCAGCACCACAACGGACGTCGTCGGTCCGTCTGCTTCCCAGTCGAGGGTCAGATGATGGATCAGACGACGATGTGTTCCATGGCAGACTCGACCCAGCGCCCACCCATCCGCCGATACGGCTCCTTGCGCCAGTGGCCGACGATGGGGAAGGTGCCACGGGGAGCGACCCCGCCACTCGCGAGACCGAGGTGGACAGACCGGTAGGCACACGGCCTACCGTCGACGAAGAGGAGCCCCATGGCCAGGATCCGGGTAGTTACCGATAGCGCGTGTGACCTGTCAGGGGCTATGGCCGCCGACCTTGGGGTGACGATCGTCCCACTGTCCATCCGCTTCGGCGACGAAGAGTTCATCGACGGTGTGTCGCTCACGCCCACGGAGTTCTGGGCCAAGTGCAAGGCCAGCGCCGTCCTTCCCGAAACCGCAGCCCCCTCCCCCGGTGCATTTCAAGAAGCCTTCCAATCCGCGGCCGATGAGGGGTATGACGGCGTGCTCTGCATCACCTTGTCGGCAGGGGTGTCAGCCACCTATCAGGCCGCGATCAATGCAGCCAAGGCGCTCGATGGGGTGATTCCGGTCCGTGTCATTGACTCCATGACCCTGACGGTGGCGTTGGGTCTGCTGGTCATCGACCTGGCCGAACGTGCGGCCGCAGGGGACGATCTCGACCAGTTAGAAGCTCGGGCCACCGAACAGATCCCCCACACCCGCGTGCTGGGTGTCCTGGACACGCTCGATCATCTGGCCAAGGGTGGACGTATCGGTGGGGCCAGTGCATTGCTCGGATCCCTGCTCTCCATCAAGCCGGTCCTCACCGTGGTCGATGGGGCGGTGGCCGAAGAATCCAAGCAGCGGACGCGCAGTCGCTCATTCCGCTATCTCGCCGAGCAAGCTCGGGCAGCATCACCTTTGCGGCGGCTGGCCGTGGCCCACGGCGCGGCAAGCGACCTCGATGACTGCCTTGCTCTGCTGGCCGACATTCCCACCGAGCACCCTGTCGTGGTGACTGATCTCGGTCCGGTCGTCGGAACGCACGCCGGGCCGGGCACGATCGGTGTCTGCTGGATCAGCGTCAGCTGAAAAGGCCACTGAGGGCAAGGACGGCCGACAGGGGTATCCTTGGCGGCCATGGACACTGCGCCTGAGCAACATGCATCGAGCCTGCCCGGTCTTGACGCCCTGAACGAACTCCCCGTCAAGGGGGCGGATGCTGTCGACGCCCTGGTGGACCTCATCCGCGTCAAGGCTGTCCGGCCGCTGACGCTGACCACACGGGCGATCGTGTTCGGCATCATCGTGGCCACGGCAGCCGTGGTCACGGTCACCTTGGTCTCCATCACGTTGATCCGCCTACTCACGGTCTACGCCTTCCCTGAGCGGGTGTGGATCTCCGACCTGTTGGTTGGAGCTGTGTTCGTCATCATCGGACTCGTAGCCTGGTCCAAGCGCATCGACCGGAGTGCTGGGAGCTCGAAGTGACGGAAGCCCGCAGTGTGGTGATCGTCGGATCAGGGCCGGCTGGCCTTACAGCCGCCATTTACACCGCCCGAGCCCAACTGGCCCCACTGGTGATCGAAGGCGAGCCGTCCTCCACCAGTGATCAGCCTGGTGGCCAGCTCATGTTGACGACCGAGGTGGAGAACTTCCCCGGGTTCGTCGACGGCGTCATGGGGCCCGAACTGATGCAGAATTTCCGGTCACAAGCCGCTCGGTTCGGTACGGAGTACGTGACCGCCAAGGTCTCCCGTGTCGATCTGTCCTCCCGCCCATTCCGACTCTGGGTGGGTGATCCTGAGGCATCTGAGCCGACCTACACCGCAGAGGCACTCATCGTGGCCACCGGGGCCAAATCGTTGATGCTCAATCTGCCCAATGAAGCTCGCCTGCTCGGTTACGGGGTCTCCACCTGCGCCACCTGCGACGGATTCTTCTTCCGTGGACATGAGATCGCCGTGGTGGGCGGAGGTGACTCCGCCCTTGAAGAAGCGCTGTTCCTGACCCGATTTGCCGACAAAGTCACATTGATCCATCGCCGGTCCGAACTTCGGGCCTCCAAAGTGATGCAGCAGCGGGCGTTCGACAATCCGAAGATCGAGTTCCTCTGGAACGCTGAGGTTATCGATGTATACGGAGAAAGCAAAGTCAGCGGTATTAGAGTACGCGATACGCAATCTAGCCAGGAATCGGATCTTTCGGTGACCGGACTCTTTGTGGCTATCGGTCATCAGCCCAATACTGGATTGTTCGCCGGACAGCTCGATCTTGACGAGTCGGGCTACCTCGTGACCCAGCAGGGAACGACCCACACTGGTGTGCCCGGAGTGTTCGCCTGTGGCGATGTCCAGGACCACCGTTACCGCCAGGCCATCACGGCAGCCGGTTCTGGTTGCCAAGCCGCCATTGACGCCGAGCGCTGGCTCGAATCCGAAGCCGCCGGTCACTGACCGTGCGCGATCATCAATCCATCGGGAATGCACACCGTCCCGTTGTGGTTGACCTAGCCTGACCGAACCACGCAGGACGAGACCGCAGTGCATCTGCGGCAGGAGGAACCCATGAGCGACAAGATCACCACCCTCAGCGATGGAAGTTTCGACGAGTTGATCAAGTCGTCGGACGTCCCCGTCCTGGTCGATTTCTGGGCCGAATGGTGCGGGCCGTGCAAGATGATCGCCCCAGTGCTCGAAGAGATCGCCGAGGAGCAGGCCGACAAGTTGCAGATCGCCAAGCTCAACATCGACGACAACCTTGCCGTCACGCAGCGATTCGAGGTCATGAGCATCCCCACGCTCATCCTCTTCAAGGACGGCGAGCCGGCGATGAGGATCGTGGGTGCCAAGGGCAAGGGGCAGCTGCTTCAGGAGATCTCGGAGCACCTCTGATCGTGTGGCACGACCCTTCGGGGTGCGCGACCAAGGCCTTCATGTGAGCGG
>CAIQOJ010000007.1 GCA_903873395.1 uncultured Acidimicrobiaceae bacterium
ACTCGCAGCAGGGTGCCCGCAACCGGGCTCCGCACCTCGTGTTCCATCTTCATCGACTCGAGCACGACCACCAAGGCGCCCAGCGCGACCGAACCACCGATGTCGGCGGCCACCTGCACGACAGTGCCTTGCAGGGGTGATGCCAGATCCACCGATGACCCGGGTGCGGCAGCGTCGGTGCTCATGTCCGTGGCATCGGGAAGATGGACGCCTCACCAGCTACTTCCGCCATGGCTGCGGCTCGCTGACCTGCGCTCCAAGGGCTAACAGTCCTAGCTGCGGCCAGGGCCAGCGGCAGCACCTCGGTGTCTCCTGGCGTACAGAAGGCATGGACGCCGGGGGTCGACAAGACAAAGCCAACACCACGGGCCACCTCGTCCGCGCTGACGTAGGGCTCATACCAGGTGGTCGCCGTGCGTTCTCGGTCGCCCCACGGTCGCGCCGCTGCCGCCTTGATAGCCATCACTCCGACATCCCGGGACGCCGCCTCATCGAGCAGTGCCTCGGCATCACGTCGGTAGTCGGGATCCGACCACAGCCTGGGGTTGACCGGGAACATCACCGTGTCGAGGTCGTAGCGACGCAGAGCCTCGAGATGGGCAGCAGGTGCTGAGTGTTCGTGACCGGTGACCCCCACCCACCGGCACAGCCCCTCCTCCCGTGCCGCCATGATGACCTCGAATGCATCGGCGCGTGCGTCGAGTTCGTCGAGGTCGGTGACCGCGTGCACCTGGTAGAGGTCGAAGGTGTCGCAATGGAGCCGCTGCAGCGAGTCTTCCATCTGCGCCCGAACCCCGTCAGGATTCCTACGCAGGGTCTTGCATGCGACAAACAGTTGGTCACGCACTGGTCCCACGAGTGGCCCAAGAACATCCTGAGCCGCTCCGTATTGCGGTGCGACGTCGAGGTGGTTGACCCCGGCATCCAGTGCTGCGCCAAAGGCCGCTTCGGCCTGTGGTGCACCGCCTTGCCAAAGCGCTGCACCGCCGAAGATGGCGACCGACGAGTGATGCTCGGTGCGACCGAGGCGCCTGTATTCCATAGCGGACACGCTACCGCCGGCCCCCGCCCACACCATGGTGTCCCTGCCGTCGGAATCGGCTCAGGACGCAGCGGCGTCTCTGGCTGCCTCCCAGGCCGAGAGCATGGTGGCAAAGTGCATCGGGTTGTAGACGTCTTCTTCGTAGGACCACAGACCGTTGCCGGCGTAGTGGAGGATCGTGATGTTGTATTCCTGGTGAATTGAGCCGTCTCCCGGGTCGCGCATCCGATTCCAGACGTGGCAGATGACCCAGCCCCGCTCCTCGTCGATCACATACCACTCGATGGGGAACTCGGGCATGTCACTACCCGGGTAGGTCGACATGGTGTTCTGGATCCACGAGTAGATGGCCTCACGACCCTCCATCCGGCCGTAGAGGTGCTCTACGTAGCGGGCGTCTTCGGTGAACAGGTTGGCCCACGTGCGCCACTCTCCGCTGGCCCCACAGGCCGCCGCCTGCCTCTGATACTCCGTGAACGCCTCGTCGATCTCGGCCCGGCTCCACTGTCCCATGTCTCCCCCTTCGTGCCTTCGTCGCGCGGCGTGTCAAGTGTGCTCGGATAGGCGGAGGCGGTCAATCGATTCCCACTCGGCACCGTGGACCCAACGAGGGATCACTCCGCCAAAGCGAGTAGAAC
The DNA here is from genome assembly GCA_903873395.1 of uncultured Acidimicrobiaceae bacterium. Lineage (GTDB taxonomy): Bacteria > Actinomycetota > Acidimicrobiia > Acidimicrobiales > RAAP-2 > Bog-756. Next base: position 1,681 of record CAIQOJ010000007.1, read on the forward strand.
CCAATCAGGAGGCTCCATGCGCCACGCCGACATGCCAACGACTGACGTGGACATCGAGATCGACGCCTCCCCTGACACTGTCTGGGCACTCGTGAGCAACATCGAACTACCGGCCCGATTCAGCAATGAGTTCCAAGGGGCAACGTGGCTCCATCCCGATACGCCGCCTGGTGTCGGGATGGAGTTCGTAGGTCGCAACGAACATCCGGCCATCGGGTCATGGCAGGTGACCTGCACCGTGACCGAGTGGGTCGAGGGTCGCACCTTCGGTTGGCTCGTCGGCGACCCTGAGGCACCGGCAGCCTCGTGGCGGTTCGATCTCGAGCCCCACCACCATGGCACCCGACTTCAGTTCTGGGCACAGATGGGCCCCGGTCCTTCGGGAGTGACCACAGTGATCGGGCGCAACCCTGACGCCGAAGAACAGATTGTGGCCAACCGCCTCGAGCAGTGGCGGGCAAACATGATGGCGACGGTGTCAGGCATCAAGGACCTGGCCGAGGCCGACATCTCCGCAGATGGCGTCTGAGCACAGCATGCCCACGGCGCTTTAGGCGCCAGTCTTGCGCCGTGCAATCAGCGCCAGCAGTGGCATGACGTCGTCATCCCGCTGCAGCTCGACGACGACCATCTTGCGCCGAGAGGCCGTCCCCGAGGCGATCTCGATGGTTCGCCGAGGAACAGCCAGAGCTGTTGCCAATGCATCGACGACGGCCCGGTTTGCACGTCCGCCTTCCGCCGGACTGGTCACACACACCACCAACGACTCATCATGACTGCCACCGACCATGGTGCGCGAAGCATGAGCACGCACATGGACAGCAAATCGAACGGCCGGCACCGGGCCACGCTAGAACGGAGGCATGCCCGCCCGCGAGCTCGTCGTACTCGGCTCAGCAAGCCAGACTCCCACCCGGCACCGGAACCACAACGGCTACCTCCTGCGCTGGGACGGGACTTCGGTGCTCTTCGATCCAGGCGAAGGCACTCAGCGCCAGATGCTCCTCGCCGACGTGTCCCCCTATGCGATCCGCAGTATCTGCGTCACCCACTTCCATGGTGACCACTGTTTGGGCCTGCCTGGGATCCTCCAGCGACTCTCCCTCGACCAGGTTCCCCATCCCGTCGACGTCTGCTTTCCCGCCGATGGTCAGGAGTTCTTCGACCGCCTCCGCCACGCTTCGGCCTATCAGGACCACCTCGACCTACGGCTGCATCCCGTCCGGTCCGACGGCCCGGTCACCCGATCTGGTGATGTTGGCATCGAAGCCATCCGCCTCGATCACGACCCAACGACCTTCGGCTGGCGCATCGTCGAGCCCGATGGAGTCCGCCTGCTGCCTGACGCGTTAGCTGAGCGAGGCCTGTCTGGGCCCGTGGTGGGTCAACTCCTCGACAAAGGCCAGATCGACCACGCGGGCCGCACGATCACCCTTGACGAGGTATCGGTGTCCCGGCCTGGTCAGCGCATGGCCTTCGTCATGGATACCGGCATCTGCGATGCCGCCGTCGAACTGGCGGCCGGAGCGGATCTCCTTGTCTGCGAGGCAACCTTTGCCTCGGCCGACGTCGACCTGGCCCGTCGCTACCGGCACTTGACCGCCGCCGATGCCGGAAGGATCGCCCGAGATGCCGGGGCACGACGACTGGTGCTCACGCACTTCTCCCAGCGCTATCGCGACGTGCGGCCCTTGGTGGAGGAGGCGGCTGCCTTCGTCGACGACGTCGTGGCGGCCGAAGATCTTGCCAGGATTCCCGTGCCCGCGCGCATGCTGTGAGCCGTCCATCTACCGCCTGACAACTGCCGATTGGGGACCCAATGTGGCGGACACGGTCGTGCGACGCCGCACGACACCTGGTCAGCTTTCGGGCGCGAACCAGGCGTCGCGGAGGGAGCGCTTCAAGATCTTGCCTGCCGGGTTTCGAGGCAGCTGTTCGACGCTGAAGGCGATCCGACTCGGAACCTTGAAGCCGGCCAGCGACTGACTGAGGAAGTCACGCAGCTCATCCTCGGTCAGGGTGGAGCCGGCCTTGCGCATGATCACGCAGCCCACCTCCTCGCCGAGACGCTCGTGGGGAACGCCGAAGACGGCAGCCTCGTAGACGTCGGGATGCTCATAGATCGCACCCTCCACCTCGGCGCAGTAGACGTTCTCCCCAGCACGCAGCACCATGTCCTTGGCGCGGTCCTCGATGTAGAGAAAGCCCTCGTGGTCGATGCGACCGAGATCGCCCGAAGCCAACCAACCGTCCACGATCGTCTCGGCCGTCGCCTCGGGCTTGTTCCAGTAGCCACGGATCAGGTTCGGTCCACGCATCCAGATCTCGCCGCGCTCGTCGGGTCCGAGTACCTTGCCGGCCTCGTCACGAATCTCGATGTCCATGATGCTCACCCGGGCGCGCCCGGTCGAGGTCGGGTGGGTGACGTAGTCGTCCCCGGTGTTGCCGGGACCGAACGCATTGGTCTCGGTCATGCCGTAGCCGATGTTGGGTCGACCCTTGGTAAAGCCCTTCTCCACCCGGTCGACCAACTTGGCCGGGGCGGGAGCGCCTCCGCCGCCGATCGATGCCAACGATGACGTGTCGTACTTCGAAAACGCCGGACTCTCGAGCATGTCCCAACTCTGGGTGGGCACACCGACGAACGTGGTCACCCGTTCAGCTTCGATGAGGCGAAGTGCCGTCTCGGGGTCCCAGCGATGCATCATGACCAACTTCAGCTTCATCCCGAAACTGGTGAGCATCAC
>CAIQOJ010000008.1 GCA_903873395.1 uncultured Acidimicrobiaceae bacterium
GACCCTGAACAGCTCGACCGGTGTGCTCTCGGGCACCCCGACGCAGGGCGGCGTGTTCGCCATCACCCTGACGGCGACCAACGGCATCAGCCCCGACGCCAGTCAGTCCTTCACCCTCACGGTGAATGCCGCCCCGGCGATTACCTCGGCGAACGCAACCACGTTCACCAAGGGCAGCCCCGGCACCTTCACCGTGACCGCTACTGGCACCCCGGCGCCGACCTTCAGCGAGACCGGTGCACTGCCGACCGGCGTGACTCTGAACAGCTCGACCGGTGTGCTTTCGGGCACCCCGACACAGAGCGGCGTGTTCTCCATCACGCTCACGGCAACCAACGGGATCGGCACTGACGCCACCCAGTCCTTCACCCTCACGGTGAATGCCGCACCGGCCATCACCTCGGCGAACGCAACCACGTTCACCTCGGGTTCGGCTGGCAACTTCACGGTGACTGCCACCGGGTATCCGGCGCCGACCTTCGGTTCGACCGGAACTCTGCCTGCAGGCGTGACCCTGAACAGTGCTACTGGTGTGCTCTCGGGCACCCCGACCCAAGGCGGCGTCTTTGCCTTCACGCTGACGGCTTCGAACGGGATCGGCTCGCAGGCAAGTCAGAGCTTCACCCTGACCGTCGAGGAGTCACCAGCCATCACGTCGGCTGCCTCGGCCACCTTCGCCCAGGGACGAGCAGGTTCGTTCACGGTGACCGGGACCGGTACCCCAGCGCCCACCTTTGCCGTCACAGCTGGCGCCTTGCCGGCTGGAGTGACGCTGGCATCGAACGGAACGCTTTCGGGTACCCCGACCGAGACGGGCGACTTTGCGGTCACCATCACGGCGACCAACGGTGTGAGCCCTGCAGCCACGCAGAACTTTGTTCTGACGGTCACGGCGAGCAATGACAACCCAGTGGCTGGCTACTGGTTCGCCACCGCTTCGGGCGCTGTCCTGACCAATGGCGCAGCCGTCTCCTATGGCTCACCTGCTGGCTTGGCTCTGAATGCTCCGATCGTCGGATTTACCCCGACCCCGGATCGCCAGGGCTACTGGCTGGTGGGTACTGACGGTGGAGTGTTCTCCTACGGCAATGCCGGCTTCTACGGCTCAGCCGGGGGCGAGCACCTGAATGCCCCCATCGTGGGCATCTCCGCCGCACCTGACGGCATGGGCTACTGGCTCGTGGCTGCCGATGGCGGAGTGTTCGCCTACGGCTCGGCTCAGTTCTACGGCTCGGCTGGCAATCTGCACCTCAACAAGCCCATCGTGGGCATGGCTGCCGCACCTGACGGTACGGGCTACTGGCTCGTCGCTGCCGACGGTGGCATCTTCGCCTACGGCTCGGCTCAGTTCTACGGCTCCACTGGTGGTCAACACCTGGACAAGCCCATCGTGGGCATTGCTGCCAACCTCGCAGGCACCGGCTATTGGCTGGTGGCTGCTGACGGCGGAGTGTTCGCCTTCGGTGATGCACTGTTCCAGGGTTCGGCTGCTGGCCAGGCCACCTCACCGGTCGTGAGCATCACGGCCGCCTCTGACGGTGGCTATGTGATCGGCACGACCAAGGGTGCGGTGTACGCCTTCGGCACGACCAACTACGGATCGCAGTTGGGAACGCCGGTCACCTCACCGATCATCAGCATCGCTTCCTGATCGGAGCGTTATCGCTAGCCCATCAGGGCTGACGCAAGGGCCGGGGCACTGCCCCGGCCCTTGTCGCGTCCCGACGTGCATGGACACTTCGCACCTCGATTGCCAAGACGTTCCTACGGGCCCCCGACTCTTCGACGGACACGGTTCAGGTGGTGGTGGCGACCTGTGCGTCGGGGCTCAGCCGGGCGAAGACCATGACACCTTGGTTGGTGGGTCGGGTCGACAACACGATGATGGGAACGGGTCCTTGATCGAGGAGGTGGGCCGCATCGTTGACAACCACCATGTCCCCGTCGGGGAGATAGCCGACGGCCTGACGAGGTTGACGGCCGGCTTTGACGAGCGCTATCTCGAGGTGCTCTCCCGGCAGATGATCGGGTGACAGCTCGGTCGTGACTGTGTGGAGGTTCACGGCAGTGACGCCCCAGGAGTCGGCTGCATCGACGACACCGATGGAGCACGTCCCGACGCGAAGTCCAGTGCGGCGAGCCAGGGTCAAGAGCTTGGTAGTGGGATCGTCGACCTCGGGGATCTCATCGGGGGCGATGGACACGACCACACCCAGTTCACGCAGCGCCTCTATCGACTCGAGGCCGCGGGCGGCCCGTCGAGACACCACGGGGTCTGGGGATGTTGCCAGGGCGTGTACGTGGTCGAGGACGAACTGGGGGACGACGAGACCCCCAGGGATCAGGCCATTGCGGCCGAGAATCATGAGGAAGCGGTCCATGATGGCCGATCCGTCGACCAACAGTGCGTGGCCCGGAGGCGGCTCGGTGGCTGGCACCAGGATGCGTGACAGACCGGCAGCACGAATGATCTGACGTCCTTTGATCATGCCTAGCCGCCAGCCAAATCCAGCGAGGACCCAGACCAGCGCAGCCGTGATCACGAATGCATAGGGTGATCTGAATATTGCGACCAAGGCCAGGCCGATGACCAGGCCGGCCATCATGCCCGAGGTCGAAATGATGGCTGCGGCGAAGATCTCTCCGGGGGGCGAGTTACGAAAGAGCTGCACGCCGTGCTGGAGCCCTCGGTCAGCCGTGCGGCCGAGGATGCCGCCGATGACATAGGCGATACCTGCACCGAGAAGGAGCCCTGCGGATGCGGCCATGCCTGACGGGTCGCTATCTGAGCCGATGGAGTAGCCAGCTAACGCACCGAGAAGCACAATGATGAGACGGAATCCTTCGACGAACACAGGGCCGACGGCCCTCGACGGCGACTGGGGGACCTCAAATGGGTCGTCCGACCGAGCGCGTCGTGCGCGGCGTTTCAAGAGCACAGGTGAATTGTCGGTAAACCGGGGAAGAACCTTGAGGTGGCGCTGTCACAGGGTGCAGTGAAGCGTCTACAGTCGAAAAGGTTGCTGGCGGTGTGCACCTGGACGTTTGTGCCGCTGGCCGTCGGATTCGGCCCGTTGCGTTCCTGCAGGGTCCGAGTGTGGCGCAGGACCAACCACTGGAGGCAGGCAGCGCTGGCACGGCGCTGGTGCCACACCTCCTGAACTCTGATGATGCCTCCCGAACCCCCCGACGACGTGACCACGGGTGAAGTGCGTCCCGATGAGCCATCCGGGGCGGAGTCGAAGGGGGCGACGCCTGAGGCCGAACAGTCGCATGAGGCTGAACAGACGCCTGAGACTGAACAGACGCGTCCGGGCTGTGGCTCGGACAGCGGCGATCTCGAGAGCACTGATCTTGATGTCACCGATCCCGGCGCCGACGAAGCCGACGTCGAAAACGGAGAGCGTGGCCCGTGGTCGGGCCGTCGAGCACGCGTGTCGCTCTCGGTGTTGGCTGTACTGGCCGTCTTGGCTCTTGTGGCAGCCATCGTCGGTGTGTCGTCGTCACCTTCCACCGATGCCGCCACCGCCGCCCATCGATCATCAGGCGGCCACCACACCGGGAACAGCGGCCAGGCAGGCGCTCACCCTTCGACCGCCCTCGCGGCGGCCACATCAGCCCCGCTCCCGACTCCGCCGTCATTGGCCGGCGCGGCTCCTCTGCGATCTCATGAGGTCTTTGGCTACGCCCCGTATTGGACACTTCCCCAGTCCAAGGACTTCGATGTCAAGAACCTCACAACCCTGGCTTACTTCAGCATCGGGGTGAATGCGGATGGTTCGCTGAACCAGAGTGGACCCGGGTGGAACGGCTATCAGAGCCAGGACCTGGTTGACCTGGTGAACCGTGCACATGCTGGCGGCGCTCGAGTCGTCCTGGCCGTCAACTGTTTCAACCAGGGGGCTCTGGACAAACTCACCTCGGATCCCGCCGCTCCGGCTCGCCTGTCAGCGGCGCTCATCGCCGCCGTCCAGGCCAAGAGCATGGACGGCGTCAACCTCGATTTCGAGGGAGCGGGGAGCCGAGACCGGGCGGGCCTGACGGCGCTGGTCACCCAGGTCTCGGCCGCCATCCACGCCACAAATCCGCACTGGCAGGTCTCGGTGGCCACGTACGCCAGTTCGGCGACGGACACGGCCGGCTTCTATGACGTCGCCGCCATGGCCCCGGTGGTCGACGCCTTCTTCGTGATGGCCTACGACATGAACAGCAAGTCGGTTCCTGGACCGACTTCACCACTGTTTGGCGGAGGCACGTCCGACGCTTCGGCCATGGCTGGCTTCTTGAAGGTGGCGCCAGCCTCCAAGATCATCCTCGGCCTCCCGTATTACGGCTACGACTGGCCGACGACCGA
>CAIQOJ010000009.1 GCA_903873395.1 uncultured Acidimicrobiaceae bacterium
AGGGCCACGAAGACCACCAAGGCACCGGGCAGCACGTCGTGCAGTCGGTCAGGACCCACCACGTGTGCCGCCCCGGCAACTGGCGCAACGTTCCGTCGGACCACGGTTGCTTCGACCCGGAACGGCGCCAACTGGTCGAGCAGCGACGTAGCGATGCCTCCGCCACCCAGGACCACCACCCGCTGGTCGTAGAGGCTAGTGCCCGCCGGAACTCCCCACGACGTGGCGCGCACCCGCTCGGGCAGATAACGCAGGCCGGCCAGGGCAAGTGCCAGGGCATGCTCAGCCACCGGTTCGGCGTACGCACCCTTCGCACAGGTCCAGATGTGCTCGCCATCGAAGAGGCCTTGCGCCAGGGCCTTCTCCACGCCGGCGAAGGGCAGTTGCACCCACTGCACCGTCGGGGCCGCCGTCAGCCACGATTCCAGCTCCGTCATGGCATGAGGATCGAGCCACACCACGGCATCGGGCTGGTCGTCGATCGTGACCACCACGCCGCCACCAGCAGTGACGGCATCGGTGGCGAACCCACTGGGCAGAGGGCCCACAGCGACACGTGGTGACGGAACAGCAGCGAGCGCTTCATTGAGCATGCCCGCATGGTATCCAGCGACCCTCTCGTCATCCGATCGAATTCCATGCGAGCGCGAGCCCGGCTCTGCTCAGCACCGCACGGCACCGCACGGCCCAGTGCAGTCCAGTGCAGCCCAGTCCAGTCCGGCCGAGCCCACGAACCTGTGTCGTGTGCTCAGATAGTGCGTCAACGCCAGCACCTGGGAGCAGCCATGAAGGTCCAGATGAACGTCCGTGACTTCCTGCAGGGAGTAGCAGCGACCTATGCCGATCGGATCGCCGTCATCGATGAGCCCGATCAACCAGCTACGCCATGGGCGCCGCTCACGTTCAGCGCACTGGCCGACCAGGCGCGGGCCCAGGCTGCAGGACTGGACAGGCTCGGCGTAGGTCGTGGTGAGCGAGTGGCCGTCATGTCGCACAACTCGGCCCGACTCCTCACCGCCTTCACTGGTGTCGCGGGCTGGGGCAGGATCTTGGTGCCCATCAACTTCCGGCTGGCGCGGGCCGAGGTCGAGTACATCCTCGAGCACTCCGGTGCCACCGTCTTCCTGGTCGATCCAGAACTCGAAGAGGAACTCGCCGGCATCGGCCCCCGTCATCGATTCACCCTCGGTGCCGAGTCTGATGCCAGCCTCTACGTGCCGGAGGTGGAACCCGAGCCCTGGGAGTCTGACGAGGACGCGACAGCAACCATCAACTACACGTCGGGGACAACAGCCCGACCCAAGGGAGTGCAACTCACTCATCGAAACTGCTGGTTGAACGCATCGATCTTCGGGTGGCACACAGGAGTGTCGGACCGTGACGTCTATCTCCACACCCTGCCGATGTTTCATGCCAACGGCTGGGGGATGCCTTGGGCCACCAGTGCCATGGGTGCCACCCAGATCGTGCTGCGCAAGGTGGACGGCACAGAGATCCTCCGTCGCATCGACCGCCACGGGGTCACGCTTTTGTGCGCAGCGCCGGCCGTGGTGGCCTCGATCCTCGATGCCGCCAGCGACTGGGACGGACCAATTCCTGGCCGGGGCCAGGTCCGCATCGTGGTGGCCGGAGCCCCGCCACCCAGCCGGACCATCGAGCGGGTCGAGGCTGAGCTCGGATGGGAGTTCATCCAGATCTATGGACTGACCGAGACCTCGCCACTGCTGACCATCAATCGGTCACGAGCCGAGTGGGACGACCTCGCCTCCGACGAGCGGGCCAAGAAGCTCATGCGAGCCGGTGCTCCGGTCGTGGGGACCGAGATCGCCATCGATGGCCAAGGCGAGGTGCTGGCCAGGTCGAACATGGTGATGGCCGGCTACTGGAACCAGGCCGAAGAGACTGCCGCGGCGTTGGCTGACGGATGGTTCCACACGGGTGATGGTGGTGCGGTCGACAGTGAAGGCCACCTCAGCATCCTGGATCGCAAGAAGGACGTGATCATCACCGGCGGGGAGAACGTCTCGTCAATCGAAGTCGAAGACGCCATCTTCTCCATGGCCGACGTGGCCGAGGTCGCTGTCATCGGCGTGCCCAGCACCAAATGGGGGGAGCAGGTCCTCGCCCTCGTCGTGGCAACCCCTGGGTCCGACCTGACTCCCGAAGCGGTCATCGCCCACTGTCATGGCGTCTTGGCCGGGTACAAGTGCCCCAAAGAGGTAGAGGTGCGCACGGAACTGCCTCGCACGGCAACAGGCAAACTGCAGAAGTTCCGCCTGCGTGCCCCCTACTGGGAGGGATTCGACCGCCAGGTCAACTGACCGAAGGTCGACTTGCTCGGACGCGAGCTTCGGCCCCCCGTCCTTCGAGCCACTCCTCGATCCGCAACGCCGTCCACTTCGGGGTCTCGAGTTGAGGGGCGTGGCCGATGTCCCGGGCCACCTCCAGATGCCAGCCCACACGACCTTCGGCCATACGGCGAGCCGAGGCGACCGGAACGAGGATGTCTCGGTCGCCGTGCAGGTGGAGGACCGGGATGGTCAACCGCTCGAGGCGGGCCTTGGTGGCGCCCGGGCGCGCCATGACCTTGGCCAGAGATCGCGCCGATCGAAGGTAGGCGTCATCTCCCGCGGCCCGGTCGCCGGCTGCCGTCAGGGTGATATGTGCGTCGACCACATCGTCAGGCACCCTGTCCGAGTCGACGCAGACCGACCCCAGGACCCGACGCACATGGTGCTCGGCCGACGTTCGGCTCCGTCGCTCGGCCAAGTAGCGCTCCCCCACTCCGGGCAGCGCGCAGAGGATGAAGTTGGCCATGATCCGTGGATGGATCCCGCCCAGTCGTCCCGTTGGCAGCGCCGGGTCGACCAGGATCAAGCCGGCCACCAGGTCGGGCTCTGAGGCGGCGCACAGCGCAGCCACCAGACCGCCCAGCGAGTTTCCCATCAAGATGACCGGCCGGTCGCTGATGGCCCGAAGCACATCGCCCACGAGGGCTACGTGCCCCTCGACATCCGGCGTGCGCCCGGCGACAGGCGTGCATCCATGACCGACGAGGTCGATGGCCATGAGTCGGCATCGGGTGGTGAGATGGGGAGCGAGCGCTGCCCAGTTCAGATGTGATCCACCGAGTCCGTGGATCGCCACCACGAGGGGGCCGTCGAAGGGGCCACCAAAGTCGGCCAGATGGACCGGGTAGCCCTCCGCCCCGACCTCCATCAGGTGCGACGCTCCCCCCAGGTGCTCAAGCGTCGTCACCTCATCGATCGTACCGGTCGAGAACGATCGGCCATCTCCTGGCGTCCTATGGCACCAGGACTGCTACCAATCGAGTTGGCCTGTCCCTACGCATGATGTGGCCAGACCAAGACCAGCCCCAACCCCTAGAACTCACCCAACCTCCGACGCCGATGTCGACTCCAATGTCGATGTCGATGTCGACTCCAATGTCGACTCCGATGTCGATGTCGATGTCGATGTCGATGCGATCAGCGTGGCAAGAAGTCGAGGAGCAGTTCAGCGCAGGCTTGAGGGGCTTCGAGCGGGATCCAATGTCCGCACCCCTCGATCCGTTCGTAGCGCCACGGACCAGCGACGTAGCGACCTGAGGAGATCATCTGATCCTCCGTCATGGCCACTTCGCCGGTGCTCCACACGCCCATGGTCGGTGCCTGGACCAGGGGAAGGTCCAAGGGGGGTGCAATCCATCCCTCGGGCCGAATGTTGGCTCGATACCAATTGAGAGCCGCTGTCAGGCGTCCCGGTTCGGCGAGCCGACCGATGGCCTCGTCCACCTCGGGATGACCGAAGAAGGTGCGCAGAACGGCCCAGTCATCGGCCGCCATCCACTGCTCGGCCACGTCTTCGAACTGGAAGAAGAACGTGTACCAACTCCTGGCCATCTGCTCAACGCCGCCAGCCCGGTAGGCCGAGGCATGCCCGACCGAGAAGGTGGCGAGGTGGTCGATGCGATCGGGTAGCCACGAGCCGAGCGCCCACGCCAGGGCCGCACCGAGATCGTGGCCGACCAGGTGGACCCGCTCGAGGGCAAGGGCATCCAGGATCGCCACGACGTCACCCCCCAGGCGGTGCATGGCATACGAGCCCACCCCCTCAGGGGCAGACGACTGCCCGAAGCCGCGGAGGTCAGGCACGACCACGGAGAATCCGGCGTCGACAAGCTCTGGCACCTGATGGCGCCAGAGATCCCCGGTGTCAGGAAAGCCGTGCAGAAGGAGGACCGGCTTTCCCTCGCCCATCACGTCGACACGCAGACTGACGTCGCCCGACATCACCCGGACGGTGCGAGCGCCGGTGAACCTCGGCCCATCGTTCCCGTCACCCATTGCCACCCTCACCTTCGACTCGCTCATGTTCCCCAGTTGTTCTAGACATCCAGGCCACTCAGCGATTGTCACCTGAAGGAAAGTGCAGGGCCGGCCGGCCAGGATCCGTCCCCGAGGACGGATCGGGCCAACGGGTGGTGATGGTCTTGAGGCGAGTGTTGAACCGCACGCCCTCCATGCCGTGGATGTGGGCGTCACCGAACAGTGACTGCTTCCATCCGCCGAAGGAGTAGTAGGCCATGGGCACGGGGATGGCGACGTTGATGCCAACCATTCCTACGGTCACATCCCGGCGGAACCGCCGTGCCGACGCCCCGTCACGGGTGAAGATGGCCGTGCCGTTGCCGAACGGATTGGCGTTCACGAGTTCGATGGCGTCGTCCAAGGTGTCGACCCGAAGGACCGACAGCACCGGTCCGAAGATCTCGTCGCGGTAGACGGCCATATCCGGAGTCACGTTGTCGACGAGGGTGGGGCCGAAGAAGAAGCCGTTGTCGCCGCCAGGAACAACCAGGTCACGGCCGTCGACCACCACGTCAGCGCCATCAGCCAGTGCCAGGTCCACATAGCCAGCCACCCGGTCACGATGGGTCTGGGTGATCAAGGGACCCATGTCGGAAGCCGGATCGGTGCCCGGTCCGGTCACGAGTGCCCGAGCCCGTTCGGCAATGGCGTCGATCAGCGGCTGGGCATCACCGACCACCACCACCGCACTAACGGCCATGCACCGCTCACCAGCCGACCCGTAACCGGCGGCAATGAGGGCGTCAGCCGTCGACGCCAGATCGGCATCAGGAAGCACCACGGCATGGTTCTTTGCTCCGCCCAGCGCTTGGACCCGTTTGCCGGAGGCGTGCCCACGCTCGAAGACATGCCGGGCTACCGGAGTGGAGCCCACAAAGGAGACCGCAGCGATCTCCGGATGGTCGAGAAGTGCATTGACGGCCTCGGCATCACCGTGGACCACGGTGAAGACATCGTCGGGCAGGCCGGCCTGTCTCCACAGTTCGGCCACGAGGTCGGTCGGAGAAGGATCCCGCTCCGAAGGTTTGAGCACAAAGGCGTTGCCACAAGCGATGGCCACCGGGTACATCCACATGGGCACCATCACGGGGAAGTTGAACGGAGTGATGCCAGCGACCACGCCGAGTGGCTGACGAATCGACGATGCATCGATCCCCGTCGAAACATCCTCGCTGAACTCACCCTTGAGCAGGTGGGGGATGCCGCAGGCGAACTCGACCACCTCGATCCCACGAGCCACTTCGCCTCGAGCATCTTCGAGCACTTTGCCGTGCTCAGCGGTGATCGATGCGGCCAGGTCGTCGCGATGTCGATCGCAGAGCTCGCGGAAGGCGAAGAGGATCTTGCTGCGAGCTGTGAGTGACGTGTTGCGCCAGGCACGTGCTGCTTCCGCTGCCCGTGTGACCCCAGCATGCACGTCCGCTGTCGAAGCGAGCACAACCTCCGCGGTCTGCTGGCCGGTGGCAGGGTTGAAGACAGGTGCGGTGCGGGGCTGGGCCTCGCCTGACATACCGATCTGATTCATTGCACTGGACTCCTCGGAGAGCTCGGCTCTCCCTTGGGGCGGAACGGGAAGCATGGCACGGAGGCCACGACAACTGCGTAGGTGGCCACGACAACTGCGTAGGTGGCCACGACCATTGAGCACGTGGCCACTGAGCGGACGAGCCGGGCCGACCATGTTGCAGGCCAGGACGACGGATGTTCATTGACCTGATGACGCAGCGACCACCATGCCATGATCGATCCATGTGCAGTGATCAGGCCGTGTTCTCCGAGACGGCGGGCACCGATCCCGGACCATCCACGGACCGGGTACGACTGCGACGTCTGGCCCGAGAGGGGTCCCATCGGCGCGAGGACCTGTACGCGGTCCTCGATGCCGGGTTCATCTGTCACCTCGGCGTCTCCGTCGATGGCGCGCCCATGGTGGTGCCCACCATCTACGCCCGCACCGGTGATCACCTGGTCATTCATGGCTCGGTGGCCTCCCGCAGCCTGCGCCAGGCCAAGGCCGGTCTTGACGTCTGCGTCACTGTCACCCATGTGGACGGCCTGATCGTGGCCCGCTCGGTCTTCGAGCACTCGGTGGCCTACCGGTGCGCCATGGTGTTTGGGACCGCAGATGTCGTCGACGAACCCGGAGCAAAAGAAGAGGCGCTTCGAGTGATCGCCGACCACAGCGTGCCGGGGACGTGGGGCTATGCCCGCACACCTTCGGACAGCGAGTTGGCCAAGACCATGGTGCTCCGCCTCGCCCTCGACGAGTTCTCGGTGAAGATCTCGGAAGGCCCACCAGGAGACGGCGACGGTCCCGATGCCGCATTGGACGTCTGGGCGGGCGTGCTTCCGATGTCCGTGCACCGAGGTGCACCGGTGCCGGACCCTGCCCTGCGGCCCGGCATCATGTTGCCGCCCCACCTTGGCGGCTGATGCACACCTTTCGGCTCCTACGCCCTGAGATGCGGGTGCTGACGTCTCCAGTGATCGAGGATCCCATCCCAAAGGACCCGACATCGGTCGAGGCACCGGTGCGTGGCGAGCGTGCCAGGCAGTAATGGCCGAGCAGGCATCACGCCAGGGCATGGGCCAGTGAGTGATACGCCAACTCATGTGCATCAGCCACCGGTTCGTAGACCACCGCACCACCCGAGACGTTGACACCTTCAGCCAGTGCGGGGTCCTCACGCACGGCGGTTTTCCAACCGTTGTTGGCGATGGCGAGCACATAGGGCAAGGTGGCATTGGCCAGCGCATGGGTCGAAGAGTGCGGGACTGCTCCCGGCATGTTGGCCACGCAATAGAAGAGCGAACCGTTGACCTCGAACGTCGGGTCTGAGTGGGTGGTGGGCCGTGTCGACTCGAAGCAGCCACCCTGGTCCACGGAGATGTCGACCAGTACTGACCCTTCGGGCATGCGAGCCACGAGGTCGTCGCTGACCAGTTTGGGGGCCTTGGCGCCGACCACCAGCACGGCACCAATCACAATGTCGGCATCGGCACAGGCCTCTTCGACGGCGTGGGTGCTCGAGGCCACGGTCTCGATAGCCCCGCGGAAGTGGTGATCGACCTGGCGCAGGCGTTCCAGATTGCGATCGAGGATGTTCACCTCGGCATGCATGCCCACGGCCAAGGTCGCCGCAGCCATACCCGCCACGCCAGCCCCGATGATCACGATCTTCGCTGCTCGCACTCCGGGCACCCCGCACACCAGGCTGCCTCGGCCCCCTCCTGGTCGCATCAGGTGATGGCTGCCCATCAACGGAGCCATCCGTCCCGCCACCTCGCTCATCGGCGTGAGCAATGGCAGCGAGTTGTCGGAGAGGCGCACAGTCTCATAGGCGATAGCTGTGTTCCCCCCAGCCATGAGCGCATCGGTGCAGGTCCGCGAAGCTGCGAGATGCAGGTAGGTGAACAACACCTGATCGCTGCGAGCCCCGAGTCGGGAGTACTCCTCGGCAATGGGCTCTTTGACGCCGAGCACCAAGTCGGCAGCGGCCCAGATGTCGTCGGGATCCTCGATGATCGTCGCACCGGTGGCCACGTACTCGCCATCCGGGATGGACGAGCCCACGCCGGCATCCTTCTCCACCATCACGGTGTGTCCGGCCGCGGTCAACTCGCGTACCCCGGCGGGTGTGATGGCCACCCGATACTCGTCATCTTTCACTTCTTTGGGAATGCCGACGATCATCTGGGGATCCTGCCTCTCATGGGGGTGGTGTGGAATCGCATGCGCATCAGGTCGTCATCGCAGATTCAGGTCGCAGGGCATCGTCAGAGGGGCAAGTCGGACGGCGTGAAATGACAACGGCCGCCAGGGATTACTGCCCCCATTACTCAGTCGCCGATCTCGTCATAGGCAATCATCGAGGTCTTGAAGAAACTGCCCTTGGTGACTAGTCGGGCAATGATCACGAGTGGGATGCCCAGGGCCATCGTGATGATCACCGGACCGCCAGTACTCCATCCAGCGCCCTTGATCACCTCGTAGTCCACATAGAGGAGGACCACTCCGCCGACGAAGGGGAAGAGGATGCCGGTCAAGAAGAAGGACACCTTCTCGAAGGCCACCTTGCGGTAGGCCCAGGCACAAGTGAGACCCGTCACCCCGTAGTAGAAGGCGATGAGCACGCCGATGTTGAGGATCAGGTTGGAGAACACGTCACTGATCGACTGGACCTGACTGGTCAGCAAGATGCCGAACAGGCAGATGAACGACAAGATGAGCGTGCCCACGGCAGGAGTCTTGAGTTTGCCCTGAATGGTCCCGAACACCTTGGGGAAGACCTGATCACGGGCCATCGACAAGGTGATCCGAGCCGCTGGCAGCAGCGTGGTCTGGGTGGTGGCAACTGTCGAGGAGATCACCGCGATGATCATCACGTAGCCGGCCCATGAGCCTGCGGCCTTTTGAGCGAAGAAGAAGAGGATCGTGCTCTGCTGGTCGTTCCATTCCTTGGGCGTGAGCAGCATGTTGGCCGCCACAATGTTGATGGCGAACACGAAGAAGAGCAGGAACATGGCGATGATCCCGGCGTGACCCGGCGTCTTGGTGGCGTTCTTGGACTCCTCGTTGAGGTTGGTCGCCGTGTCCCAGCCCCAGAAGAAGAACACGCCGAGCACCAAGCCAGCAGAGATGGCACCGAGTCCTCCAAGGGACCAGGGATTGAACCACGACAGGTGGAAGCCTTGGGAGCCTTGCGGATGGGAGACGGCAACCTTCACGATGCCCCACACGGAGAAGACGATCACGGCCACGTACTCGATGATCAGCAGCGCCCATTGGAAGTTGGTCGTCCAGCGGATACCCCAGATGCAGATGAACGCCACGAGGGCCAGCCAGATGCCGGCCAGAACGGCTCCAGCGCCGACCGACGAGGCAGTGCTGTCCGACACCCATCCCCACTGGTTGAAGAGTTGCAGCGTGTACTGACCGGCCAAGATCGGTGCCGAAACACAGAAGAGGACGCTGGTCGCTACCTGCACCCATCCGTTGAACCAACCGGCATAGGGGCTCACCAGCTTCGACAGCCAGGCAAAGTGGGCGCCGCAGTCAGGATCACGGCGATTCAGGTGGAAATACGCGATGGCGATGAAGAGGACGGGGATGAAAGCGAGCAGCAGGGCGGCCGGGCCGGCGGTGCCCACCCCGGTGGTCAGATAGAGGACGGCCATCGTGGCGGCCAGGGTGTAAGCGGGCGCCACCGAAGAGACGGCGACAACGGTCGAGTCGAACAGGTTGAGGGTGTCGGCCCGCAATGCAGCCGACTCCTGACGGGCAGGCACCGGTGCTCCAAACGGACCAGGCACCGTGCCCGGTCCACCTGCGATGACGTCGTCATCGATGTTCATATCATCTCCCCCCGGCCTCTCGGCTGGTCAGATCGCTGTTTGCACTCATTGTGCCTACCTTGTTCCGGCTACTACCTACTGCCTACAAGTTCTTGCTGATCCCAACCACCAACTGCACTCGCACATCACCTGCACGTGCACTTCAGCTGCACGTGACTGCCTGTCGATGGCGCACCCTCGTCGAGGTGGACGCCTCCTCGTGCGTTCTACTCGCCGATGTAGCTCATCACGTGCTTAATCCGGGTGTAGTCCTCGAATCCGTACATGGAGAGGTCCTTGCCGTACCCCGAGTGTTTGAAGCCTCCATGGGGCATCTCGGCCACGATGGGGATGTGGGTGTTGATCCACACGCAGCCGAAGTCGAGTGCCTTGGCCATGCGCATCGCTCGACCGTGATTCTGAGTCCAGACGCTGGAAGCCAGGCCGTATCGCACACCGTTGGCCCAGGCGATGGCTTGATCTTCGTCGCTGAAACGCTGGACGGTGATGGCTGGGCCAAACAACTCTTCTTGGATGACTTCGTCGTCCTGACGCAGGCCGGCA
This sequence comes from uncultured Acidimicrobiaceae bacterium, assembly GCA_903873395.1. Classification (GTDB taxonomy): domain Bacteria; phylum Actinomycetota; class Acidimicrobiia; order Acidimicrobiales; family RAAP-2; genus Bog-756. The sequence goes on from CAIQOJ010000009.1 coordinate 10,269, forward strand.
ATGACCGTAGGGGCGAAGCAGTACCCGCGTTCGCCCACTGCCATGCCTCCTGTCACCACTTCGGCGTGACCCGGAAGACGATCGACGAATCCGGTGAGGCGGGCCAACTGGTTGGCGCTGTTCAGGGGGCCGAAGTCGGCATCAGGCACATCAAGGCCGCCGACCGTCTGAGCCTGAGCCTGTTCCGAGAGTGCGGCGACGAAGTCCTCATAGACACCAGGGCCAGCGAGCACCCGGGTGGCTGCCGTGCAGTCCTGGCCGGCGTTGAAGTACCCCGCAGCAGCGATGCCCTCGGCGGCCGCAGCGATATCGGCGTCATCAAAGACCACGACCGGTGCTTTGCCACCGAGTTCGAGGTGTACGCGCTTGAGATCGGCAGCTGCCGTGGCGGCCACCTCCATGCCTGCACGCACGCTGCCCGTGATGGCGGCCATGTCGGGGCGGGGATGCTCGACGAGCATCCGTCCAGTGCCACGGTCGCCGCAGACAACGTTGAGTACGCCCGGCGGCACATGCTCGGCCACGATTTCGGCGAGTAGCAACGACGATGCGGGGGTCGTGTCCGAGGGCTTCAACACCATGGCGTTGCCGGCGGCCAGAGCCGGAGCCCACTTCCACACGGCCATCATCATCGGATAGTTCCACGGGGTGACGGCGGCACACACGCCGATCGGCTCCCGCCGGATCATCGAGGTGTGGTCACTCATGTACTCGCCGGCAGATTTGCCTTCGAGATTCCGGGCCGCCCCAGCGAAGAACCGAATCTGATCGACCATCGGCGGGATCTCTTCAGACATGGTCAACGCCACCGGCTTGCCGGTATTGGCCGACTCGACGGCCACAAGTTCTTCACCCCGGGCTTCGATGGCATCAGCGATGCGGAACAAGGCAAGGCTGCGCTCGGACGGCGTGGCATCTCGCCAGCCCGGAAAGGCCGCAGCAGCCGAAGCCACAGCGGCATCGACATCGGCGGCATCGGAGACCGGTGCCTCGAGATATTCCTCGCCAGTGCTGGGATCGATCAGCATCGAGGACTGCCCCGATCTCGTCTCTACGTAGGTCCCGCCCACGAAGTTCTTGAGCTGCGTACGTCCGGACACTGGCCCTCCCGGTGCTTGCTTGGCTTGGTGATCGGCCATCGTTGCCCACCAACACGCCCATAGCAAGCCATTTCGGACCAATTGTGCGTGCATCCCACGGAATCCGATCAATTTCGACCATTGAGGCGCGCTAACTGCTAGAAAAGGGGGATGCGTGACACGGTGGCCAGTACACGGTCAGGGTCGGGACTCGGGTCCAAAGATGGAGCTCGAGACGGGTCCGGCGATGTCGGCGGGTCAACACCGTCTGCGGGCGTCCTTGACGACATCAACAAGTCCATCGTCGAAGAACTCCAGCAGGACGGGCGCCGGACCTACGGTTCGATCGCCACTGCGGTGGGCCTGTCCGAGGCAGCCGTGCGCCAGCGGGTCCAGAAGATGCGCGATGCAGGGGTAATGCAGATCGTGGCCGTGACCGACCCCTTGCAGGTCGGATTCCGCAGCCAGGCCATGGTCGGCGTCCGGGCCGACGGCGACGCCCGAGAAGTGGCTGATCGACTCGCTGCGATCGATGCCATCGACTATGTGGTCATGGTCACTGGCTCCTACGACATCCTCGTCGAGCTGGTCTGTGAAGACGAAGACCGCTTGCTGGACCTCATCAATGGGGTCATCCGCCAGACGCCGGGCGTGCGAGACACGGAGATTTTCATGTATCTGAAGTTGAAGAAGCAGACCTATACCTGGGGGACACGATGACCGATCAGCACGACACCATGGGCCTGGCCGAGAACGTTGCCCTGCAGGACGCGGCCAAGCGTCATCTGTGGATGCACTTCACCCGCCAGAGCGATGCCAACCCAGCCGAGATCCCGATGATCGTCCGCGGTGAAGGCGTCTGGGTGTGGGACCAGCACGGGAAGCGTTACCTCGACGGTCTTTCGGGATTGTTCACCAGTCAGCTCGGCCACGGGAGGACCGAACTCGTCCAGGCTGCGGCCGAGCAGGCCCAAAAACTCGCCTACTTCCCGGTGTGGAGCTACGCCCACCCCACCGCCGTGCAGCTGGCCGAGAAGATCGCCGAGCGGACTCCGGGCGACCTCAATCGCATCTTCTTCACCACCGGCGGTTCTGAGGCCGTCGAATCAGCCATCAAGGTGGCCCGTCAGTACTTCAAGTTGATCGGGGAGCCTGATCGCTACAAGACCATCAGTCGGTCCATCGCCTACCACGGCTCCACCATGGGAGCTCTAGCCGTCACCGGCTACAACGACATCCGGATTCCCTTCGAACCACTGATGCCCGGCTCGGTGCGGGTGCCCAACACCAACTTCTACCGGGCGCAGTACTTTGCCGACGACGAAGTGGCCTTCGGGCAGTGGGCGGCCGACGCCATCGAGCAGGCCATCCTCATCGAGGATCCGTCCACGGTGGCTGCCGTCTTCCTCGAGCCGGTGCAGAACGCCGGCGGGTGCTTCCCTCCCCCACCCGGGTACTTCCAGCGGGTGCGCGAGATCTGCGATCGCTATGGCGTCCTGCTCGTCTCAGACGAGGTCATCTGCGCCTGGGGTCGTCTCGGTCACTTCTTTGGGGCAGAGCGCTTCGACTACGTGCCCGACATGATCACGATGGCCAAGGGTCTCACCAGTGGCTACTCCCCACTCGGAGCGCTGGCCGTCAGTGACAAGTTGATCGAGCCCTTCCTGGCCGGCACCACCTTCCTCCACGGCTTGACCTTCGCAGGCCACCCGGTCAGCGCTGCCGTGGCTCTGGCCAACATCGACGTCTTCGAGAAGGACCACATTCTGGAGAATGTCCGAGACAACGAAGCCGAGTTCAAGGCCCAACTCGACACCCTGCTTGAGCTTCCCATCGTGGGTGACGTGCGCGGGGCGGGCTACTTCTACGGCATCGAACTCGTGAAGGACAAGGACACCAAAGAGACCTTCAACGACGACGAAGCCGAGCGTCTGCTCCGCGGCTACCTGTCGGGCGCCCTCTATGAGTCCGGTCTGATCTGCCGAGCCGATGACCGCGGTGACCCGGTCGTCCAACTCTCGCCACCCCTCACGTGCGGTCCTGAGGAGTTCGCCTACATCACCGAGCGGCTTCGCATCGTCCTCACCGAAGCGTGGAAGTACCTCTGAGCAATCAGCCGTGAGTAGTCCTTCCGGAGAGAGTTATCGCGGAGTCTCGCTGTGGTGGGATGGCCTTCCTGGCCCCATCACGGTGCGACCGGGACTGCCCGGCGATACCGAAGTCGATGTCGCCATCGTCGGAGGGGGCCTCACCGGGCTGTGGACCGCCTACTACTTGGCCGGCGCCGACCCATCGTTGCGCATCGCCGTCCTCGAGCGCGACGTCGCCGGGTTTGGTGCTTCAGGCCGCAACGGTGGCTGGTGCTCGGCCCTCTTTCCCGTTTCTGAGACCGCACTCGATGCCCAGCACGGGCCGGGTTCGGGAACGAAACAACGTCTGGCCATGGAAGCAACGGTCGACGAGGTCGGCCGAGTCGTCGATGTCGAAGGCATCGACTGCGGCTTCACCAAAGGTGGTGGAGTCTGGCTGGCCCGGACGCCAGCACAACTCGAGCGCGACCGTGCCGGAGTCGTTGGGGCCCGCGCACGGGGTATCGGACCCGAGGATCTCGACGAACTCGATGCGGCCGCGGCCGCGGCCCGGGTCGGGGCGACCAATGTTCTAGGGGGCACCTGGACTCCTCATGTTGCAGCAGTCGACCCGGCACGCCTGACCCGAGGTATGGCTGACGCCGTCGAACGTCGAGGTGTCACCGTCTACGAGCAGACCGAGGTCCGATCAATTTCCCCAGGCCGGGTCGCAACTGCTCGGGGCACGGTTCGGGCGACCACGATCGTGCGAGCCACCGAGGGGTACACGCGCTCGCTGGCCGGCCAACGCCGCGAGATTGCCCCCGTCTACTCCCTGATGATCGCCACCGAGCCGTTGTCCGACGACATCTGGGCCCAGATCGGCATGGCCGACCGGGAAGTCTTCACCGACCACCGTCACATGGTCATCTACGGCCAGCGCACCGAGGATGGCCGTCTGGCCTTCGGCGGGCGCGGCGCGCCCTACCACTTCGGCTCGGCCATCCGACCTGAATTCGATCGTGACGAAAGGGTCCATGACGATCTTCACCGCACCTTGATCGACCTCTTCCCGATCCTGGCCACCACCCGAATCACTCATCGATGGGGTGGCCCCCTCGGGATCACTCGGGACTGGAATGCTTCCGTGGGCATCGACAGCACCACTCGCCTGGCCTGGGCCGGCGGTTACGTGGGCGATGGACTCTCCACGACCAATCTGGCCGGGCGCACTCTGTGCGATCTGATCCTCGGCCGAGACAGTGAATTGACGACACTCCCCTGGGTGAACCATCGCTCCCGCCGCTGGGAGCCCGAACCCGCCCGGTGGCTCGGCGTCAACGTCGGCCTCTATATGGCTGGTGTCGCTGACCGGACCGAGGATGGAGGCGGCAGCGAGCCGCTAGCCGCCAAGGCACTGCGTCGACTCACCGGCGGAGGCTGAGCCCGCACGCCGGCAACGTAGCCCGGGCTCCCTGTTCGGGTCCCTGCTACCGGCCTACGCCTTGCCGGGGCGTGCGATCTGTGGCCGTATGGTGCCCTGGGCGGCCAGCGATCCCGCACGGCCGCCTCCTGGGCCTCGCAACAAGAAGGCCAAGGCGACGGCGAGGATGGCCCCGAGTAACGGTCCAGCCACATAGACCCACCACGCAGTGAGATCGGCACCGACGACATCGGGGCACAGTGTGCGGAACGGATTCATCGAGGCACCCGAGATCGGGCTGGCCCACAGGCCGGCCAGAGCGATGTAGCCGCCCACCCCAAGAGCTCCGAAGAGCCCGACCTGCTGAGCACCCGACGCCGTGCCCAAGATGACGCTCACCAGCCCGAGCGTCAAGACGACCTCCATCCACAAGGCATCGATGCCTCGGAAACCTGAGGCGGGATAGGTGGACCCAACGTGCGCTGACACATGGAGGACGGACTGAAGGAACCACGCTGCCGCCAGAGCGCCTGCCGCTTGGACGACCACGTAGCCCGGGACTCGGCGAAGCGGGAAGTCCCGTCGCAACCAGAATGCCAGGCTCACCACCGGGTTCAGATGTGCGCCGGATACCTTGCCCATGAAGAGGATGATGGCCATGACCATCAGGCCGGGAGCCACGACCGCTGCCGTCCGTCCCACGGAACCGGGCACGGCCCGGTCGATCATCGGACCGCCTGCCGCTACCAGGACCAAGAAGAACGTCCCTACTCCCTCAGCGCAGAGGCGCCTCCACTCCTGGGAGGGGTCCTCAAAATTCTGGACCATGACCACAGCACGCTGCTGGGCGGTAGCCAGCAGTGGAGTGGCATCAGAGTGACCCGGGGCCTCCGGGTCGAAATAGTCGTGCGAGGTGCCGCCGTCGGCACTCATGGCCACCTCATGATGATGACGCTACCAACGGGGGATCCCCGCCGGTCGGAGGGTGAGGTCGACGCTCAGCCTGCGCCGAGGAAGGGCGCACCAAAGGCGAAGACGCCGCCGTCAAGCGCTGCCAAGCGGTAGCCGCCCGTAGCCGAGTCCGCCACCATCCCCACGATGGGCATGCCTGGTGACACCGGTGCGAGCGGACCTTGGAAGGCGGCATCGCCGTAGGCGTAGACACCGCCAGCTGCCGTCACCTCCCAGTAGCCCTTGCCATCAGCCGTCGTGGCCATACCGACGACGGACGACGAGGGGGCGCTGGTCGACGCCGCTCCTAGGAACGGAGCATCGCCAAAGGCGAAGACGCCACCGTCTGCTGCGACCTCCCAGTAGCCCTTGCCGTCAGGGGTAGCGACGATGTCGACAATTGGGGACGCTCCCGGCGTTGCGGCGCGAGCTCCGTAGAAACCAGCATCGCCAAAGGCGAAGACGCCGCCATCCGCGGCGACCTCCCAGTAGCCCTTGCCGTCAGGGGTGCTGGCGATGCCAACGATGTTCGAGACCAGATTGATCGCGGCGGCCGATCCGAAGAACGGTGCGTCACCGTAAGCGAAGACACCGCCGTCGCCGGCCACCTCCCAGTAGCCCTTGGCGTCAGGAGTTGCTGCCATGCCGCTGATCGGGGCGACGAGAGAGCCAGGGGCCGGCGATCCCACGTCAGTTGCCGTGCCATGCGCTGAGACTGCACCGGATGCCGTGTAGAGCCAGTAGCCCGAGCCATCAGCTGTGGTGGCGATGCCCACGGCCGGACCAGTGATCTGGCCCACCGGGGTGTAGGAGCTCACTGCTGAGGCGGTCACCTCGTTGGATGCCGCCGAGGAAGCCGATCCCGAGCGGGCTCGCACGGTGAAGTAGTAGGTCTGGCCGGGCTCCATGCCGGTCACCAAGAACGAAGTGCCAGCCACCGGCGTACCGCCGTTCAGCGGAATCGGGAACTCCATGCCCGGAGCGAAGCCGACAAACACGTCGTAACCGGTGGGCACCTCTCCCGACGGGGCACGCCACGTGATGAGTGCCGAGCCGATGAAGGCACCGGCGCCGGTCACGAGCGGCGGCGCAGGCGGAGTAGCAGGTTGGACCAATGTGGTCAGCGGGTCGTTCGGGGCGAGAACGGGAACCGAAGGGGTCGGTGCAGCCACGAACACGGGAGGCGGCGCCACAGGAAGTGTGACAGGAAGCCCGGGCTTTGCTGCACCGCCACCGTTGCCGCTTCCGCCTCCGTTTCCTCCAGCTCCGCCGGGGTGCTTGGCATGACCGCCCTTGGGCACGCGACCCAGGGCCGCAGGAGCGGTGGAGAAGTAATAGAAGGGGTCGTTGGCATGACGACCGGTCGCTCCGGCAACTGGATTGGTGTTGAAGGCGTACGAACCCTTTACCGACGGGGCCGGAGGCGTGTCGAAGGAATAGGTGCCCTTGGCCGATTGCGCAGGAGGGGTGTTGAAGGCGTACGTGCCCTTGGCCGACGGGGCAGGCGGGGTCAGGATATTGAAGGCGACCGTGGAGCGGGTCGTCGTATTTCCGCCACCCTGGGAGGCGATCGGGGAGGACACGTTGTTGCTCGGGTACGTGTCGTTGGTCTGCGATGCAGATGCCGCACTTGAACCCGTGGCGCTGGCCACAGTGGTCGAAGGCAGAATCGCCGGAACACCGAATGCCACGACGGTGGCGGTGGCCACCGTGCCAGCCAGGACGGCTCGTGAGCGGTTATCGGGCATAGGGGCATCGCCCATCAGCCACTGTCCCCACTGCTTCATGGCATCAAGCCAGACGACCATCTTCGCCCCTTACAACTTCGCGGCGTTACCGGCACCTCGTGCGAGGTATGGCGGCTCCTTCGCTTCAGGTGAAACTATACCCCTCGACGTCTTCAATGAACATGTCGGCCTCTGCCTGCAACCGTGTCGCCACCCAGTGTGACCGGTCAGCAAACCAAAGGTTCCCTCGCTGACTAGGGTCTGGCGCCATGGAGATCGGAATTGCTCTTCCCACCATGGCTACCGGGTTTACCAGGAGCACCTTCGTGGACTGGTGTCAGGGGATCGACAACGGCCCCTATTCGAGTGTGTCAGCGGGCGAACGCATGACATTCCACAACCCTGAACTTCTGGTCACGAACACGGCGGCAGCAGCGCTGACCGAGCGAGTCCGTGTCATCACCAACATCGCTGTCCTCCCTCTGCACCGGCCGGCCATGCTCGCCAAGCAACTCGCCACACTCGACGTCCTGGCTGCAGGCCGTCTGACGGTTGGCGTAGGGGTCGGTGGCCGACAACAGGACTACCGAGCGCTCGACGTTCCCTTCGAAGGCCGCCATGATCGCCTCGACGGCGCGGTAGCCGAGTTGCAGCGGCTGTGGTCCGGCCAGCCCGCCTACGAAGGAGGCCAGCCGGTGGGCCCCGCCCCGGTCCAGGCCGGCGGTCCGCCGCTCCTTGCTAGTGCGATGGGGCCCAAGTCGATGGCTCGGGCTGCCACCTGGGCCGCTGGGCTCACCGGATTCTCCATCGGAGCTGACCCCGGGGAGATCACCCGTAACAACCAACTGGCCCTCGACGCCTGGGAGTCGGCCGGACGAAGTGACCGTCCCCGTCTTGTCAGTGGCACCTTCTACCTTCTCGGCCCTGATTCCGCTTCAGCAGATGCCGAGCTCAAGTCGTTCGCCCGGGCCTACCTCGATGTCTTTGGTGCGGCTGCGGCCGATGCGCTGTCCGCCGTGTGCAATCTGAGTTCGCCAGCTCGGTTGCTCGACGCCCTCGCTGAGGCCGAGTCAGCCGGGTGTGATGAGTTCATCCTCGTGCCCGGCACGGTGGATCCTGACTGCCTCGAGCGCACCACAGCAGCTCTCGCTGGCTAGACGGGTCCGGCCGGAACCGCGTTCAGATCGAGAAGTCCTCACCCTTCCAGACTCCCGAGGCACTTGGTCGGATCTCTGGCTCGTGCACCTGGCCGTCAACTGCCCGCTCAAGGTCGTCGATCCGACGTTGCAACGAAGCGAGGCTGACGGAGACCAAGTCCGGGAGCATCGTGTCATCGACATCCATCGGTGATGCCGTCCGGGGCTTGGATCGGGCGATGACCTGGCCAGGCACACCCACCACCACCGAGTCCGGCGGCACATCCCGGACGACCACGGCATTCGCGCCGATCCGGCTGCCGTTGCCGATGGTGATCGGGCCGAGGACCTTGGCCCCAGCCCCGATGGTCACCCGGTCGCCAATGGTCGGGTGACGCTTGCCGTGCTCCAGGCTGGTGCCGCCCAAGGTCACGCCTTGGTAAATGGTGACGTCTCGGCCGATCTCCACCGTCTGGCCGATGACCACCCCAATGGCGTGATCGATGAAGAGCCCCTCGCCGATGGTGGCTGCCGGATGGATGTCGACATTGGTGAGCGACCGGACCGTTCCAGCCAACAGCCGGGCAGCCATCCGGTGACCGCCGTGCCATAGGCGCGCCGACACCCGGTGACCCCACACGGCATGGAGGCCGGGATAGGTGAGGACGACCTCGATGGCCGATCGGGCTGCCGGGTCGCGCTCGAGGACCGACGCGACGTCCCGGCGCAAGGCGCCGACCACGTTCAGTCGCCGAGTCCCTCGAAGAGGGCAGTGGACAGGTAGCGCTCACCGAAGGAAGGAATGATGATGACGATCGTCTTGCCAGCATTCTCGGGACGGTGGGCCACTTGAAGAGCTGCCCAGGTGGCAGCGCCCGACGAGATGCCGATGAGTAGGCCTTCGGAGGTCGCCATGGTGCGAGCAGTGGCCATTGCATCGTCGTTGGCTACGCCGATCACCTCGTCGAAGACGTCGGTATCGAGGATGGCAGGCACAAATCCAGCGCCGATCCCCTGAATGGGGTGAGGACCCTTGACGCCACCGGACAGCACGGGTGACGCAGCGGGCTCGACGGCGATGACCTTGAGCTCGGGCTTGAGTTCCTTGAGGCGCTGACCCACACCGGTGATGGTCCCGCCCGTGCCGACGCCAGAGACGACGATGTCGACGGTTCCGTCGGTGTCCGCCCAGATCTCCTCGGCCGTGGTGCGGCGATGGATGGCCGGATTGGCCGCATTCTCGAACTGCTGAGGTATGAAGAACTTGCCCTCGCCCTTGGCGATCTCTTCGGCCTTGCCAATCGCCCCGCCCATGCCGTCGGGGCCTGGAGTGAGCACCAACTCGGCGCCGTAGCCACGTAGGAGCATTCGACGCTCCTTCGACATCGTCTCGGGCATGGTGAAGATGCAGCGATAGCCGCGGGCCGCGCACACCATGGCGAGGGCAATGCCGGTATTGCCCGAGGTCGGCTCGACGATGATCGTCTCGTGGTCGATGAGGCCTGCCTCTTCGGCGGCGTCGATCATGGCGACGGCGATACGGTCCTTCACGCTGTGGGCCGGGTTGAAGAACTCGAGTTTGGCCAGCACCTGAGCATCGGCACCCTCGGTGATGTTGCGAAGCCTCACCAGCGGGGTGTTGCCGATGAGCTGAGTGATGTCGTCTGCAATCCGCATGATGTGCGCCCTTTCGCCCGGAGGTCCACGTGAGTGGCCGCACTCCGGCCAAGGTCCTCAATCCTGACCCATCTTGTCAGGTTTTGGCCAGGAAGAACAGAGGATCAGCGACAGCCACGCGTCCAAGACACGTGAGCAGCTCATCGCGGCACCCGAGGACCACGATGGTCTGCAGCGACCCTGATCCCGCCCACGGCGCACGAGCACCACTCACAGACCCCGGCCCAAGCGTCAGCGCTCAACGGCGCCTCGTGGAGTGCCGTGTCACCGGCCCCGCTTCGGGCCCGCCCGGGCGCGATGGATGACGGCCACGGTGATGCCTGCTGCGGCCAGCACGACGATGGCGGCCATCACGATGACCCGCGGTGCCCCTGGGTCGGCCTGGTCCAGGGCATCCGAGGATCCCGTCGTGCTGAGCAGTGCTACCAACTCGAGCCCGAGAGCCATCAGCCATACCGAGAGCAGGAGGCCAGCGGCGGCTACCCCAGATGGTCGGCCACCAGGACCCGTGGGGCGGGCCAAGGACACGATGCCCGTCAGTGCTCCGAACACCAGACCTGCCACCGACATGGCCAGGAGCAGCATCACCAGCGTCGAAGGAAGGCCATCGACGTCACTGGCACGAGCCTGGACGACAACGATCAACGCCCCCATGCCCACCGCAGAGCAGCACAGCGAGACGGTGCCCATCGACACCATCTCCCCATTGCGACGACTGCCGCCATTGCGACTATGTGCACTGGTTGCCTGGCCGCTGACCCTCGGGCTGCGAGTGGTCGTCGACTGGATCTGCTGCGCTGTCGCCACGATCGGGCACCTCCAGATCAGAACTGATTCCCCTACCCCTGTGCTTCGACCGTAGGGCTGGACCGCGCACGTCCAACAGGGTCGAACGTCACTGCCTCTGTTGCAGATGACATGACGGAGGCATCACCAGGGATCCACGCCACCACCACGTCGCAGCAGATGGGTTCGATTACAGGCGATACCCCTGATCTCCGGCTGCGTGGATGCGCTGCGCATGCCCTCGCCACGACAGTTGGCACAGGGGTAGGGGCACGTCGTAATCTCTTCCGATCTCCGACGACCTGCAGGACATTGACCAGAAGGATGAGATCCAGGACGGAGGCCAGAACGGCCTGCCAGCCCGACGTCGCTGGGTCCATGGCGACGTGTCTCGACGCATGGTGATCGACACGGCGATCGAGGTGATTCGCTCGGAACCGTTTCCCAGTGTCACCAGTCGAACCATCGCGGAACGAGCGGGTGTTTCGCACTCATCGATCAGGCGGAACTTCTCGTCGATGGAAGGGCTGTTCGTAGCAGTCGCCGAAGAACTCAATGAACGCTTCGCCACGCGAGTCGCCACCAGGTCATCAGAACATCTCATCGACGACGACGTCGTGCTGCGCTCCCGCCTCGTGGCATGGATGCTCGGCGAAGGCATGGACCCCGCGAAGATCACCTACCCTGAAAGTCGTCCCACCTTGACCGCCGTTATCGAGCGACAGCAGGCGACGAGCCCGGTTTCGGACCGGACGGCCCAACTGTTCGGGGAACTCTCCTTGTTCATCGGCGAAGGCTTTGCCACGTTTGCTCCCGTGCATCCCAACCTCAACAGCGATGACGTCGTCGATGCCATCAGATTGATCGAATGGATGCGCTCTCACCTAGCCCAAGCGGAGCGAGATCTCGGCTGGGAAGGGACCGATAGCGATGTACCGGGCTCAACTGACAGCCAGGCGTCTGCCTAGCCGACCCGCTTCTGGCGGACGCCTGCCGATCAGGCTCCCCGCCAGACTCGAACCGATGACCTGCCGGCTGGAAACCGCACCGTCCAGAGCGCTGTGCTCATCTGAGATGACGTAGATCGCGGCTGAACAAACCCGGCAACGGTTCCTATTGTCGTCAGTGGCCCTGGTTCACAGAGCGAGATGCAGTCGCAACGCCCCCTCGAGGTTCGCCACTAATCCCGGAGGCAAACCCTGCATTCCACAACGTGGTTCGTCTGTCACCGTGGTCTTGATGAAGGAGATCACGCGCTCGGCAATCCGGGGGCACACCTCGCCCTCTGCCCCACGTGCGAATCCACCGACTGGTAGGCCCGAACTACCTGCGTGTCCGGTAATGCTTCCTCGGCGATGGAACTGGACTTCGGCGCGCACGAACAGATTGCCGGAGCGACCTGGTCAGCCTTGACCTCTGGCCCCGAAGGTGCGGGGCTATTCTGCCCGGATCCCGGGCCACGCCGTGGCTACACCTGAACGAATCCGGGAGAGACCAGGTGAACCCGTCCGGGAGAGACCAGGAGCATGCCGTGGATCAGTGGATTCGTGACACAAGGGCGCCCGTCTGGGCCGTGCTTCTGCTCCTTGTAGGAATCATGGCGGCATGTGGGGGGACGACCACCTCTTCGTCGGCACCGGCTCAACTAACGGGGTGGCGGGCACCGGCGCAATTCTCGCCGCCGCCAAGCACGGGAAAGGTCATCGAGCCCGTTTCCGCCAACCCCAATGGACTGGTCTCCCACGGGTATGTCGAGCAGGAGTACTTCGCGTCGGGCACCGCCTATTCGTTTGCCGGCCGGACGACACCGGCCAATGGGCGATGGACCGTCTCTGTCGGCGGTTCGGCTCCGTATGCCACACGTGTGATCGTGCGCCGTCCCAGTGATTCGGCAAGGTTCGACGGGAACGTCATCGTGGAGTGGATGAACGTGTCGGCCGGTGAGTCTGCTCCGGACTGGGACTACCTGAACCCGGCGCTGATGGACACCGGAGCGGCTTATGTGGGGGTGTCGACCCAGGCACTGGCCGTCAACGGAGGAAAATCGCTCCTCGGGGCGGGCTCGCAAGGCGGGCTTCGAGGGGGCGATCCATCTCGCTATGGAGGCCTGCATCACCCCGGTGATCGGTACTCCTTGGACATGTTCGCTCAGATCGGACAAGCACTGAGAGCCCCTGCGCCCTTGATCCTCGATGGTCTACATCCGTCACACGTGGTGGCCATCGGCGAGTCGCAATCTGCCTTCTACCTCACCTCGTACGCCAATGCCCTCCAGCCTCTCGATGACGCTTACCAGGGGATCTTCATCCACTCACGTGGAGGGGGTTCTGCATCTTTCAGCGGCCACAGCGTCAAGGCAGCGATCAACGGCAACGTGCGTGTCCGCACCGACCTCACCGTCCCCGTCTTCATGTTCGAAACCCAAACGGACCTGATCCAACTCGGGTATGCCGCCGCCCAGCAACCGAATACGCCGAAGATCCGGACGTGGGAAGTCGCCGGCACGTCGCATGCCGACGCCTACGAACTCGGCGTGGGAGCGGGATTCCTCGGCTGCACGACCCCGGTGAATTCGGGTCCTCAGCACGAAGTGGCCCAGGCTGGCTTGGTTGCGTTCCTCCACTGGGTGGATAACGGGACGCAGCCACCCTCGCCGGCGCCGTTCACCCAGTCGTCCACGCATCCCCCCGAGTTGGCTCTGGATACCCACGGAAACGTGGTGGGTGGCGTTCGCACTCCAGCGGTGGACGTACCGGTGGCGACATTGAGCGGCGCACCACCTCAGGGCAGCAGCGTGCTCTGTGGTCTGTTTGGGTCGACCATCCCACTCAGCCCGCAGACACTGGCGGCGCTCTACGGTTCGACGGCCAGCTACGTCACCGCCTACACCGCTGACCTCGACCGGGCCATTGCTGGCGGGTACATCGTTCCCGCTGACCGTGCGCCGCTCCTGGCTCAGGCAGCTGCGACATCGATTCCCTCCTGATCGAGAATCACTCGTTGAGTGGAGCAAGGCCGGGCCCCGGTTGACCGGCTCAAGGAGCAGACCTACTCGGCAAGCACCCATGTTCTGCGTAGGTGAAGAGCCCGGTCGCCTCCGTGCCGCCTGTCTGATCTACATAACCCCTGGCAGTGGGCGCTACCGGACTCGAACCGATGACCTGCTGGTTGTAAACCAGGCGGGCCTGAGCGCTGTGCTCACCTAGGTTTTCGCAGGTCGGGACCGGACGAAAACGGCAAAGTTATCTGCTGTCGCCGGAGGTCCTGTTCACGACTACCTGTGACACGTTCTGCGCCTCCCAGCCTCGTGTCGCCTGCTGATTCCACTCCTGATCAGAGCCCGGTAAGTACCTTGGTCACAGGAACCATGCCGTCGGCACTCACCACCAGGGTCGCTCCGTTGAGGTTATGAATGAGATCGGCCGGAGCACCCGAGCCGGTCGCAGTTGGATACAAGGTGACTGGGCAGTTCGCGAAGCTGCCGTAGCAGTCGCCCAAGACCACGCCGTCCTTGATGATCTCCACCATGGCCGACGAGCGAGCCGGCACCTTGGCCGTACCAGTCGAGACCTGAACCGTGGCAGCCCCCGACGTAGGCGAGACCGAAGCCGTGAACTGGATCTTCTTCAACGACACGATCGTGGGGGCATCACGCCGCAGCGACATCGACGGGTCACCGAACAGGTTGTATTCGAGGGAGACCAGTGGAGCACCCCAGCTGGTCGGCACCCGGGCCATGACATCGTTCTTGGCTGCCTGCAGTAGCGGGCCGAGTGCCTCGACGGGGTGGCGAGGCTGAATCAGACTAATGGCCAGCCAGAAGTTGCCGTACTCGGGATAGAGGGCCCGTGCGGTCGACTCCAAGAGCACATCGTTCTCCATAATGGGACTCTCGCGGGAAGCACCGACATGGGCGACGGCCATTCCCCTGAGCGCATCGTCTGAGAAGTTGCCGGCGGCCAGAGCAACATACGCCTGCCCTCCGCCACCGTCGTACTTTCCGGTATCGCAATCTGTGCTCCAGAGCACCGGCGGAAGGATTCCCGACGGAAGAACATGGGAGAGCGCCGAGGTCACGAGATACGGCTGGGCCCATCCACTCGAATTGGACCAACCGTGGTCGGCGTGCCACATGATGGGGCTTCCCAGGTCAGCCTTGGCCAGGATGTCGGCCTGCGAGGCACCATTGTCCGGCTGCCATGCAGCCGGGTTCAACAAGATGGCCGGAAGCGACGTACCGTCGCTATAGGTCTTCGGGGTGTATCCAGGGCACTGGTCGGAATCGACGTACACGCGCTGCACCGACTTGCCGGCCACCGTGGCCAGATTGGCGGCGAACTCGGAACTGCGCACGAAGTCCTGCACGGCCTGCGTGGTCGTCGGGGCCTTCTGTGGTGTACAGAACAATGCCTTATCGTTCCCGTTCGGAATGTTGGGCAACGTGGAGTTCGAGAGCGAGGTCTGGAAGAACGAAGCGCCGGTAACCGAGGCGTAGGTTGCCTTGGATGTCGGAGGGTGATCGTTGTAGGCGATCAGCTTGTTGATGGTGGACGTTGACGGAGTGATGATCCGACCGATGAAGAGATCGGGGACCAGGTCCACCGTCGTTCGACACCCGGCCCCTTCGGTCCCTCGGAGATCCTGGTTGAACGTGGACCACGTGTGTTGGCCCGAATCGTACTTGCCCCATTGGTCGACATAACCATAGGGCTGGTCGGTGGCTACCGCCCCTCCGCTAACGCAGGTCCCGGCCGCCGGCTGGCCGACCTCGGCGTAGGCAAAGGGCAGATTGACTTCGAAGGTGGGGACCTGGGTGGTGTTGCCAAAGAAGAGGACGTAGGAAGGCACCCACGCACAGTGCTGTGATGTTGTCGTCGCCACCTCATTGGCGATCGTCGCCGCGATGGCATCGCGAAGGACTGGATAGTTCTGTTGCGATATCGAGATGTTGAGGGTGGAGAACACCTTGGTCACCGCGCCGTCATCCGTACGAGCCGCAGCATAGGTATCAGCCAGGTCGGCGTAGGCCGGATCGGTGATGAGCATCATCTCCTCACCACATGCCGTCCGGGGGTTGTAGCGAAGATTGCTCGAAGCAACCTGGTTCCAGTTGACAACCTGGTTTTGCCAGAGGTTAATGAACGGGGCATTGGACGCTCCGACCAGGTCGGTGCTCCCGAAGTCGGCCACCGAGACCCCACTTGTAGTCCCTGTGCTTCCGTTGGGGATGCACGTCCGATGGTCCTGGTCGCCGCAAAACTTCACCTGGATGTCCACGTGGGCGGCTACCTGCAAACCGTTACTGGCCGGAATGTAGGAAACGACCGGAACAGACACGGCAACAAGTTGCAGACCTCGCTGCACATATGGCGTCTGGGCCATCCGGGAGGTGTCCGGCTGGGAGGTGGTGCTTCGATAGGCGTCAGCGTTATACGACCAGGTATCAGGGGCTGTAGCCAGCGGAACGTCAGTGGTCGCCACCGCCGGAGCACTCACCTGGAGTGGCGCCAGCGGCTCAGGCAGTGTCATCGAGTACTCGGATGTGGACAGGATCGAGACCTCTGGCCACGTGCCCGCGGGCATGGCCACCAACGCCGAGACAGCCGGGAGGTCGGGAGCGCCAGAAAGAACTCCGGCGGCATGGCCGACGCCAGGCTGGGCCATCGTCAAGAAGTCCTGGGTCCCGGTGGGGTCTGCGATGTGGCCGAAATGCACGGCTGGCAACAGGAAGGAGATCTGAACCTGCCCAATGTCCGAAGATGTCACCGCGGAGACAGGAGCCGCGGGCTGGGCCTGCGGGGTGCGCACGCCCCCACAGCCGGAGGCCGATCCGCTGGCCAGGATGACTGCCTCAACACCCAAGAGCTGGGGGAGGAGCGCTGGACCGAGGGGCGGGACGATCCGGATGTTGGCCGCTGGATTTGTCGCGGCGTCCTCCACGGCTCGCAAGGGTGGGAGCGCGTCGCCGCAGATACCAGCATCGGCTTGCTGCTGGGCAACCAGAAGCCTGCCAGCCAGGAACGTCCTCGATGCCTTGGTGGCGGGAAGAAAGTCGTTAACTGACGCTTTCTTGACCGTCTTGATGATCGGCGCCATCAGCAGGTCGACCTGGGTGGCCGCTGCAGCAGACTGCGGGCGCAAGCCATCCGTTGCCCCCAATGGAATCAGGGCGGCGCCCACGACGACGGCGCACAGCGCCAGTTTCGACCTCGTAAACATCAATCCCCCTTAAGAAATGACTATTTACTTACCAACTGCAAAGGAGTTCTACCGATTGGAAAGATTCATGTCAATCGGATTGCAGTTCGACATGAGGGTGGGAGAAACGCATCACTTCCGAAAATGTAAATCACACCTGGTCTGCCCTCCACTCACGTGGGGAGGGACGGAGGGAGAACGACAGCCAAGCGGCCCCACAAGCGTCGCGTCGCCCACTCGAGAACCGCGAGCCCAGCGAGGCGGCGTCGCAGCGGCGGCTGGGGCCTTTCGGGATTGCCGTTCTCCTTTATCCCAACCCCTGAGAGTGGGCGCTACCGGACTCGAACCGATGACCTGCTGGTTGTAAACCAGGGACGCCTGAACGCTGTGCTGACCTGGGATTATGCAGGTTAAAGCCGAACGAAAACGGCAAAGTTATCTGCTCTCGTCGAGGGTCCTGGTGGGGAGGTTGACAGCGTCACTCCTGCGTCCTCCACGACGCCCCCACCGGCTTCGTCTCCATGACATCAGGCGCCAGCTCGACATACCCGGGAGGCGCCACGTGCACGGGCTCGGGGACCGGCGCGACCAAGGCGCGGACTGCGGGAGAACCCCGGTTGCCTGGATGAGGCCAGAGTGGACTCCTGCTAGCGTGCCGCCAGGGGCGGCGGATCGCCCCAGGCGGCTGAAGGGCGGGATTCAGATGCGGGCGTACCACTCCATGTCTCTGTTCGTGGGATCGCTCCTGGCGATCGTCGCCACGGCAGGCCCAGTTGCGGCAACGCCTCCCGCTGGCGCCCCGAACGACGGGCTCAGCGTGTCGGGCAATCCATCGGGCGTGAAGCGCGAGAAGCCAGCCTCGCCCCCCATGGCGACTGCCCCCGTGCACCCTGCATCCAATCCCCAGAGTTTCACGTTCACCATCGACGCCAGCTGGAACGCGAGCGAACGTGCACAGCTCGAGTCGTGGACCGCCGTCGGATCGCCGGAGCTGGCTGCGCTCGCCCAGGTGGCCGGCCCGCCAGGGCAGTCAGCCACGGTCAACATCGTGCGCTCCCAAAACGGCTCATATGCCGGCGAGTACAACCCGAACACCCACACGGTGTACATGCACTCGATGGACCTGGGCGTGTTCATGCATGAGCTGAATCACGCCGTGCATGGGCCGTGGATCATCGCCAACTCCGTCTGGGAGGAGGGGATGGCACGAGCGTCAGAGGTGGCGGAGATCGACCTCCTGGCTGCGCAGGGGATTGCCGAAGCGTCGTCGTACTTCGATCTCCATCACGGGTATAGCTACGACGAGTACTACGACGACAACAACACCAGCGACGTCGGCGTCGCCTCCGGATCGATCTACGGCCTGGGCGATCCTGCGCTCGTGTTCCTCCGGTACGAGCAAGCCGGGTACGCGTTCGGAAAGATCCTCATCGAGGCGCCGAGAGCGTTCCGGCAGTTCAATGCCAAGCTCTTCGCTCAGCCCAATGGCAACCTGAGCGTGAACGCGCTGGAGAGCATGATGGCGTCCGTGAAGCCAAAGGTCGAGCAGACCAATTTCTCGGCGTGGTACGCCAGCCAGCAGATCTTCAACACATCGCCGCCCGCAGGCTGTGAGCTGTACCAGCGGAGCAGCCAGTACACGGTGGACCTCTTCTCCCGCTCCCCCGATGGAGCCGAGACCCCCCTGGTCGCTCCTGTCACGCTCGAGGTGTTCGACGACGTCGACCACCTGCTGTGGTCCGCAACCGAGCAGACCGCGTCCGGCTATGGCTGGGCATCGTTCATTCCGCAGCTGGGCGGATACAACGGCAGGATCAAGCTGGTCGCCTCCGCCACTGCTTCCTGCGGGACCGCCCACTCCACGTACTACCGCCAGAGCGGGAGCGATAGCGGCATCTTCGGCGTAGTGGCGAACGCGACGTCCGGCACCGTCACGTTCAGCTCGCCCGACAAGGCGTTCGCCAAGTTCAGCGTGCCGGTGATCCACGGGGCGTTCGCTGCGCCCGACCTGGTCTCGATCGCCGGACAGGTGAAGATCCGGTTCTCCGGGAACGGAAAGTCCGTCCATCGGACCATCACCAAGGACGCCAGCAACTACTCCGTCCTGCTCGCCGCCTCCTAGGTCGCATCGAGGAGATCGACGGCGCTCAGGTAACTCTTGAGGTCTTAGGCGACCGGTTGCGAGCTCGGAGGCTGAGCGCGAACCCGGTTTTCAGGTCGGTCAGTTCCGTCGCAGAGGGAACAGGACAAGATGCCATGTCCCTAGAGTTTCCTGCTGTAGAAGCGCTGTTCGACCTGGGTAACCAAGATAATCCCTGGTAGTGGGCGCTACCGGACTCGAACCGATGACCTGCTGGTTGTAAACCAGCTGCTCTAACCAACTGAGCTAAGCGCCCGACTCCTAGACGCTATCGCTGCTCAGCATCCCCCACTGCGCTGAGCACGCTGTCGAGCAGTGACGGCGTGGCGGCCGCTGCTGGCCTACGTCGATCCGCATGACCCAGGGTCACGAGTCCCTCTCCTCGGCCATCCCCCAGCACTGCACCCGCTTCCGTGCAGATGAGCATTCCGCCTAGGTAGTCCCACGATCCGAGCTTCGAGCCACCGATCACCGCGTAGGCATCAAGGACGCCTTCGGCTACCGCGCAGAGGTCGAGGGCTGCGGCCCCTAGACAGCGGTACTGATTCCACCCGAACCAGGTCGGCGGATATCCGCTGAAGGCGACGATGGCCTCGTCTAGGCGTTCGCATCCCGACGGCTCAATGGGCACACCGTCTTTGGTTGCCCCTCCGCCCCTGATGGCCTCGAAGCGAATCCCTGATGCCTGGTTGACCACCACTGCGGCCCGAGGTCCTTCGTTGTCGACGGCACAGAGGCTCGTGGCAAACCACGGGATGCCTCGGGACGCGTTGGTCGACCCATCCACGGGGTCCACCACGACAACAAGGTCGCTGCCCTCACGATGGAGACCGGACTCCTCGGACAACACGCCTACCCCTGCCTCATCGAGCACCGCCAACGCTGCGGCATCGGCGGCCAGATCACAGCGATACTGGCTCTCTCTGGTGCCGGCCAAGCCCCAGTCATCGAGTCCGTCAAGAGCAGCCGCTACCGCGGTTGCCGTGGCGTGCAGGACCTCGAGCAAGGTGGCGTCGTCCATGGCCCGACGCTATCGGAGTGCGTGCTCGGACCGGTAGGTTGGAGCCGTGGCAGTCATCGATGTGGCCGGATATGTTGCCGATCTCAAGGACCACTCGGTCGATCACGGGTTTCACGTGCACGACGAGCGGCACTTCGTGGAGACCTACTCGCTTCGCCAGGTCTGGGAAGTAGACCTGCATCCCGAGGACGGATGCGGTGGCCCCCTTGATCTCCACCTGGCCCTCGAAGTCGATCCCCGCACGCTCCTCTCGTTCGAGGATGCCGTCTTCGGACTACCCGAAGACCAGGACCCACCAGACGAGTTCCACTTCGCCCTCACGTTCACCTGGGCGCTCCCACCGCTGCCCAATGCACCGGATCTTCTGCGTCTGGCCATCGACCTGGCTGGCGTCGGGGGGATCGAACTTCCGCTTGAGGTGTCAGCCATCGACTCCTACGCTTCGGCCACCGACGCGGCCGAGCGGCGTCTCACCATCGTGGCCCGCACCCCCGTCTCGCTCGCCCGGGTGCTCACCGGCGAAGAGATGATGTGCGATGTGTTCGACCGGTGTCTCGGCGTCAGCAGATTCCTGCTCGACTCCTCCCCTACGTGGCTCGAGTGAGCCCCTTCAAAACTCGCAACCTTCGGACCCTCGGTCGCCGTGGTCGGCCGATTGGCTCCCTGGTTGCCATCGTCGCCCTCGGCGCCGTGCTCTCGTCGTGCGGAAACAGCGCTCGCTCACTGGCCCAGCAGGCCTGCACACACGTTCAGGCTTCGGTGAACGACCTCGACCGGGCAGGTCGTGCCACCGATCCCTCAGAGGCAACGCACCTCCGCCAGCAGGCCTACGCCGAACTACTAGACGCCATCCCGATCGCTGCTCAGGCCGCCCGGGTGGACGGGCAATGGCAGTCCCTGCTGTTCACCGTGTCTGAAGTGAACCGAGTGCCCGAAGCCAATCTCGTTCCAGCACTGCGAGCCGAGTGCGCCGCCACCCGTCGCACAGTGTTCGACCAACTGCCTCCGCCAACGTCGCCGGCACCGAGCACCTCGCTTCCGACAACGTCGTCACCCACCGGAAACGGCTGACGATCGCTTCCATCAAGCACACCGGCCTCGTTGATTCGACCTCAACGACCAGTGGAGACTCAACCACCGTGATACTGGCGGGGCACTCCCGATGCCGAGGCCGTGACCGGCGGCGATGCCACCCCAGGGCCTGGTGCGTCGAGCGGTCGTCCGGCGATCCTGGCCCGACCCATGGACGTGGCTGGAGGAAGGATCCGAGCAGCCAGCCATGCCCCTGCCGTCGCCGTGGGAACAATGTGCACGCCATCACCATCCCGGAGCAGCACGCCGTTGACGCTGGTGGTGTAGCGACCGGTCGGACAGGCCAGTGCCCCGAAGTCGACGACTCGGACTCCGTCCGGGTGTCCGGCAGCCACCTGCCTCACGATCTGGTTGTAGCGGGCGAGTCGGGCCGGAGCGTCTTCAGGCCAGGGCTGGCCATCAGGCTGTTCGCCCGCCGAGAAGCACGGCGTCGTGAGCAACTCGACGTAGGCGCCGGTAGAGGATGCCACCGTGACGGCCTGCTCGAGTGAGTCACGAATTTTGGCATCCACGCGCGGTTGGCCGACATGTGCCCACGTCCCACCCACCCAGCGGTCCATGACCTCCCACCGCCCAGCGAGGATCACGGCCACGTCAGGATGGAACTGACGGACAGCGGCACCCCAGAGTGCGGGCCACTGCGCACCCGAAGGTGCTGTTGGATTGCACTGTTCGACCATCGGATTGGCCGATCCTTCGGCCCGGTAGCGCTCCGTGCGCAAGACACCGCACCCGACAATGGCGGCATTGTCGAGGCTGACCCCATAGTTCTGCTCGGGTTGAGCCGCCTCCAAGGCGAACCCAAGACGCCAGGCCACCGAGTCCCCCAATATGGCGACCTTGACCGTGGGTCCAACCGCGGCCTGGGGTGCCACTCCCCTACTTCCTGCGGTCGGACCGGCCGCTTCAGCGGCCACGGCCCCGGTGGCTGCGACGGTGAGACCTACGACACCGGTCATGGCAGCCGCCGTCGTCAGCCAGGCCCGCCACTCGGACAGCGACAGCAGTCGCCCCTGACGGATGGGTAGCTCCACCGCGTAATACGACGCTGTCGCTACCGCCACGGTGACGGCGGTGCGGACAGCCAAGAGGGGCAGTCCGACCAGGTGCACCCGGGACGAATCCAGCCACAGGAACAGAGGAAAGTGCCAGAGGTAGACCCCATACGAAATCACACCCACGTAACGAAGCGCTGGCGTGGCCAACGCCTTGGCCAAGCTGCCGCCTTGAGCAGTCACCAACGCGAAGAGCAGCACGGCCACCAGAACGGCGACAGCGAGCTCTCCTCCTCCGAACAAGAAACCGGTCGGTCCATCGAGGCGGGCCCATAGGACGAGGACGCCCACGAGCGCTGACCATCCGGCAATCTGCCCGCCGGTACGGGCCCACGTCGATCGCAGTTCCCAGGCCCGGATGGGCTTGACGCCAGGGCCTCGCCGTCGATGCACGTCACGCCGGTGGGCCGGCGGGGCGATGAGCCCGGCTGTTCCTGCAGACGGATGTATCCGGTCGACAGCGAGTTCGGGCACCGGCACCGGAGCGCGTCGGCGACGCTCCGCCCACATGGCCATGCCCACAGCCAGTGCAGCTCCCACCAGGATGTCCTGGCAACGGGTGTCTGTGCCCTCGTAGAGACGAGTGAACGATGCCCCGTGGAGATAGAGGATCCGCATGTCGGCCGCCGAGGCAACAGCACCGACCAACGCCACAGCCAGGACCGGCCAGAGACGGCGAGAGGGTCGGAGGCGCCTGCCGAGATGAACCAGCCCCAAGACCACCGGTGGCCACACCAAGTAGAACTGCTCCTCGATGGCCAGCGACCACATGTGCTCAAGCGGCGAGGTCTGAGCCGTTGCGGCGAAGTAGTTCGACCCGCCGACGATGAAGTGCCAGTTCGCCACATACAAGAGGGTCGACAAGGCATCGAGGCGAATGCTGCCTGCACCACTCGGACCGGTGAAGACGTAGGTGTAGGCAGCCACGCCCACCAGAACCAGAAGCAGTGCGGGAAGTAGGCGACGTGCCCGGCGGGCCCAGAACTGGCCGAGACGGATGGTGAAGCGGCGGGCCCACTCGCCGAGTAGCAGCGAGGTGATCAGAAACCCGGACAGCACGAAGAAGATGTTCACGCCGAGAAAGCCACCGCCGCTCAGCGGAGCACCACCGTGGTACAAGAGGACGCCGAGCACGGCGATAGCTCGCACACCGTCCAGGGCAGGGACGTAGCTGAAGGCCAACGGTCGACCGCGCGCTGGAATCGAGGGTTCCTTCCTCGATTCGACTTCGGTGGTGGCGTGCATCGACAGCGGGGTCCTTCCGACCTGGTGAGTCCCGGGGCCCGCAGTCCGGGGTGAAGTACCCAGTTTCGCAGATGGCCCGGTAACTCGTCCATGGTCAGTTACCTGGCCAACAACACCCCAGGATCAGAAGCACGGCCAGGCTCAGCGTCAGGCGGGGTGCTGCTGCTCCTCGGCGGCTTGGGCGACCACGGCAAGCAGGCGCAGGGAGTCTTCTTCGAGGTGGCGTCGTGCGGCAAACAAGAGGGCTGCCCCCGGGTACGCCAACGGCAGGACGATCAGGAATGCCGTGCGGAGGTCACCGCCGAACCGTTGGGCGAAATATGCCGTGATCAGTGGAGCTGCTGCAGTCCCGCAAACCACGCTGACCAGGTTGAACGTGCCAAAACCGGTGCCCCGGAGGTTCGAAGGCACGGCATCGGTCAGACCCGCACGCAATGCCGGAACCGCCGACGTGGCAAAGAAGAATCCGACTAACTGCAACGGCAGACAAGCAGCCAGCGGCAGGTTGATCAGCGACGCGATGAGACACGTGGTGGCCACGGTGAGTTCGATTCCAGGCAGCACCACCCGGGCACCGGTGATCCGGGTGACCAGGCGATCGGCCACCCGACCCCCCACGATCACCCCAGGGATGCCACCCGCCACCACCATGACTAGGAACGCCATGGTGGCCTGGCCCTGAGTCAGACCTAGTTGCCGCTGGTAGAAGACCGTCATCCACGATGCCACCGCAGTCAGGACGAACAACACCGCGGACACCCCGGCCAGTGCGAAGCGAAGTGTGGGGATGGAAATGATGACTCGCACATCGCGTGCCACGCCCCTGGCCAGGTCGGCCACGAACGACCTCACTCCCTGGTCGAACAGCGGTGCTCGGGGGGCGGTTGGATCCACCAGTTCAAGGTGATCTGTGGCGCCAACCTGGACCCGGTCTGCCGCCCCGCGCACCGGTTCGGGAAGGCGCCAGAGTGCAGCGGCGACAAGCAGTCCCGGCAACGAGGCCACCACCAGTGCCGCTCGCCATCCAAAGGCCGGACCGACGAGTCCTCCGATGAGGACACCGACACCGGTGCCGACAAAGGCGAGGCTCTGCTGGACCGAGAACGCCCGTCCTCGTCGACCCAGCACGTAGTAATCGGGAATCAAACTTGACGCCGACGGGTCGGTCACTCCTTGGCCAAAGCCCAGCGCACCACGCAGAACCACAAGAACGCCAAAGCTCGGAGCTGCAGCACAGGCGGCCGACACGCCAGACCACACCGTCATGGCGGCCGATGCCGCCTTGGTCCGGCGCCACCGGTCGGCGAGGTAGCCAGCGGGCAGGGTGACCAGTCCATTGACCAGCACGAAGGCCGACATGAGCAGGCCGATGGCCACGTCGCCCACGCCGAAGTGAGCACGCAACTGCGGGATGAGACCTCGGATCACGTTCTGATCCAACGAGTCGACCATGAAGGTAAACCCCAGCACCCACATGGGTAGGGCCGACACGGCCCGGTTGTGTTCAGCCGGCGAGGTGGCACCGGCGGCGGGCCCGCCCGAAGGCGGACCCGACGGACCGGCCCCGTTCACACCGAGGGGGTGTACCCGGCAGGCAGGTTGATGGTCTTCTTCTCCAAGAAGAGCTCAAGCCCATCGGTTCCGAACTCACGGCCCACGCCGGAATCCTTGTAGCCGCCAAAGGGCGAGGAGAAGTCGATCGGGATGGCCGAGTTGACCATGTACGTACCCGTTCGGACGCCCCGGGCAACGGCCAGACCGCGATCGTTGTCGGCCGAGTAGACCGCTCCGCACAGCCCGTAGTCCGAGTCGTTGGCGATGCGCACGGCATCCTCATCGCTGTCATAAGGGATGACCGACAACACCGGGCCGAAGATCTCCTCTTGGGCGATCCGCATCGAGTTGTCGACGTCGATGAACACCGTTGGCTCCACGAACCAGCCCGTGTCGATGCCGGCCGGGCGGCCACCACCGATGGCCACCTTGGCTCCCTCGTCCTGGCCGATTCGGATGTAGCCCTCCACCCGATCACGCTGACGTTCGGCCACGAGTGGGCCCACCTCGGTGGCGGGATCGAGCGGGTCGCCGACCTTGAGCGCTCGGACGGCCTCGACCAGTGCATCGGTCACTTCGGTGTAGCGGTCGCGAGGGGCGAGGATCCTGGTCAGGGAGATACAGGCCTCGCCGTTGTTCATGATGGCGTTCGGCATCATCAGCGGCAGGGCCTCGTCGAGGTTCACGTCACCGAGCAGCACGGCGGCGGACTTGCCACCGAGCTCCAAGCTGACCCTCTTCAGATTGGCGCCACAGGCGGCACCGATCTTCTTGCCGGCCACCGTCGAACCGGTGAAGGAGACCTTGTTCACGTCCTTGTGATTGACCAGGTACTCGCCAACTTCACGGCCGGCCGGCACCACGCTGAGGACACCCTTGGGCACTCCGGCCTCGGCCAGGATCTCGGCGAAGACGTTGGCGTCGAGCGGAGTCTCCGGGGCCGGCTTGAAGACCACCGAGCTGCCCGAGAGCAGAGCGGGCGCCAGCTTGGCGGCAGCCAGGAAGAACGGCACGTTCCATGGCGTGATGGCGGCCACGACGCCCACGGGCTCCTTGGTCACCAGGACAGGACCGAGCAGGCCGTCCTTGACTTCGTCGAAGGCAAAGGTCGAGCCCAGGCCGGCGTAGTACCCAAGGATCATGTTGGGAGCCATCACCTGGGCCAGCAGACCCCAGGAGACGGGCGAGCCCATCTCGTTGGTGATCAGCTCGGCCATCTCCTGCATGCGCTCACCCACGAGCTCGGCCGCCCGGGCGAGGACGGCTCCTCGTTCCGAGGGACTCATGCGAGGCCACGGTCCATTGTCCACAGCATCACGGGCCGCGGCCACGGCACGGTCGATATCGGCTTCCATGGCCTCGGGGCACTGGCCGACGAGCTCACCCGTCGTGGGCGAATGGACTTCAAAGACATTTGAGGAGGACGGAGCGATCCACTCTCCTCCGATGAACAGGCGGTCGTAGCTCTTCATGGGTCCCTCCCTGGATGCTGCGGACAAGGCCGACGACGTCGACTCAGCGTGCCCTGCATCGTAGACCCGGAGGCGTCGCTGATGCTCCCGTCCCCACGTTGAAGCGAGGGCTACGCTCACCGTCGATCCACCATTTCGACCAGTGCAACCGATCGTCAGTGCAACCAGTGAATGGAGCGGTGCCGTGCTCTCCCCTCTCGATGACTACCCCGTCCATCAGATCTCCGAGCCCATGCGCCATGTGGGCACGTCAGATCGGAACTTCTACGACCGCTACTACTTCAACATCCATCCGACCGGTGACGTTCTGGGCACCGACGACGAACTCTTCTGTGTCATCGGAGTCGGCCAGTATCCGAATCTCGGCGTTGCCGATGCCTTCGTCTCCGTCAAGTGGGGTGACGACCACCGGGTGGTTCGGTCTTCTAAGACCTTGGGAGCCGATCGGATGGACGCCTCGGTCGGGCCCATCCGAGTGGAGGTCAACAAAGGCCTCGAGCAGCTCCGGGTGATCCTCGAGCCCAACGAATGGGGCCTCGAACTCGATGCCACCTACGACGGCTTCTGCCAAGCCCATCTCGAGTCACGCCACTTCGACCGGCAGTTCTCCCGAGTCATCTTCGACTCGACCCGCTTCGCTCAGGTCGGCGGGTGGACGGGCACACTTCGGGTGGGCGACCGAGAGATCGACTTGACTCCAGATCGGTGGTGGGGATCTCGGGACCGATCCTGGGGCATCCGACCGGTCGGCGAGTCCGAGCCCCCTGGGATCCGGGTCACCGACACCGAGGCTGGATTCTTCTGGATCTACGCACCCGTCCGGTTCGACGACCACGCCATGATCACCATCATCCAAGAACGGCCCTCGGGCGAACGCATCATGCAAGACGCCCACCGCATCCCCATGCTGGGAGCCGAGGGTGAGGCCACCTGGCTCGGGCGACCCGAGCACGACGTCCGCTTCGTGCCCGGCACCCGCACCGTCGAAGGAGCCACCCTCTCCTATTACGGACCGCGAGGGGAGAAGACGACCGAGGTCGAGGTCGAGCCCCTACTGGCCTTCCCGCTGCTGCTGGGTTCCGGGTATGGCCTCGAACCCGATTGGAAGCACGGTATGTATCAGGGCGACCTGGCCGTCCAAGGTCAGATCGTCGCCCCGGACCCTGCCTATACGACGTGGGGGCTGACTGAATACGCCGCCCGATTTACCTCTGAGGGCAAGGTCGGCTACGGGATGTTCGAGTTTGCCGCCATGGGTCCCCATCGCCAGTACGGATTCGAAAGCTGAGCAGGGTCGTAGCTGCTGCTAGCCGCCCGCCGGTTCAGGGCGGTGGTGTGTGCGCTCGGTCGACACCGGGAACGCCTCGAGCAGTGCTTCAGGGCGCGTGGGGCGAGCGGTGAGATTGCCAGCGCAGTTGGGACAGACACCGCCATGGACGTTGTGCGCGCACGCAGAACAGAAGGTGCACTCGAACGTGCACATCACTGCATCCGGGTCACCGTTGGGTAGATCCCGGCCGCACGTCTCGCAGTCCGGTCGCATCTCGAGCATCGGCGTCTCCTTTCATCACCACTGTCGTTGGCTTGATCATCTGACTGCATCGACGAGGGACTGACCAGTAACTCATCGCTGTCAGCCGTGTGAGCGACCGGCGACGCAGTGACTGATGCCAGTAGGACTGGTGCCAGTACGACTAATGCCACAACTGCTGGTGCCATCGGCACTCACCGGCCGTTGAGCCGAGCCATCGCCATGCACTCGCTCAATCCGTCATCAAAAGGAGGTTCGTCAGAACGATCTAGCGAAGGTCCCACCCGGTGCGCTCGGCGCACCACGCCCACAGGGCTGCGGCGGCATCGCGTTCATCCTGGGCCGACAAGCGTGTCCAAGGGACCTTGTTCTCCCATCGAGGGCGCCGATCCAACCAGAACAGGCCGGTGGTATCGATCCCTTCGGGGGCACCGGCCAACCACACCACCGTGTCGACGCCTTGGGCCGGCGTGCGCAGAATTGGTCCCATGACCTTGGCGAATGCCGGAATTGAGTGCTGAACCCCTGGCGTGTCTGCCCAACCGGGGTGCATGGCATGGAAGGCCACGCCCTCACCGTCACACCGTCTCACCCACTCGGACAGCAGGACCAGCTGCGCCCGCTTGGCCTTGGCGTAGGCCACCGTTCCGTCGTAGTTCTCGGGACCCATCTCCAAGGTGGCGAGATCGAAACGCTGGGTGTACATGCCTCCTGAAGACACCTGGATCACCCGGGAGGGTGCCGCTGCCTCGAGGGCGGGCAGGAGCAGCCCCGTCAACAGATAGGGAGCGGCAACCTGCGAGGCCACCGTGAGCTCGAGTCCGGTCGAGTTCGTCGTCCGATCCTTGGACAGGGCGCCGGCATTGTGGACCAGGATGTCGAGCCGGTCGTGCTCAGCGAGGAACTGTTCGGCGAGTCCACGCACCTGGTCGAACTCTCCCATGTCGGCCAGCAGGGTCGACACCTCAGCATCGGGGGCGACAGCCCGCACGCGGGCTGCGGCTTGATCAGCACGCTCGGCTCCACGAGCCGTCATCACCACTGAGGCGCCCAGCGAGGCCAGTTCGGTGGCAGCAGCCAGACCAAGTCCGGAGGTGGCGCCGGTGACCAGCGCCACCTTGCCGTCGAGTCGGGCCGGAGGCGTCCAACCAGCCACCGTGCGCCGCACATCGGGCCCGATGGCACTGAAGCTGCCCACCACGGTGGCTTCCAGAGCCTCGTCCACGATGCGCGAGACCAGCCGTCCACCTGGTGGGTGGCCAGAACCCGATCCTCCGGATGTGGCCGCCGGGTCACCGAGGGCCTTACGCAGACCATTGAGTCCTGCAGATCCCAAGCGGTCGAAGAACGGACCGAGGAGGAAGTTGGCTGGAGCGAGACTGCCGCGCAGGGTCAACTGGGCGTCATAGGTGAGAAGTGACCCTCCGCCGGCCTGAGGCACCACGGTCACCGTGTCCTCGGACCTGACCGTGGACGACTCGGCCACCAGGACCACTCGGTGAGGCCGTTCGTAGGTGACGATGCGGTAGTCGAGGGGCAACTTCCGCGGTCCTGCAGCGACCATGAGCCGAAAGGTGCTCCCGGAACCGATGGGGTCATCACCGATGCGCTCGGCCGACAACGTGCCTGGATCCCACTCGGCCGCATTGGCGAAGTTGGCGAGGTAGTCGAAGGCATCCTCGCTCGATCGTTCCGACCGAACTGTTCCCCGGAATCGAGCCACTAGACACTCCTCTCACATCGCCGGGCCCGGCCAGTCGACCAAGATCCCGTTCCTCCGGCCATCCGCTCCGAAGGTCAGCCACGAACCATCAGGTGATGAGCGTACCCACCAGGCCCGAGGCTTCTGTCGCCAGCGTGCGCCTCCCATCGTGACCCGCCATCGGGACCGGTACAGTCAAGGCAAGGCACAGAGGTCCATGCCGGACAGAGCGGTGGGGAGCAGGACGTGGGTATGAGGATCGCCATCGTGGGCACCGGGGTATCCGGCCTGGTGGCCGCACACCTGCTGTCCCGACGACACGATGTCGTGCTGTTCGAGCAGGATGAGCGGCCGGGCGGGCATGCCCACACGGTCCGAGTGGATCTTGCCGATGAGACCCATTGGGTCGACACCGGCTTTCTCGTCTACAACGAGCGCAACTACCCCGGCCTGATCGCCCTGTTCGACTCCCTCGGCGTGGCCACCAAGGCGAGCGATATGAGTTTCGGCGTCGCCGACGAGGTGACAGGCATCGAATGGCGGGGCACCGATGCCGACACGGTCTTTGCCCAACGACGGAATCTGATCCGCCCTGCATTCCTCCGCATGCTGGCCGACATCGTGCGCTTCAACAGGCGGGCCCGCTCGCTGCTCACCACGTCGACGGACATGTCGATCACCTTGGGCGACCTCCTCGACAACGGCCACTGGTCTCGTCAGCTGCTCGATTGGTATCTGATTCCCATGGGGTCGTCGATCTGGTCGGCCGACCCGACCACCTTCCTGGACATGCCCGCCCTGACCTTTGCCCGATTTTTCGCCAACCATGGCCTGCTCGACTACGGAAACCAGCCCGATTGGCGAACCGTCGACGGGGGTTCTCGCCGTTACGTCGAAGCCATACTTACGCCGCTCGGCGATCGACTGCGCCTCAACACGCCGGTACAGGCGATCGTCCGTCGTGACGACGGCGTAGATGTCACCAGTACGGCGGGCACCGAGCGGTTCGACCAGGTAGTGGTGGCCACACACAGCGACCAGGCTCTGGCGCTCCTGGCCGACCCCTCCGCAGCAGAACACGAGATCCTGTCGGCCATCCGTTACCAGCCCAATCGCACCACTCTCCATACCGACACCTCGCTCTTGGCGAAGAGCAAGAAGGCATGGGCCAGTTGGAACTATCACCGACTCCCTGACCACCCGACGGAAGCCACCTTGACCTATCGGCTGGCCAGCCTCCAAGGAATCCAGGCTTCCGAGGAACTCTTGGTCACCCTCAACCGCGACGATGCCATCGACCCAGCCAAGGTGCTGTGCACCTTCGACTACGCCCATCCGGTCTACGACGTCGGGACGGTCACCGCCCAGGGGCGCCATGGCGAGATCAGCGGAACCAACCGCACCTGGTACTGCGGTGCCTACTGGGGCTACGGGTTCCATGAAGATGGTGTCGAGAGTGCCCGGCGAATCTGTCGGGACTTGGCCGACGAGGACCTGTGAGGGCACCTCCCCCTCACACTTCTGAAGCCATGTCTTGTGCGGCTGCGTCCGGCCTGCACAGCGCCCTCTATGAGGGCACGGTCATCCACCACCGGTTCGGCCCGGTGGATCACCGATTCTCCTACGCCATTGCCATGGTCCTCCTCGACCTGGCAGAGATCGACGCCGTCTGCCGACTGCACCCGCTGTGGAGCGCGGAGCGGACCAACGTCGTGTCCTTCCGCCGGGCCGACTACTTGGGGGACCCTGGCGTTTCCCTCGATGAGGCTGTGCGCGACCTGGTCGAAGAACGGATCGGAAGCCGGCCGGAAGGGCCCATCTCCGTGCTGACCCATCTTCGGACGTGGGGGTGGCTCTTCAACCCCATCACCACCTACTACTGCTACGACCCCACAGGCACCACGGTCACCCAGGCGGTGGTCGAGGTCACCAATACCCCCTGGCACGAACGGTCGGCCTACGTGCTCAACGGGCCGGGAGTCCATCGGGCCCCGAAGGCGTTGCACGTCTCCCCCTTCTTGCCCATGGACCTCGTCCATCGCTTCACGGTGACCCCGCCGGGCGACCGACTCGTCCTTGGGGTGGACGACGAACGGGATGGTGATCTCGTGTTTTCCGCCTCGATGTCACTGACCAAGCGAGGTATCGATCGGTCGTCGCTCGGGCGCCTCTTATGGCGATATCCCTTGATGACCACCAAGGTCTCGGCCGGCATCTACCGTCAGGCTGCTGTCTTGCGGGCCAAAGGCGTACCCTTTCTCACGCATCCGAACAAAGTGATGGCGAACGAGCCCACAGCACAGCCACCTCGTCCTAGACAAGGGACGGGGACAAGAACAGAAGAGGAGTCCTGAGATGGCCGACCTGCCCCTGGGGTGGATGGGATCCCGAGGCACGCCCATGGCCGTGACGTTCTTGAGGAAGATGGCGTCCCATCTCCAAGGCGGAACGCTGATCATCGAAGATCACCAGGGGACCCATCGGTTCGGTGACGGTGGCCTCGAGGTCACCATGACCATTCACGACCCGTCGGTCTACTGGAGCACCTTCTGCGAAGGCTCGGTCGGCATGGGACGCGATTATGCGGACGGTAAGTGGGACTGCGACGACTTGACGACCTTGACCCGGGTGCTCAATCGAGGCCTGCGACCGGTGACTGCTGTGCAGGACCGGGTGGGCCAGGCTGTCGGGGTCTCGACGGACTGGTTCCGTCGGTTCCGGCCCCCGACGAAGCACCACGACAAACACAACATCCGGGCTCACTACGACCTGTCGAACGAGTTCTTCGCACTGATGCTCGACGAGACGATGATGTACTCGGCGGCCATGTTTTCTGACGCCGATACGACTCTGGCCGATGCCCAACGGACCAAGCTCGACCGTCTCTGCACCAAACTCGGACTCGGCCCTGAGCATCATGTGGTGGAGATCGGCACGGGCTGGGGTGGTTTCGCCTGCCATGCAGCCTCCCGCTATGGCTGCCGGGTGACCACCACCACCATCAGTGATGCCCAGTTCGAATGGGCCTCCAAGCGAGTGGTCGACGAGGGTCTGGCCGACCGGGTCACCGTCTTGAACGACGACTACCGAGATCTCACGGGCACGTTCGACCGACTGGTCTCCATCGAGATGATCGAAGCAGTCGACTGGCGACAGCACGACACCTTCTTCGCCACCTGTGCCAACTTGCTGCACGACGAGGGCCTGATGGCCCTCCAGGCCATCACCATCGAGGACCGCAGTTTCGAGCGGGCCAAGAACGGCACTGACTTCGTCCGCGAGTACATCTTTCCAGGCGGCTGCCTGCCGTCGATGGAGGCCATCACCCGGTCAGTGCGGCGGGCCACACCCCTGATGGTCGTCGACGTCGAAGACATCGGCCGCCACTACGCGGAGACGCTGCACCGCTGGTATGTCAACCTGGCCGAGCGGACCGACGAGGTTCGAGCCCTCGGCCTCGACGAACGGTTCCACCGGCTGTGGAACTTCTACCTCTGCTACTGCGAAGGTGCCTTCCTCGAGCGCCACATCAGCGACGTGCAGATGGTCTTGGCCATGCCCGACTGGAAGGCCCCCATGCTGGTGCGTGACCCCGCCTGAGCATCCACGACCACCTCGAGCTTCCTCGAATCTGAAGTCTGGCCCAACACGACCACACTCCCACGAGGCAGATCCCGACGATCAGGCCTCCACGGGCCGGATGCCGTCGGCCTCCCAATAGGCCCGGATGGCGGCCAGTTTGCCGTCAGCAGTGCGTCGGTAGGTGTAGACGCCGTCGACCTCGACGGCAGAACCGCCTCCGAAGGAAATGCGGATGACCCCCACATTGGCCACTTCGTCGCCACAGAGGAACGACTGGCGGATGTCGAAGGTGATCGACTCATTGGCCCCGATCACATTGTCGTAGAAGGCGGCGATGGCTTCCCGGCCGCGGTGGCCATTGCCTTCGGGATCGAATGCCGATGGGCCGATGGGGTCTTCGACGATGGCATCATCAGCAAAGAGCGCCAGCCAGGCGGCTCGGTCGCCTGAGGCAACAGCGGCCATCGACTGCTGGGACAACTCTCGGGCCGTCGCCACGTCGGGGGCGCTCATCGGTCCACCTTGGCGATCACCGTGTCTGCGAATCGGCGCATGTTGTCCAACTTGGCTTGCAAGGGCTCGGTGTCGGGCCCGACCTCATAGGGCCAGCGAAATCCGACGATCACGTCGGTCACTCCCTCGGCTTCGAGTCGATGGATGCCATCGATGCTGAAGGCATCCATGGAGATGACATGCACCTCGAAGGGGGTATCGGACGTGCCTTCCTCTTCTCGCAGGCGAGCCAGTTCGGCGAGCAGGCGGGGAAGGTCGGCCGGATCACCTCCACCATGGAGCCATCCGTCATTTCGGGCTGCCCGACGCAGCGCCGGCGTGGCATGTCCTCCGACCAGGATGGGCAGGCGCTCGGTCGGTACGGGGCTGATCTTGATGGACGGGAGGTCGTAGCACTCGCCGTGGTACTCGAAGAATCCCCCTGACGAGAGACCCCGCACGATGTCAAGACATTCGTCCATGCGCTTCCCGCGACCTTCCCACGGCACCCCGACCAGTTCGTAATCTTCGGGCCAAGGACTCGTTCCCACACCGAACGCGAATCGGTTGTTGGTCATGACCGCCACCGACGTCGCCTGTTTGGCGGCCACGAGAGGATGGCGCATCGGCAGTTTCACCACGAAGGTGACAAACCGCAGTCGCTCGGTCACCGCACCCAACGCGGGGATCAGCGAGAACGGCTCGATGAACGGCTTGTCCTCAAGGAACTCCCGGGAACCGTCGGGGTTGAACGGGTAGGTCGAATCCGACACCTCGGGATAGCAGAGGCTGTCAGGAATGACCATTGAGTCATAGCCCGCATCCTCGGCCGCTCGGGCCAGGTCCGGGTAGAACGCCGGGTCGACCATCGACTCGGCATATGAGAACCGCATCAGGCATCTCCCCCTGTCACCACGGCACGGACCATTCGATCCGTGCCATTCCATTCATGAATACATCACGCAACGAAGGAACAGCGTCGATCCCAACAGGCCCAGAGTGACGCCTGTGCGTGAGCACTGCCGTGTCAGTCCGCCTGGGGCCTCGTCACCCCAGCCGCCTGGAGTTGACCGGCAATCCATTCCACGCCTTCGGGCTGCGCCATGCGATCCTCCCAGCCGGCCAAGATTCGCTCTACGTCCTCACGTGCATCCACCTTGCCCAAGATGAGGACGGTGAGGGAATCGACAGCGACATCAGAGACCTCGGCATCGCCGAAGGGCGTCCAGACGTCGACTTCGGGCACCGGCTCGAACATGGCGTAGAGCTCACAGGTGTCTTCTACCCAACTGAGCTCATAGCGACTGCCCTTGGCATCGAACCAGTTGGTGCCGAACTCGACTTCGGCCGACTGTCGACGGCGCTCGTCGGCGCTGTAGAACTGCTCGATATCCATCGTTCTCCTGTCACTACCTCTGCGGTTGTGGACCACCGCTGCACATTGCCCAGGCACACGCCAGGTCGGACTGGTAGTTACCTGCCCGGTTCTGGCGACCTGACCCTATCGCCTCCTCGTTTCACATCACGTACTGATCCCTCCCGCGGCCAGCCCCGCTCGGGGGCTGACTACGATTCACCTGTGACTACCGCGTGGGCCCCCACCCAGCCGGCTCCGCCGGCACCTCAGCCACCTGCCGCGTCGAGCGGAAGCCTCTCGCCCTTTCGCCAGCTGCTAGTCCTCCTCGTGCTGCTGGTGAGCTGCTTCGGCATGGCCTATGCCGCCACGGGGATGCTCACTGCGCTTCCAGCACCCGCAGCAGGAGGGACCTGTGGTCCCAGCACCGCGTCAGAAACAGCCCTTCAGGCCCTAGCCGATCCCAGCTCCATCGGGGCTGGACCCGAACCACAAGCCGGCACAACGGCGCATACCCAGTGGCAGGCCTTCGTCGATCAATGTCAGCAGCTTGCCGACCGGCGGGGACTGGCATCAATGGCGATCTTCGTGATCTCGCTAGCTGTCGGAGCCATGGGTCTGATCCTGCTCCTCCGCCAACGTCGACAGAAGAAGGGAGCGGCCGCATCACGTGATTCGTCCGGTTCCGGAGCAGAAGGACCGCTCGGCATGCAACCGTCCGGCGCCCCCTACTCGGCAATGGTCGTCCCACCCGAGCCGTCCCCTGCGGTCGGCATCCCCGCCCCGCCAACGGTGGCTCCCCCTCCGGCCCCGTCCTCAACCCCAGTGGGGTTTACGACACCACCGGCTACGAGGACCGAGGACCACCCGACAGTTGCGCCTCCCGTCGGGACTCCTGTTGAGCCCCCTGCGATCGCCCTGCCACCGGTCGAAGCGCCCCATGGCAGTTCCTCGGATGGTGGCAGTTCCGCAGATGGCTGGCCGCCCACGCCGGGCATCGATTCGACGCCCTAGGGACGGGTTCCACACCCCAGACCACCGGCCCCAGGCCATCGGCCCAGGCCACCGGCCCCAGGCCACCGGCAAGGACAACGACGGTCCACGCCGGTGGCGGCCTCACGGGATTACACCTTCATGTGCGCGTGACCGACAAGGCCATCACGTCATCGAACTCACGACGTGATGAGGTCCACGGCGTCATGGTGTGCATGACCTCATGGAGTGATTGCCACCATTGACGATGCATCGTTCGTTCCGAGCGGCGGTGCCAACGAGGATCCTGTGACCATCAGGCTCGCCCCCCCGGTGACCGACCACATCGGCGTCACCTGCGGATGTCCCGAGGGTCGAGGCTGGCGTGTAAACGTCTCCTGGTCAAAGGTGACCGCCGTCGGCCCTCGGACCACGATGCCGATGTTTTTCGCCTTGGGACCGATGGCCAAGCTTCCTCCGCTAAAGGTGATCGGGTAGCCGACCGGCGTGCGCGATGTCACCTGGACCTTGGTGGTCAGCGTGCACCGCACAAAGGACAGAGGACCGGTGATGGCCTCCTGGATGAAGGTGCCTCCCCACGCCGAATCACTAATGGTCACATTCCCCGCACCAACACCGGAGATGTCACTCTCGAAGTCGATCGAGGTGAGCCCCCACGAGACGACGTTCACGTTGGACAGCGTGGCCCCCGAGACATCGGAGGGTGAAATTCCATTTCGGCCTGCCGCCGTCACCGTCAATCCGTCGACGACCAGGTCGGTGTTGGGAGACATGTTCCCGGGTGCATTCGCCCAGAGCTCCAGACCGTCTCCGAACGTGCCCTGGACCGTCGCATCTCGAATGGTCACCCGAGCGGTGTTCTTCAGCTCGATGCCAGCCTGGCCCACCAGTTTGCGGACGAACGCACCCGAAGGATTACCCCCAACGACACCCAGGTGTTCCAACGTGACATCCGACGTCGAGTTGACCAAGATGACCGGCTGAAATGCTCCTCGCGTCGGGATCGTCGTCGAAGGATCGACATAGGTTCCGCCATCGATGGTGACCGGCTTGGTCAAGAGCAACCCATTGGGGACGAGATAACAACCCGACCCGGCAAACGTCCCTCCCGCAGGAAGGGCAGCGATGGTGGCCGAGGGATCGGCCTGACAGGTTGCCGAAGCCGTAGCGGGAGCCGCAGAAGAGAACGCCTGGACCCCGAGGCCCATCATGGCCAGGGCGAGGGCGGCACAGAACACCGCCATCCCTTGCCACGTTGGTGGTGGATGAGGACGAGTCTGTCGCTGCTGATGATTGCTCCGTTGGTGGTCCATATCTGCCTCGCCTCTGGCTGATCTACTCGTGAGGGTGTCCCCATCGAGGCCAGCCACACGAACGGGGTCGCGCGCGCGGAAGCAAGGGATCAAGGTCACCCTGCCCGCGTGGCCAAAGCAGTCGACGACTCCTCGCACTGGCGTCCCCGGCTGATGCGATCCGCACCTTCCGGGGACGCCCGAGCCCGCCGACATCCAGTTCTTCCGCCTAGGAAACTGGCCTAGTCATGGTGACCGAACGGTCTGCTGATGCCTAGGGCCGCTGGTCCTTGCCCGCCGCTTGGCCCGGGTCGTGCCGGGTGTCTGCGACACGATCGTCACCGGGCCTCACCCTCGGCGCCGGTGGCCACTGCAGACCACCTCGCCCACGATGCCTTTGGGCATCAGTGGAGTAGGTTCTCGGCGATGGGTGACACATGATTGGCCAACTTCTCGTCTTCGGGCTGATGTGCGCCATTCAACCGCTGCCGGCCACCGGGTACATCCTCGTCCTTGAGTCAAACCATGGTCGTCGCAACTCGACCGCCTACCTGTCGGGCTGGATGATCTGCCTGCTCGGCATCGTGGCCCTCACGCTCCTCTCCACGGGAGGCGACCCACCGCCCACTAACTCGGGCACCAACACCACCATCTCGGCGGTGATGGTGGGACTCGGCATGCTGCTCTTGTTGCTAGCTCTCCGTCGGCGGATCCGACGCAATCAGGGGAAAGCCAAGCCCTACACGGAGCCCAAGTGGATGGCCAAGGTCAACGGCATGTCGCTGTGGGCCGCTGCTGGCCTCGGCATCCTGCTCCAGCCCTGGCCCATCATCGCCGCCGGTGCGCTCACCATCGCCGGCCTGAACGGCTCGAGCGTCATCAGCGTGATCGCCATCATCATCTTCGTCTTGCTGGCCAGCGGTTCGATCCTGACGATGCATATCTACAGTCGACTCCGTCCCGACCGATCAGAAGCCGCCTTAGACCGTCTGCGCAGATGGATCGAGTCCAACCAGGACCTGGCTATCGAGTGGGTGTGCTGGGTGGCAGGGGCTTTCATCATTGTGAAGAACGGCTACTCGCTCCTGACGTGACCTCAGTCACGGAGTTCTGCCCCGGTCACGATGGCATGGTCGTTGTCGAACGAGTGATGCACGAGTTGGTCACACATTCGTGCAATCACCCTCCAGGGAATGTCGGGCTCCTGGTCAGTCTGGTCGGGGTCGACGTGCGTGACGGCCCCACCGATCTCGATCAACTACTCCCGTTCGCGCCGCCTTCACCGGCGCACGGCAGGTCCGATATCGCCGGCGAAGGGTGCCGGGGTTGGCGGAACAGTCGCCTGAAAGACGCCCACGAGTGAGGCCCGTGAGGTGAAGACCGCTGCGCTCGGCCCACGGATCACCGCCTCGGAAGGTTGGCGCTCATCTTCGTCACGGGCCCTCATCCATGTTGCTCGACCCCCTTGGTAGGGCAGGTGGGGATCGAACCCACGACCCAGGGATTATGAGTCCCCTGCTCTGACCACTGAGCTACTGCCCCGAACGGAGGTGCAGTGCACTACCGCCACTGCCCCGGGGTTGGGAGCGTACCTCTCCGATGCTTCAGGCTTCGTGGATCGCCGTTCCTACATCACGGGTCACCGTGATGCATCGATCCTCCAACCATGACGCATGTTCGGCGGGATCGTTCCCTGATGGTCACTCCGTGGCGATGGCGGCCAGCACGTCGAGGCGGGCCGCCCGACGGGCGGGCCAGGTGGCTGCGGCCAGGCCCAACAGAGCTGACAGCACCAAGAACACCGCCAGACTCGACATGGGCACGACGACGTCAGTGATTCCTTGCTGTTTGAGCGAGAGCGCCAACGCCACGCCCAATCCGGTGCCGACCACTACGCCGATGATGGCCCCGAACAATGACAGGATCACGGACTCAGACCGGATCATCGCCCGCACCTGCCGTCGACGCATCCCCACCGCACGCAAGAGGCCGATCTCATGGGTGCGCTCGAACACGGACAGCATCAGCGTGTTGACGATCCCAATCAAGGCGATGACGATAGCCAGGGCCAGCAGTACGTAGATCAAGCCGAGCAGCTGGTTGATCTGGGCTTGTTGGCTCTTCTCGAACTCGGCACGGGTCTGGACCTTCAAGTTCGGATAGGCCTCGACCGCTCGAGTCAGGGCCGCCTGGGTGCCAGGCGCTCCCGACGTCCGCACCAGGACAGCCACAGGCAGCGGGTTGGCGAAGTGCTGGAGGAAGAACGACTCACCGGTCAGATAGCTCCCGAGCGGCGTGTTGGGTTTGAAGATCCCCCCCACCCGCATGGTCGAACGCCCCGTCAGGGCGAACGTCACCGGGACGATCGAGCCGACGCTCAGATGGCGGTTGTTGGCCGTCGTTGTATCGATCAGAAGCTCACCTGCGGCCAAGGCCTCAGGGCCCACGCCATTGGCCATCCGCAGGATGACGGTCTGCGACAGGTCCTTCGCCGACACCGCCGTGATCGTCGCCACAGCCCTTGCGGCCACGAAACGACCGTTGTAGATGGTGGAGACCGACGTGACGCCAGGCACTCGTGCCACCGTCGGGCCGACCGAGGCGCTGAACCCGAACGCCCCCACGGTGGACGGCATGATGATGTTGTCGGCACTGATGGCGTGATCCACGCTGCTCGTGGCTGACGTGGACACTGACGCACCGAAGACGGCAATGGTCGACACCAGGGCCAACCCGACCATCAGTGCGGAGGATGT
Source organism: uncultured Acidimicrobiaceae bacterium (assembly GCA_903873395.1). Taxonomy (GTDB): domain Bacteria; phylum Actinomycetota; class Acidimicrobiia; order Acidimicrobiales; family RAAP-2; genus Bog-756. The sequence continues at coordinate 50,596 of CAIQOJ010000009.1, forward strand.
CTGTGCTGTTCGTCGTGGGCTCCTCATCGAGTTCTCGCGCCCGAGCTTGGCCGAGATGCCGAACAGCGCCGCCAGCGGGCGGCCCAAGATGGAAGACATCGGCCGAGCAACCACTGGGGCGAGCATCCCGATGCCGAGGAAGACCGCCACCGCACCGAGGCCGACGAGTTCGATGGCCGGCTTGGTCAATCCGAGTGCCAACAATCCCATGCCGACCAGGCCGATGACCGAGCCAATCGTCACCCTCCTCCTCAAGGATTCGACCTGATCACTTCGGTGGTCGCCGAGAGCAGCGACTGGAGGGATCCGCACAGCCCGGCGGGCAGGACTGACCGCCGACACCACCGTCACCCCTACTCCGACCACGAGAGCGGCCACCACGGTGCGACCCTGGAACACGAGGGGGCCGGTGGGCAAGGTGATCCCGAACGCGGTGAGCAGGGCTTCGAGACCGATGGCGGCAACGACGCCGAGCCCGAGGCCGACGAGCGACGCCAGCAGGCCCACAAGAGCCGCCTCGATGAGCACCGAGCGGAACACCTGGCGCCTGCTCGCACCCACAATGCGCAGGAGAGCCAACTCCCGGGTGCGCTGGCCCACGATGATCGAGAAGGTGTTGAAGATGGTGAACCCGCCTACGAACAGTGCGATGCAGGCGAAAACCAAGAGAGCGGTGGAGAAGAAGCCCAGGGCTTGATTGATAGAACTCGACTGTTCATCAGCGACGGTCTGGCCGGTCACCACCTCGGTGCCGGCGGGTAGTACTCGGGCGATGTCTCGACGGACGGTCGTCTTGTCCGCCCCCGGCGAGGTCACCACATCGATGGCATCGAACTTGCCGTCGAGACCAAACAGGTGCTGGGCGGTGGGAGTGGCGAACGCGGCCAAGGTGGCCCCGGCAAGATTGTCGGCCGAACCGAAGCGGACGATTCCGGAGATGGTGAACGTTTGAGGTGGCCCGAGCAACAAGATCTTCACCCGATCGCCCACGGCGAAGTGGTACTTGGTCGCTGTTCCCCGGTCCATGGCGACGTCATTGGGACCCGTTGGGGCTCTGCCCGCACTGAGGTGCAACGCCGAGATCTGCTGGTGGGTGTCGTAGGAGGCCCCGATGGTTGGGGCGCCTCCTGTGGTCACAGCCTTGCCGTTTGGAGCCACGAACTGGGCGTAGCCGGTGACGGTTCCTTCGGCGATCGCCACACCAGGAACGTGGCGCACCTTGGGCAGGATCGACTCAGGGATGGCTTTCCTCACCGAACCGATGCCCGAACTGTCGGAGAATGCTGCAGTTCCTCGAACCTCGAAGTCGACGTTCTGGTAGATCTGGCCAAACAGCGAGGTGAACGTGTTCCGCAAGGTGTCGGTCAGCACCAAGGTGCCCGAGATGAAGGTGACCCCCAGCACGATGGCCACTGCAGTGAGGGCCAGACGCAACTTATGAGCCAACAGGCCCGAGACGGTCACCTTCCACATGTCAGCCGCCCAGGTTCTTCATCTGCTCCAGCACCGAGTCGGCCGTCGGGTCGATGAGTTCGTCCACCAATTTCCCGTCCGCCAAGAAGACAACTCGGTCGGCATGGGCCGCCCCTCGAGGGTCGTGGGTAACCATCACGATCGACTGACCGAACTCAGACACGGATCGACGCAGGAACGCCAACATCTCGCTCGAAGCGTTCGAGTCGAGGTTTCCCGTCGGTTCGTCAGCAAAGATCAGATCGGGGCGACCGATCAACGCACGGGCACAGGCTGCCCGCTGTTGTTGCCCGCCCGACATCTCGCTCGGGCGGTGGCCGAGCCGGTCGGCGATCCCGAGCTGGCCAACGAGGAAATCGAACCACTCTCCGTCGACCTTCTTTCCAGCCAGATCGGCGGGAAGCCTGATGTTCTCGGCGGCAGTCAGGGTAGGAATCAGGTTGAAGGACTGGAAGACGAAGCCGATCCGGTCGCGACGCAACTGCGTCAATCCGGCATCGTCGAGCTGTCCGATCTCTTGGTCTCCGACGAATGACTGACCCGAGGTCGGCCGGTCGAGTCCGGCCATGCAATGCATCAATGTCGACTTTCCCGAACCGGACGGGCCCATGACCGCCGTGAACCTGCCTCGCTCGAACTCGATGGTGATCCCATCAAGCGCTCGGACGATGGCATCGTCGTTTCCATACGTCTTGACAAGGTCGACAGCTCGGGCAGCGGCGCCAGGTTGGGGTGCTCCCGACTCGGATGCCCGCACGTCGGTAGATGTCATGGTTTCCTTCCTCGGGCCTGGCTCAACTTTGAGCGATGCCGGAACCTGTTCCGACGCCGGCAGCCACGGAACGGAGTGACGACAAGTTCCGCCGGGCCACACCGCCTCGTGGGGATCCTAACGACAGACCACGCCGCACAAGGAGCTATACCGACCGCCGGAGAAGGTAAGGGATGTTGGCTCGAGCACGTGCCTCGCAATGTGCGTGCGGTGCGACCACCATGACCGACACCATGTGGCCAGAGCGATGCCGAGGCGCCACTCGTTCGAACGTGCGGGCTCGAGGAACGTGGTCGCTGTGAGGTACTCGAGGCGGGCAACTTGTCGCTGGCAAGCACCGTCGATCCGCGCCGTCATCGTCCAACCCAGCTGCGAACGATTCCTCAGGTCGGCCACAAGGGCACCACCGTGAGAACGGCCAGGCTTGCCTTTCCGTTCCAGAACGCTTTGACATTCGAGAATGTCGTGCCGTTCGAGAACTGTCGCGTGGTCAGGCGGGGTGGACCCTCGCCGCCACCGCCCCGGCGAACCGCTCGGCGGCATATGGGGCGGCGGGCAAGAACAGGGCGGGTTCGGCCAATTCGACTTCGAGGACCGCCTCGGTGCCGTCGTCAAGCATGGCTACGTCAACTCGGGCGTAGAGCAGCGCCTTGGTTGTCCATGCGCGCGAAGCGGCCAGACGGTCGAGTGCGACGACTGTCTGCTCCACCAATCGACGCACGCCTGGGGTGGGTTCTTCGGGGGCGATCCGCTCCGAGTAGGTCCCCCCGACCATTCCGCCACCCAGCGCCAGAATCGGCCCCTTGCGCACCGTGTGGGAGATCTGGCCGTCGATCACGATGGTGCTCAACTCCCCCGCTGTGGCCAGTGACGCCACAGCTGGCTGCACGAGCACCCCAATCCCACCGTTGAGGATGGAGGCAGCCAGAGCGGCAGCCCGAGGATCACCCGCTTCGAACCGACCGGTGGACCGGCTGCCGGCCGAGACCGTCGGCTTCACCACCACCTCGCCAGCGATACTGGCCAGGGTTCTCTGCACGACTTCAGGCCGGGTGCACACGGTGCCAGGCACCACAGGCAACCCCAAGCCCGCCAACTCCACCAGATAGCGCTTATCGAGGCTCCAGCGCACAGCGGCTGCCGGATTCTCCAAGGTTCCCAGCGCCTCCATGTGATCCAGCCACCCCAGAAAGGAGTCGATGTGATCCAGGTAGTCCCAGGTGGATCGGATCACGATCAGGTCGAAGGACTCCCACGAAACATCTGGGTCCGACCACACCGGATACTCGAGTGCCCAACCCGCGGCGGTGGCTGCTGCTTCGTGCAGGGGGCGATCCTCGTCATCGTGCCCGATGGCCTCAGGAGGGGAGGTGACAAAGGCAACACGCACCGCCGCACCGTAGCCAAGGTCGGACCAGGGGACACGTACCCCATCAACGATGGGTCACGAATCTCGTGCGAAGGATCAGATGCGATGAATCAGATGCGATAGATCAGATGCGATGGATCAGACGTGATGGGGCGGCCGCTCTCGCTCTTGTCGGTCGGCCCAACAGCGGTCGCACCGATCACAACTTCCTCGATCGCCCGGCGGATGAGACCCGCTGTGACCGCACACCGGGCATCGCTGATCCGACACGCTCGCACCCGGCATCTGATCAGCCATGCAGCGCACGCTATCGGGATGCGACGTTTCGGACGCCACTCCCGCTATGTTCCTCCCTGCACGGCCCGGATCGGCGGGTCGGACACCACTGGAGGACCCCATGACGACACTGGCCACAGCCCATCACGTGGCAACGTCGGTGAGCATTGCCGCCCTAATCCTGCGCATCACCCTGGGCGGCATGATCCTGGCCCATGGCATGAACAAACTCTTCGGCGGCGGGCGCATCGCTGGCACGGCCGGCTGGTTCGATTCGATCGGCATGAAGCCCGGCAAGCTCAACGCATGGGCCGCCGCCATCACCGAAGTCGGTTGCGGCGTCTTCTTGATCGTCGGCCTGCTCACCCCGCTGGCCTGCGCTGGCCTGGTGGCGATCATGATCGTGGCCATCGTGACCGTGCATCTGAAGAACGGCTTCTTCGTGTTCAACGCAGGCCAGGGCATCGAGTACTGCTTGGTGGTGGCCCTGGCCGCCGTCGCCCTCGGTGGACTGGGTGGAGGTCGCTACTCGCTCGACTACGTCACCGGGATCTGGACCTACAAGGCATGGATCGGCTTCGTCGTGGCTGGCGGACTCGGCGTCGGGGCTGCAGGCCTGCAACTGCTGGCCCTCTACCGTCCGCCCCCCAAGGGCTAGTCGCTTCGGGTGCGTGGGCCAGGAAGCGCAACTGGACCTGCACCTACCTCGCACGGCCGCATGGGGTTCCGCACCCGCATGGGGTTCCGCACCCCCTTCGCTCTCGGCAGAAGCGATGCGATGGGCAACGTTGGCTCCGGGGGTGAGACTCGAACTCACAACCTAACGGTTAACAGCCGTTTGCTCTGCCGATTGAGCTACCCCGGAAACTGAGTGCCATCGCCACCGGGGTTTGGACCTGGTGCCGATGTGCCCGATGAGACTAGCCGTTCACAGCGACCCACCCGTCGCAATCTCGATGGTGGCCGAGGTGCATCGCAGTTGCAGACTTGGCTGAGTCGCGCCACAGTGTTGGGCGTGAGGTTCCGCATCGCCACCGCCGCCGCCTTCTTCGCCGGATTCACCCTCGGCACGGCCCGCCGGCGCCGAGGACGCCTGCGCTTGGTCGAGACAACTCGGCCTAGTTCGTCGGCTTCTGACGTGACATCTCGTGCCCCCAAGGTGCGGGCCGTGGCCGTCCTCACCACCGTGCGAGTGCGAGATGCCGTCGGCATGCGCCTTGGATGGCGAGACGGCGAAGCAGCAACCGATGCCCTCATCGTCGAGATGACCGGCGAAGTCGCCTCGGCCATCAACGCTCGCTCGCTTGCTGGCTGACCTTCCGAAGAAGTGATCCTGAGCAGAGCTCAGGACTCGTCGAGGTAGTCCCGCAACAGCGCGGCGGACTCGGGTCGACGCAACTTGGCCAGCGTCTTGGCCTCGATCTGTCGGACACGCTCCCGAGTCACCCCGAACGCCTTGCCCACCTCTTCGAGTGTGCGGATCTTGCCATCGTCGAGCCCGAATCGGAGCCGAACGACGTCTTGCTCCCTGGGGGCCAACTGGTTCAGGACCTCGTGGAGTGCACCGTCCAGCATCGACCGGGTGGCGGCATCTCCTGGTGCCACCGCCGCCCGATCTTCGATCAGATCCGAGAGGCTGAAGTCGTCCTCATCACCCATGGGCTGCTCGAGGGAGATGGTGTCATGGCTGAGCTGCTGGATCTCCCGGACCCGTTCAACAGTGAAGTCGACCCGATCGGCGAGCTCATCGGGTGTGGGCTCACGACCGAGTTCTTGGTGCATCTGACGTTGCGCCCACATCACCTTGTTGATCGTCTCGACCATATGGACTGGGATGCGAATCGTGCGGGCCTGATCAGCGATGGCCCGGGTGATGGCCTGGCGGATCCACCACGTGGCATAGGTGGAGAACTTGAAGCCTTTGGTGTGGTCGAACTTCTCCACGGCCCGCATCAGGCCGAGATTCCCCTCTTGGATCAGGTCGAGGAAGGCCAACCCGCGGTTTCGGTAGCGCTTGGCGATGGACACCACCAGGCGAAGGTTGGCTTCAATCAATGCTTCTTTTGCATCCATGCCCCGACGGACGAGCACTTGGTCGGATCGGATCGCTGAGCGGGAGCGACTGCTCGACACGTCATCTGCTTCGAGTCGTTCTCTGGCATCCACGCCAGCGACGATCCGCTCGGCAAGTTCGACCTCAAGCGCACCGTCGAGGAGCGCAACCTTGCCGATCTCCTTCAGGTACATATGGACCGGATCGGCTGCAGAACCCGAGAAGGCGACCTGGGATGCCGATGTCTTGGTCGACCGCGTCCGCCGGGACGGCGCACGAGTCTCCCGGCCGGATGTCACCTTGGTGATGGTCTCCTCGTCGGGAACCGGAAGGACGGCGATCTCGCCGACCAGCACCGGGGCCGGCTCCAGCTCGCCGTCTGTGGGGTCGATCGGCTCCGCCTCGAGGGGAAGCGTGGTGAGGTGACCATTGGACTCGGAACTGACCGGAGCAATCTCACTTGTCTCAACCGAGGCAATCCGCCGGGGAACGATTGTCGTCTCCCCGGTGTCATAGGTGAACTCGATGCCCGCCGAGCGGACCCGAGCCACTACCTCGATGATGACATCCTCGCTGAGCTCGATCGGACGCAGCACATCCATGAGGTCGTCCTGGGTCAGCTCGCCTTGACGACGCCCCCGCTCCAGTACTGCCTCGAGTTCCTCGTCCGGCACACCGATGACGGACTCGGTCGGAGCAACGTCTCGTCGAGCAGCCACCGCTGTCTTCTGCGTTGGCACAGCAGGAACGACACCTTCGATGGTCATGCGTCCCGCCCGGATCCCACCATCTGTGATCTCACCACCAGCCACGCTACCAACCGGGAGGTTGCTTCCGCACTGGCATCGGGATCATCGAGCCATTGAAGCCATCCGGTGACCTCCGTGGCCTCATCCATCGCCTCAGCCGACGACCGAGCTTCGACGGTCAGCACCGGCAGTTCACGCCGCACAGCATCACGGACCAACTGGGAGACAACCTCGTCCGGATCCGAGCGAGGCTCCTCCACGGTGAGACGGACCAGCAAGGTCTGCACTCGTGGTGGGGCAGCGTCTATGGCCTCATAGAGGTCGTCCGCCTCGACCAGAGCCACAAATGCGGCTCGCTGCGTTGGGTCGGCGAACAGGGCTGCTTCGAGTCGGTTCCCCACCTCTTCGGGCCGATGGATGGCTAGGCGCAGCGCTTCGAGCCCCGGTCGGAACTCTCGACCCGCCCCCGCCCTACCTGCTTCTTGGCCGGCCGGCGGCGGTCCTTCGTCCCACTCGTCTGCCTCGGGCTCGCGCCCAGGGTCCCATCCGTCGTCAGATGCCTGACCGATGGACCGTTCCGGCCTCCGCGGTGACACTGCCTCGCGTTCGGACCGACCCTCGGGAGCCCGTGGGGGCTCGCGGCGGATCCGCTCCAGGCGTTCTCGCAGGGAGGCCGGGTCCAGGCGACAGCGCTCAGCTACCTGCATCACATACTGGTCACGCACCAGGTCATCAGGGTGCTCGGCTACCGCCGCCAGGGCGTGATCGGCTCCTTTGGCCCGTCCTTCCGGAGTGGAGAGATCAGCTCCATCAAGGATGCGTCCGATGCGGAACGCCAAGAACGGCCTGGCTCCTTCGATGGCAGTCCGCAGCGCCTCGGGATCACTGCGAGCCAGGTCAGCCGGGTCGGCCCCAGGCGGCAGGGCGGCCACCGCGACGTCGAGCTCCAACTTGCGCTCCCACTCATAGAAGCGCCCGGCGGCGGCCTGGCCCGCCTTGTCGGCATCAAAGGCCAGCACGATGCGGGTGGCGAAGTTGCGAAGTAGGCGCACGTGCTCTTCGGCCAGGGCCGTGCCGCACGTAGCCACAGCTCGAGGCACGCCGGCTTCGAAGAAGCCGATGACATCGGTATACCCCTCGCACACCACGACCTCGCTGGACCGCACGACGTCCTGCTTGGCCCAATTGAGTGCATAGAGCGTGCGTCGCTTGGAGTAGACGGGGGTCTCGGTGGAGTTCTTGTACTTGGCCGGGTCCTCACTGCCTGGCAATATCCGGCCGCCGAAGGCCACGGGGGATCCCGAGGGATCGCAGATCGGAAAGAGGACACGGGTCCGGAACGCATCTTGGAGCCGGCCCCGGCGGTTCACGAAGCCAAGACCGGTACCGACAGCAGTCTCCTCGTCCAGGCGGAGTGCTGTGCACAGCGTGTCCCAGCCATCAGGAGCCCACCCCATGCGGAAACGACGGACCACCTCACCGTCATAGCCACGGCTGCGCAGGTAGTCCCGGGCTTGACCGGCGTCGCTCCCCGTGAGCAGGCGTTCGTGATACCAGGAAGCAGCCTCGTCTAAGGCCGTGAGCAATGCCTTGCGCCGGAGGCTCTCCCGGCTCGACTCGCCGTCCTCGCGGATGGTGATGCCTGCTTTGTCGGCCAACCGACGTACGGCATCAACGAAATCGAGGTGCTCCATGGCCCGCACGAAGCTGATGGCATCACCCCGCTCCTGGCAGCCGAAGCAGTAGTAGAGGCCAAGTTCAGCGTTGACGCTGAACGAAGGCGTCTTCTCGCCATGGAACGGACAGAGACCCACCCAGCGGGTGCCCTGGCGCTTCAGGGCGGCGTGCTCGCCCACCAGCGCCACGATGTCAGTGGCTGCCCGGACCTGGGCTACATCTTCGTCCGGGATCCCCATGTACTGACGGTACCGCGTGGATGCAACGTGCGGCTCAGCGACTAGTGCGGCTCAGTCCCCGAGGCGACGCAAAGACCGGGGCGGCTCAGTCCCCGGGGCGGCTCAGTCCCCGGGGCGGCTCAGTCCCCGGGGCTGACCCGGGTCACTGGCACCCTTACTTGCTGGCGGCCTTCTTGGCCGGGGCCTTCTTGGCGGCCGTCTTCTTGGCCGGGGCCTTCTTGGCGGCCGTCTTCTTTGCCGGGGCCTTCTTCGCTACTGCCTTCTTGACCACTGGACGTCCCGCCGTGTGGCCGGCGATGACAGCTTGTGCCGATGCCAGCCGAGCGATCGGCACTCGGAAGGGCGAGCAGCTCACGTAGTCGAGACCAGCGGCCGCGAACGTGGCGATGGACTCAGGGTCACCACCGTGCTCACCGCAGACGCCCAGCTTCAGTGCCGGCTTGGTGGCCCGGCCTCGATCCGCCCCGATGCGGACCAGTTCGCCCACGCCGTCGGGATCGACCACTTCGAAGGGATTGCGCTTGAGCAGGCCCTCTTCGAGATAGGCGGACATCATGCGACCTTCGACGTCGTCACGACTGAATCCAAAGGTCATCTGCGTGAGGTCGTTGGTCCCGAAGGAGAAGAAGTCGGCGTACTCGGCGATCTCACCGGCTCGCAGTGCCGCCCGTGGGGTCTCGATCATGGTGCCGATCAGCACCTCGAGGGATCCCTTGCTCGCCTTCTTGGACTCCTTGCGGGTCGTCTCGGCCACTGCGGCCTCCACCCAGGTGCGGGCCAGAGCCAACTCCTCGCGGGAGACGGTGAGGGGGATCATGATCTCGACGATCGGATGACCGCCCGCCTCGACGCGATCGATGGCGGCCTCCATGAGGGCCCGGACCTGCATCGAGTACAGCCC
>CAIQOJ010000010.1 GCA_903873395.1 uncultured Acidimicrobiaceae bacterium
ATCTTGTGGCGTCCTCTTCGGGACGACCGAGGTGGCTAGCTACACCGTGGTCAGCGACACGGAGATCACCACGGTGGCTCCCGCCGGTTCGGGTATCCAGAACGTGACGGTCATCGGTGGAGCCCAGTCGACACCGTCTCCGCAGAGCTCTGCCGACCGCTACAACTACGCCCCGAGCTTCACCATGGTGGGTTCGGACGGCGGAGTCTTCTCGTTCGGCCAGTTCGCTGGCAATGCCTCGTTCTTCGGTTCGACCGGTGGCCTCCACCTGAACAAGCCGATCGTAGGCATGGCCTACACGCCTGATGGTGGCGGCTACTGGCTGGTGGCAGCTGACGGTGGCATCTTCGCCTACGGCGATGCCCAGTTCTTCGGCTCCGCCGGAAACCTGCAGCTCAACAAGGCCGTCGTGGGCATGGCCGCTACACCCGATGGCTTGGGTTACTGGCTCGTCGGCGCTGACGGCGGCGTCTTCGGATTTGGCGACGCCATCTTCCACGGATCGGCTGGAAGCCTGACCTTGGCCAAGCCGGTGGTCGGCATGGCCGCCACCTCGGACGGTAACGGCTACTGGCTGGTGGCAGCTGACGGTGGCATCTTCGCCTACGGCGACGCCGTCTTCCACGGCTCGGCTTCTGGCAATGCCCTCGGTGGTCCCATCGTCGGCATCGCCCCCACGTCTGATGGCGCCGGCTACTGGCTGACCGGGACCGACGGCGGCGTCTTCGCCTACGGTTCGGCTGGCTTCTATGGCTCGCTGTCGGGTCAGAAGCTCGCAGGTCCCATCAGCGCCATCACGGCCAGCTCTGGCGACATGGGCTATTGGTTGACCTCGCAGTCGGGTGCCGTCTTCAACAAGGGCGACGCTGGCTTCTACGGTGACATGGCCGGCATCAAGTTGAACGGTCCGATCGTCGGAGCTTCCTCCACGATCTTCGCAGCCGTAGCCTGATTGTTGGGCGGCTCTGCCGCCTAGGTGCGCAGATGATGCGACACCACAGGAGACTGCATCAGTGACACAAGGACCGGGGGCTTCGGCCCCCGGTCCTTGTGCGTTCTGCTCGGGCATTCGAGGCGTTCCACCCTCGGAGACCTTCCCCGGTGCCCGCCCTTCGGCGGCTCCGTCGCACGCTCGCCCGCCGAAGTCCTACGATGCAGACATGAGTGAGACGACCCGTACTGGCGACCGTTCCGCCGAGCCGATCGTGGGAATGAAGCCCCGCAGTGGCGAGGTGACCGATGGGCCAACCCGGGCACCGGCCAGGGCCATGCTGCGTGCTGTGGGCATGGGTGACGACGACTGGGACAAGCCCCAGATCGGCGTCGCTTCGTCGTGGAACGAAGTCACTCCGTGCAACCTGCCACTGTCTCGGCTCGCGCAAGATGCCAAGTCCGGCGTGCGCCAGGCTGGGGGCTTTCCTCTCGAGTTCGTCACCATCGCCGTCTCCGACGGCATCTCCATGGGCCACGAGGGCATGCGGGCGTCACTCGTCAGTCGCGAGGTGATCGCCGACTCGGTGGAGACGGTCATGCACGCCGAGCGGTTCGACGGCATGGTCACGCTGGCTGGCTGCGACAAGTCGCTGCCGGGCATGCTCATGGCTGCCGCCCGACTGAACCTGCCGAGCGTATTTCTCTACGGGGGTTCGATCCTTCCCGGCCGTGTGGCTGATCGCGCCCTCGACATCACCTCGGTGTTCGAAGCGGTGGGAGCCAACGCGGTGGGAGGCCTCACTGACGAGGAGCTCAGCCTCATCGAGCACAATGCCTGTCCGACCGAGGGTTCGTGTGCCGGCATGTTCACGGCCAACACGATGGCTTCGGTAGCCGAGGCGCTCGGCATGTCACTGCTGGGTTCAGCCTCGGCTCCCGCCGTCGACCGTCGCCGTGAAGACTTCGCCATCGCTTCCGGTCGAGCTGTGGTCGATCTGCTTCGATTGGGCATCCGTCCTCGGGACATCTTGACCAAGGAGGCATTCGAGAACGCCATCGCCGTGGTGAACGCACTGGGAGGTTCGACCAACGCCGTGCTCCACCTCCTGGCCATCGCCAGTGAGGCACGAGTCGAACTCGACCTCGACGATTTCAACAAGGTGGCCGCCCGGGTGCCGCATCTGGCCGACACCAAGCCTCATGGGAAGTACCACATGTCCGATCTCGATCGGATCGGCGGGGTGCCAGTGGTTCTGGCCCAACTGCTCGACGCTGGCCTGCTCCATGGTGACGTCCTGACCGTCTCAGGCCGCACCATGGCAGAGAACTTGGCCGACTACGGCGCTCCGGCCCCCGATGGGGACGTGGTCCACCATCTCGACAACCCCATCAATGTCCAAGGTGGCATCGCGGTGCTCACCGGGTCACTCGCTCCCAAGGGCGCGGTGGTCAAGGTTGCTGGTATCGACTCCCTGACCTTCGATGGGACGGCCCGAGTCTTCGACGGCGAGGACGAAGCCATGGAGGCCATCCTGGCTGGCGGCATCGAGCCCAACACCGTGGTCGTCATCCGCTACGAGGGCCCCAAGGGCGGTCCCGGTATGCGCGAGATGCTGGCCGTGACAGGAGCGATGAAGGGCGTGGGGCGAGGAGCGGACTGCGCCCTGGTCACCGACGGTCGCTTCTCGGGTGGGACTCACGGCTTCTGCATCGGCCACGTTGCCCCCGAGGCCGTCGATGGTGGTCCGATCGGACTGGTGGCAGACGGCGACCGCATCGTGGTCGATGTGGCGGCACACACTATCGATCTGATGGTGTCCGAGGACGAGTTGGACCGACGGCGCGCCGACCTCAAGCATCCGGAGCCTCGCTACACGACCGGAGTGTTGGCCAAGTTCGCTCGCTTGGTCACCGGTGCCGAGCGAGGGGCCATCACCGAGGCCTGATACGGCCGCTCAGAGGCGTACTTGTCTGCCTGGCCCGCGCCGTGTCAGAATGTTGCATCATGCGCAGCCTCTCCGATCTCTCGACATTGGTACCCGTCTCGTAGCGCACGCGACGACACCCCGCCGCGTGCGTTCAACGACCTCCCTGGCGGGAGGTCGTTTGCATGTCTGCCCGCCGGCGAAGGATCGGCGGGAGGATCCCGACCCGCCCGTCTTACTCACCACACCACCACCCGACGGGGCATGAGCCCCCCGCCGACAAGGGAGCACCTGATGGAACTCACTGGAGCACAAGCCCTCATCAAGAGCCTCGAGATGCAGGAGGTGGAGGTCATGTTCGGCCTCCCTGGCGGAGCCATCCTGCCCGTCTACGACCCGATCCTGGACTCCTCGATCCGCCACATCCTGGTTCGCCACGAGCAGGGTGCAGGCCATATGGCCCAGGGCTATGCCCAGGTCACCGGGCGGCCTGGTGTGGCCATGGCCACCTCGGGGCCCGGGGCCACCAACGTCGTGACGCCGCTGGCCGACGCCTATATGGACTCGACGCCGATGGTGGCAATCACCGGACAGGTGCCGACCACGGCAATCGGCACCGATGCGTTTCAAGAGAGCGACATCACTGGCATCACCATGGGGATCACCAAGCACAACTGGCTGATCACTGACGTCAACGACATCCCACGCGTCGTGGCCGAAGCCTTCCATGTCGCCACCACCGGCCGCCCGGGTCCTGTCTTGATCGACATCCCCAAGGACATCGCTCAGTCGACGATGGAGTGGTATTGGCCGACTGCTGAAGACCTCGACCTGCCTGGCTACCACCCCCAAACCGAAGGCGACCCTGCGGTGATCCGTCAGGCCGCCGAGTTGCTTCTTTCCGCCGAGCGCCCCGTGCTCTATGCCGGGGGCGGCATCTTGAAGGCACGGGCCGCCGATGCCTTGCGCGAGTTGGCCGAGCGCACGGGGATCCCTGTGGTCACCACGCTCATGGCACGCGGATGCTTCCCTGACTCACACCCGCTGTGCCTCGGCATGCCGGGCATGCACGGCAACTACACCGCCGTCACCGCCATGCAGCAGGCCGACCTCTTGATCGCTCTGGGCAGTCGCTTCGACGACCGGGTCACCGGGAAGCTGGACGGCTTCGCCCCTGGTGCCAAGATCATTCACGTCGACGTCGACCCAGCCGAGCACAACAAGATTCGCAAGGCCGATGTCGCGGTGGCTGGGGACTGCCGTCTCGTCATCGAAGAGCTCCTCCTCGCTTTGGACGGCTTGGGTCTTTCGCACGACGAGTCAACGCGGGCCACCATGGGGGGCACCCCGGCCGACGCTCCTGTCGGCGCGGCATCCGCCCCGGGCACGCCGGCCGCGTCCTTCCCTCGGACCCAGCTGGCGGCGTGGCGTGCCCAGTTGGCCGAGTGGCAGGAGCGCTTTCCGCTCATCTACGACAAGGACCCGGGCCCCGGCGTCCTCAAGCCCCAGTTCGTCATTGAGGCCTTGCGCGACGGCACCCCGGACGACACCATCGTCGCCTCGGGTGTCGGCCAACACCAGATGTTCGCATCACAGTGGTGGCAGTTCGACCACCCCTACACCTGGGTGAACTCGGGTGGTCTCGGCACCATGGGATTTGCCGTGCCGTCGGCCATCGGCGCCAAGGTCGGCCGGCCCGACAAGATGGTGTGGGCTGTCGATGGCGACGGCTGCTTCCAGATGACGGCCCAGGAGTTGGTCACGGCCAGCGCCGAGCGGATCCCGGTCAAGATCGCCATTCTCAACAA
>CAIQOJ010000011.1 GCA_903873395.1 uncultured Acidimicrobiaceae bacterium
AGTTCTCCTCCCCGAAGTCATCGCCACCATGGTGGACAGCGGAACAGGGCTTCCGGTTCGGGTGCTCACCACTGAAGACAAGTTGCTCGGGGTGACCCATGCCAGCGACCTGCCGGTGGTCAGTGCCGAGTTGGCTCGCCAGGTGGCCTTCGGCATCCGACCGGATGCCATCTGGGCTGGCGTGGTCTGATCAACGCACCTTCGAGCGCCTGCCCTTAGGCATGCTGTAGTGATTGGCACAATGTCGGCTGTGGTCCACCCGCCGTCCCGTCGACCACGGTGATCCCGGTGGTAGCCGATGCCTGACCTGCTGGCACCGCAGTAGCCACCGGAAGTCCATTGACCAGTGGGGCCTTGGTGACCACCAAGCCATCGATTGTGACCTCGACGAGATGCGTATACGGGTCGGTCAGGACGACCACCCGGTGGGCGCCTCCCACCGGCTCTTGGGCTGGGATGCTCTCGATGATGCGGTCCGCATGACTGCCTCCGACCGCCGGGAAGTCGAGCAGCACCGTCTTGCCTCCTGCCTGGGGTATCGCCCGGGCTTCGACCGTCCAGGACCCAGCGCGTACGAGCGGCACGACCGAGGTGGTCGTGGATGCCTGCGGCGTCACATAGAAGGTGCGCTGCAGACCCGGTCCGTACTCCACCACCTGCCACGTCTGCTTCTTTGCCGCGGCCAACGGATCGGTCGAATAGTCCTCGCCGTTAGAAATGTAAAGGGCGTCGCAGTTGCCGATGATGCGCAACTGGTCGGCCGGAGCCCACGCAGGCACCGTGTCGCTTTGCACGACGTTGGCGTGGATCTGGCCGCCCAGAGCATCGCTCACCGTCTTCTGCGCCTGCACGTAGGCGCGCACCCTCGGAGTCGACCACTGTTCCGTGGGAGTGATGGCCACCCCGGTGTTGATGACGATTGACAGTCCGGCCAATGCAAAGACCAGTCCTGCCGCCAGGGACCGTCGCTTACGCGATCGCCCATCTTGGCGACGCCAGATATCGGCCAATCCCACCGCTGCGCCGAGGGCCAGAAGCGGCATGAAGTCAGCCAGGTAGCGGGGCCCGATGTAGCCCCAGATCAACAACGCACCTGCCGCCACACCAGCCGACAAAAGAAGAAGTCGCATCCTGGCCACTTGACCAGGAGGACGGGGGCGGAACGCAGAGATCAATCCCCAGCACGACAGCAAGAAGAGCAAGGGCATCGAAGCGGGCACGCTTGCCGTCCGGTAGCGCCGGTCGAAGAGCACGCCGCCCAGCGAAGCTGCCGGTGACGAGGGCAGCGTCACGAAGGGGAAGACCGAGGTGAGCCGGAGACCGTCAGGCCGCAGATACGCCCACAGGTTGGACCACACAAAGGGGATATCCACCTCGGACCCATGGTGAGCAGCCAGAAACGTGCGTCGGTAGCGATTCTCTCGGGTGTAGATCTGGTCGGTGATGGGCAGGCCGAAAAGGGTGCCGAACTTGGCCACGTTTACTGCACAGCCAGCCAGCAGTGCGATGCCTGCGACCGCACAGAGCGGCAACCACCACCGTCGGCGTTCGATCCCGCCCCGACCCAATGCAAACCACCCGGCCACCAGCACCGTTCCGAGAATGGCCGCCCATCCGGTGGTCAACCGGTTCAGGTCAGCCGCGGTCAGCAAAAAGCCGAGGGCAATCACCCGTCCCCAGGTGGGACGCTGCATGATGCCGACAAGGACGAAGAGGCAGCCGATGGTCAGGGCAATGCTCCAGGCCAGATCCTCGTTGTACACGTAGGGCGTTGCGGCCAACAGGAGAAACACCGAGCCAGCTTGGACAGTGGCGGTGAGCGCCCCGAAGCTGATGGCCTCGGCCCATCCGAGTGCAGCATTACCGCGCACCATGACCCGAACCCGCCAAGAAAGGCCGATGACAAAGCCGGCCGACACCAACCAAGCCACCAGTATCGATGGCGTGCTCAATCGCCCGAACAGCGAAGGCGCCCACTCGACGAAGGGCAGGCGGAGAATCGAGGGGAACAGACCGAAGTAGGTGTAGCTGTGACCGTGGACGACGAAGGCCTCGACCCCAATCAATCCCGGTGGAATGGCCAGATGCCCATGAAGCATCGCCCGAGCCTGGACGTCGTAGAAGTCAGTCTGGTAGGTCAGCGTCCGGAGGAAGTCGGGAGACTGCCAGGTGCCCCACAAGATCCAGAGGAACGGCACCGCGGCCACGGCTACACCGATGATCGACGCAACCACGAAACGGCGGCGAGCCCGCCCTTCGGTCGGTGCGGAACGCGCATCCACGTCGGATGCAACCGACGTGTCGACGCGCTCGCTCACTGCGACATCCCCCATGCAGCCAACACTACTGAGCGCTACCTGAGCTCACGCGTCGCCGCACCCCGCCTGCACCGAAGCTCGTCCCTTGATCGCACCCCCGGGTGCACCGATGCGGCGGTACCGTGGGTATATGACCAGTGCCGTGCGCAGGGCGTGGGGGCTGCTGACCTCACCGGAAGGACTGAAGCTCGTCCGCTACTCCGCGGTCTCGGTCGTCTCGGTTATCACCTCGGCCACCCTTCTGGTGATCTTCTTCGGACTCCTCCATCTCGGTTCGGAGGTGTCGTGCACGCTGGCCGCCAACGTGATTGCCGGTGGCGTCTCCTACGTCCTCTACCGGCGCTGGGTCTGGAAGAAGGGCGGGCGGTCGCACTTCTGGCGTGAGGTGGTCCCGTTCTGGATCATGTCCTTCACAGGCCTCGGCTTCGCATTGGTAGCTGCCAACCTGGCCAAGAACTTCTCGACAGCACACGACCTCAAGCACGTAACCCGAACGATCGTTGTCTTGGGAGCCAATTATCTTGCCTTTGGCATCGTCTGGTTGCTCAAGTTCTTGGTTCTCAACCGGCTGTTCGCACAGATTGCCGTGGCCGAACTGCACGACGAGGAAGCGGCAGAGCAAGCAGATGTGTGAGAGCGGGCGGCGAACGGCAGACGACGATCGGCGAGTCCTGTGATTCACAGGCCAACAGCCTCAACATCCTCAGGCTGGTATTCGCCGAAGCCGCCATCACGTCGCCCGCCGCCTACCTCGGAGGATTCGGCCGCGACTAGATCGGAACCAAGACGCCACAAGGCACGGTCGCCGTCTACGGCTTCCTTGTCATCAGCGAATTCTTCACCGCTGGGAGTGCTGAACGTGGTCGGCACTCCATGAAAATGGCTGTCCCTTGTCGACAGTAAAGTTCGATGGGGCGTCAAACATGCAGACGGGGGCTAACGCAATGGCTCGATCAGGGGACATCGAAGACCGCGGAAGTCGCACGATCGGCGATGCTCTGCTTCCTCGCTCAAACAGCCTGAACCTGATCCGCCTACTCCTGGCATCCCTTGTGGTCCTAGCTCACGCCGTCACACTCGGCGGCTATGGAAGCGAGCGGATACTTGGCTGGACTTCGATCGGGACCCTAGCGGTCTTCAGCTTCTTTGGGATCAGTGGCTACCTCATTGCTGGCAGCGCAGAGGCGAACGGAGCCGCACGGTTCTTGTGGCATCGGTTGCTTCGGATCTTCCCGGCGTACTGGGCCTGTCTGGCCCTGACGGCAGCTGTGTTCGGTTGGTTGGGATGGATGCAACTGCATCCGACGGCTGGCCTCTCCGCCTACCTCCATCAGCCTGCTGGACCGGTGGGCTACGTGGTGCGGAACTCCTGGCTCCATCTCACTCAAATCAGCATTTCGGGCACCCTCGCCCACGTGCCGTTCCCTTACGCATGGAACGGCTCAATCTGGACCCTCTTCTACGAGTTCATCTGCTACTTGATCATCGGGGTCCTGGCCTTCGCTGGAGCCATGCGGCACCGAATCGCAGTAGTCGGATTCGCCCTTGGCGTCTGGGTGGTCGAAATAGTCATCACTTCGACTCCGGTCCTCAATGCGCAGTTTGACGCTTTGCACCACTGGGAACTTACAAACGTCTTGCGTTTCGTACCCGTATTCCTGGTTGGATCGATCATCTATCTCTACCGGCATCAGATTCCAGATTCGGGTTGGCTTGCGTTCGGGTCGGTCGCACTAATGGGCGGGTCGTATCTCATCCCCGTGGGGGCTGGAATCCCGGCGGCAAGCCTGACTCGGTCCGATCTATCTGCGTTGCTGCTGGTCTATCCCATCCTCTGGCTCGGAGCCCACCTCCCCGGTCGCTCCATCGGGGTCAGCAACGACTACTCCTACGGGCTCTACATCTATGCCTTTCCTGCCGCCCAGCTGCTTGCTCTGTGGGGAGTGTTCCGTTGGGGCTACCTTCCCTACGTAATTCTCACGTTCCTCATGGCCGGCGCACTGGCAGTCGCGAGTTGGTGGCTCATCGAGAAGCGAAGTCTCCGCCTAAAGGACATCGGCAGATCTCCGACTAGGACGGCGAGTTCTACCGGTCAGTACACGGGGCGGCAGCGTAGCGATCTGCTGAGCTCTCCCACCCGAACATGCGCCGAGGTTGGTGATTGAAGACGTTGGTGATGGAGGGAAGCTCTTCGGGTGTGACGTCGCCGAGATGAGTTCCTTTGGGTAGCCAGAACCAAACTTGGCGATTCTGGTTCTCATTGGATCCTCGTTGCCAGGCTGGGATGCCCCGCTCCACCAATTCTGAGCGGGCCCCGGTAACTGGTCCAGGAGCTCTTTGCCATCCGGGAGCGGCACGGTGGGGCTACGTGCCCTGTCTATTCTTCTTGATCGTCAGGACGGTCCCCCTTGGCCGGGGCCAGCTGGTGGCTCATTGAACGATCCGTGCTGCGCTTGAAGTCCTGGTCGCCTGTTCGCAGGGGCGCAGGCCTGCCAGTGCCGGAACCCGGTCGAGCGGAGATGAACGCTCGACCGAACACCGCACGTGCCC
>CAIQOJ010000012.1 GCA_903873395.1 uncultured Acidimicrobiaceae bacterium
GGCTTGGCGGAACCGGAGAACTTCCCCGGCTTGCCTGGCTGCGATGTGGTGCTCCGCTTCCCTGGCCGCCCGTCAGATCCCGATCGAGTCGGACGGTCATCGCGATCTGACCTCACGGGACGATCGTCACGGTCTGAGCGAACAGGTCGATCACTTGATTCTGCGCTGCGGGGCTTGTTCGGGCCTACGCCGTTGCGCCGCTTGACTCCCCCTGCATCTCCAGCGCCACGGGGCCCGCCCGATCGGCGAGCACGAGGCGGTCCGCTGCGATCGCCATCACGTCGACCACGGTGACCGCCACCACGACGGTCGTCGTCGCTCTCGGCCCGAGGGGTCACGGTGCGGCGAGGCGGCGTCGGGCCAAGCACGTCGATGATGGATTTGGTCGACGGCTCGACCGTGCCGACCGGCATGAACAGGTCACGCTGCAGGCGCTTGACCGCACCCGTCTTGTCCGCCGTCACCAAGGTCACCACGACGCCGGTGGCGCCAGCACGGGCCGTGCGCCCGGAACGGTGCACGAAGTCTTTGGGGTCAGCCGGCGGATCGAAGTGGACCACGGCACGCACACCATCCACGTGAATCCCTCGGGCCGCCACGTCGGTGGCCACGAGGGCATCGGCTGCTCCGCGCACAAAGGCATCCAAGGCGCGTTCCCGCTGCTTCTGGCTGCGGTCGCCGTGGATGGCCACGGCTCGAATGCCTTGCTGCTCGAGCTGTCGGGCCACTCGGTCAGCGCCATGCTTGGTCCGTGTGAAGACGATGGTCGGCCCGGCTGCGGACACGACCTCAGCGGTCCGCTCGAGCCGATCGCCCGAGGACACACGCCAGAAAAGATGCACCGCCGTGCCTTTGTCGTCCTCGTCGACCTCAAGTTCGTGGCGAGCAGGGTCCTTCTGGTAGCGACGGACGAGCACATCGATGTCCCCGTCGAGCGTCGCGGAGAACAGGAGGGTCTGGCGCCCCTCGGGGGTCTTGTCCAAGAGACGCTTGACGTCGGGGAGGAAGCCCATGTCGGCCATGCGGTCGGCCTCGTCGAGCACAACGACTTCCACTGCGTCGAGGCGGATGCTCCCTCGTTCGATCAAGTCGCCCAAGCGGCCCGGGCAGGCCACCGCAACGTCGACGCCACGGGACAGATCCTTCAACTGAGGGCCGTAGCCGACGCCGCCATAGAAACACGACACCCGCAACTTGCGAGCCGATGCCAACACTTGCAGCTCTGCGGCGACCTGCGAGGCCAACTCCCGGGTGGGGGTCAAGACAAGGACGCGCGGGCGCTTGGGCTGGGCCGGAGGGCCGTCGAGGCGTGCCACCGCTCCGATCCCGAAGGCCAGGGTCTTGCCCGATCCCGTCGGGGCCTTGCCGCAGACATCACGCCCAGCGAGGGCATCGGGCAGGGTCATGGCCTGGATGGGGAAGGGCGACGTGATGCCCGACCCGTCAAGGACGTCGACGATGTCGGAGGGTACGCCAAGATCGGCAAAAGACGGCGACGAAGAAGCTACGGACGGGGATGCAGAGGGAGACATGGGTGCTTTCGGGATGCGCGGAAGCACCGGAGTGTGCCTCAGGGGTCCGCGGGCATCGGCGTCGAAGCCGGACCGGGGATGAGTACACCCTACCCGACCGGAGCCCTCAACCGGGACCGGCCGCTCGTTTTCAGAGCTCGCCGGACTCCTGGAGGCGAGTGCGGACGAACTCGATGGTGGCCAATGTGCCCTCGCCGAGGGGGGTCCACGAGCTCCATCCGAGCTGGATTCCAGCCCGTGACGGGTCCAGGCAATTGCGGGCCAACTCCCCCGCACGGAGGGGCTTGTACTCGGGAGTCACCTCGACGCCAGCCTGGATGGCCATCTCTCGGAACAGCGTGTTCACCGAGGTTTCCTTGCCAGTGCCGATGTTGCACACCAGCCCTCCACCTCGGGTAGCCGCCCGGACGAAGCCGTCGACGACGTCATCGACATAGACGAAGTCGCGGGTCTGCTCACCGTCTCCGAAGATGGTGACCGTCTCGCCCTTCAGAAGCCGCTCGGCGAAGATGGCGACCACGCCCGCCTCACCGTGGGGATCCTGGCGGGGTCCGTACACGTTGGCCAAGGCCAAGGCGGCGAACTCGAGCGAGTGCAACTCCCGATAGGCCAACAAGTAGTCGAGGGCGGCTTTCTTCGACACGCCGTACGGCGACAGCGGATGCTGCGGCAATGACTCTTTCAGCGGGAGTTCGGAGTCGTCCGGTTCGCCATAGAGCGTGCCGCCGCTGGCCGCGAACACCACCCTGGCTGCTCCGGCCGCCCGGGCACCCTCGAGGATGCGCAGCGTGCCGAGAAGGTTGATGTCAGCATCGAATACCGGATCGGCAACCGACACCCGGACATCGGCTTGGGCGGCAAGGTGGAAGATCACCTCGGGCTGGCGACGTCCGATCAACTCCACGACCTCAGGCGAACGGATATCCATCCGATGGAACGTCAGGTTGCTATCGCCTGCGGCCCGTGCCATGGCCAGGTTGCCCAGCGAACCGGTCGAAAGGTCATCGATCACATCGACCGAGTGACCCTCGGCCAGCAAGCGGTCGACCAAGGTCGAGCCGATGAAACCGGCCCCGCCGGTGACGAGTGCTTTCATCTCACGATGCTCCCGGGAAACGTTCGCCGTCGAGGACCGTACCCGAGGCGATGACTGCGCCTGCACCAACGACGGACGTTCCCGTCACCGTGCAGCGTTGACCGATCGTCGCCCGAGGTCCCACGATCGAGAACTCTACCGTGGCCCCTGCGGCGATCCGGGCTCCAGGCAGTAGCAGTGAGGATGTCACCGTGGCCCCCGATTCGACGATGGAACCCGCTCCGATCACCGAATCAGTCACCGTTGCATCTGAAGCGATCGAAGAGCCAGCACCGAGGAGCGAACGTTCCACGGTCCCAGGCACGGCATCGACCTCACCGATGACCCAGACCCCAGGTCCCAGGTCAAGATCTTCAGTGGCACCAGGAGCGGGAGCGACGCCCCTCCGGCCGGTCAGCAAGTCGCTGTGCGCCCGCAGGTACGCGACGGGTGTGCCGGTGTCCAGCCAGTACGCATCCGAACCCTGCGCATACAGTCGACCACCAGCCACCAGGGCGGGGAACGTCTCGCGCTCGATGGACACACGCACATCGGGAGCGATGCGCCCCAAGACGGACGGCTCCAGGACGTAGATCCCTGCGTTGATCAGATTGGTGGGCGCCTCGTCACGCGGGGGCTTCTCGATGAAGGCAGTCACCTTGCCCGACTCATCGGTGGGGACAACACCGAAGTGACTCGGATCGTCTACCGGCGTGAGGGCGATGGTGCCTTCTGCCTCGTGCTGGCGATGGAAGGCGACCAGCGACGTGATGTCGATGTCGGTCAGCACATCGCCATTCAGGACGACGAACGTGTCGTCGATTCCTGCGTACTCGGCGGCGAACCGGATGGCACCGGCAGTGTCGAGTGGGCTGGGCTCAACGGCATACTTCGAACGCACCCCAGCAATGACCCCGTCGGGATAGGCCTCAGTGAACGAGTCTGGGCGGTAGCCGAGAGAGAGCACAGCTTCTTCGATGCCGTGCTTGGCCAGGTGACCCAGCACCCGCTCGACCATGGCCTGTTCGACCACGGGGAGCATCTGTTTCGGCGTGGTCAGCGTGAGAGGTCGGAGGCGAGTTCCCTCGCCACCCACCAGGACAACGGCTTTCACTACTTGGATCCAGCAGCCGTGGTCGTTGTGGCTGGAGCCGTGGTTGACGTGACTGGGGCCGTGGTCGACGTGACTGGGGCCGTGGTCGACGTGACTGGGGCCGTGGTTGACGTGACTGGGGCCGTGGTTGCCGTGGCTGGGGCCGTGGTCGACGGCACCGTCGGGCCGCTGTTGGCTGCCGTGATCAGGTTCGTGATGGCTTGCGACGGGGGCTTGGGGATCGTGGTCCCTGCCGGCACGAATGCCATGGTGATCAACTGGCCATTGGTGAACAGGAGGCTCTGGGGGTCACCGGGGGTCTGTGAACCCGACTTCGACGTGAAGTTGGGCCATTGGTAGACGATCACCACGCCAGCCTTACCCGCATCGGGCGTCCCCTTGGGGCAGAACTGACCATTGGAGTAGACCGGCTTCCCGGGGTACTGGATCGTCGAGTTGGTCAGCTGCAAGCCCTTGTAACCCTGGACGAACTTGCCCAATGTTGCGTTTGCCCCGGACTCGGAGCTGTTCTTCGGTGCGATCGTAAGGACGCCATTGCCGTCAGCGATCAGGCCCGTCTGTGACTTGTTGGTGCTGGCTGGGAGGTTCGGTTCGATCGTCCCGCAGATATCGATACCCAGGGCGGCGTGCCACACCTGCTGCGTCGTGGGCGGTCCGGACGACGAGGCCGACGTGTGGGACAACTGGTACCGGCTGACCACGATGAGTGCGAAACCGACGACGCAGATGATCACCAACGCTGCGTAGTAGTTGACCGGGGTCTGGCCGCGATAGGTCTTACCGCCGCCCGTACTTGCCGCACGCTGGACCCATTTGCCCGTCTGATTTGTCGCCATGGCGCACGTACCCTACAACGTCAACCCAGGTTGGCTGGACGCACGCGTCGCTCGCCACCCAGACATCATGACTGCATGGCCCGCGCCACCACAGCGAGGCCGCACCGAGTGGCTATACCGACCGCAACAGCGGGGAGCATGATCCGGTGCCATCCACGGGTAGATCTGCCGGCAAAGCGCAGCAACGACCGGTGGTGTTCGAGGATCATCCGGTAGGGATGCCGGGCAGTAGACGTTCCCTGGACATGGGTGACCTCAGCGGCAGGGGCATAGACCACGTGCCAACCAGCCCGACCCAGGCGCCAACACAGATCGACGTCCTCGGCATACATGAAGTACGACTCGTCGAACCCGCCGACCTCCTCAAAGGCGTCACGACGGACCAAGAAACAGGCACCGGATACCCAGTCGGCGTCGACCGGCACGGTGGACGACCCGGTGAGATCGGCACGCTGATAGGCCCGAGTGAACCGGTTGTCCGGTTGAAAAAGTCCCAACAGAGCATGGCCAGCGGCATCCACGAGTGATGGGAAGTGACGGGCTGACGGATAACGCTCGCCTGAAGGCGTGCGGATGAGCGGGCCCGCTACCGCCCGACGCTGATCTTCGTCAAGGGCGGCGACCAGAACATCGATGGCCTCGGCTGGCACCTCGAGGTCCGGGTTGCACACCAGGAGGAACGGCGCCGACGTTGCCGCAGCACCCCGGTTTGCCGCCGAGCCGTAGCCCAGGTTGTGGCCCGGTGTAATGGCGACCAGATCCGGGGCGTTCGTGCGGGCAGCCTCGACCGAACCATCGGTCGAGCCGTTGTCGACGACTACCAATTCGGCTACGCCGGCGGCGGCCAGATCTTCGGTGCACCGCGCCAGCGCCACACCAGACTCATAGGCCACCACCACGGCAGCGGTGCGCGCTCGGGCGCTGCCGCTCACGGATCGATCCGCGTGAACCGGTACTTGATAAGGGCCCGGAGGGCACCGAAACCGTCTCGCCAGGTGATCTTCTTGCCTTCGTCGAGCTCACGTCCGGCGTAGCTGATCGGCACCTCATAGATACGCACACCTCGACGCAGAATTTTCGCGGTGATCTCGGGTTCGAAATCGAACTTGTCCGATTGGATGGTGATTCCCTCGAGAACCCTTCGGTCGAAGAGCTTGTAGCAGGTCTCCATGTCCGACATCGTCGACGAGTACAGGATGTTGGTCACCAGCGACAAGAAGCGGTTGCCGATCCAGTGGAGCGGCAGCATGTTCATCCTTTCGCCGGTAAACCTGCTGCCGTAGACGACCCGAGCCTTGCCGGACAGAACGGGTTCGAGAAGTCGCGGCCAGTCCTTCGGGTCGTACTCGAGGTCAGCGTCCTGGATGAGCAGCAGGTCACCTCGGGCCGCGGCCATGCCGGTGCGGATGGCTGCCCCCTTGCCTTGATTCACCGTGTGGCGCAGCACGCGGACAGTCGAGTCGCCAAGTGCGCTCAGGACCTTGTCGGTGCCATCCGAAGAGCCGTCGTCGACCACGATCACCTCGACCGCCACCGGGATCTCGACAGCGCGGATCCGTCGGATCACTTCAGCGACGGTGACCCGTTCGTTGTAGACGGGCACAATCACCGTGAGCAACTCGTAGTTCGAAGGCACCGCCGCCTCGTTGCTGTCTGAGGGATCGCTCCCTGCGCGCTCAGCCATCTACCCGCTCTCCTCGTCCGCCCCCGACAGTCGGGAGCCTCTCGTCGTACATCAGTTGCATGCCTCGACGACAAGGCATGCGTCGGTCATCTGCGCTGACGCTCAGTGCACCAGGGATCTCATCATGGTTCGTCATCACGACCCCAATGTCAGACCGGCATCGGTGGCCAAGTAGGCCGCGGTGCGGGCAAGTCCGTCCTCGAGGCTGGTGGTCGGCTCCCAGCCGAGTTCACCTCGAGCCACCGTGATGTCAGGCCGGCGTCGGGTCGGATCGTCCGTGGGGAGCGGCCGGTGCTCGATGACGGAAGCCGAGTTCAGCTGGGCGATGACGGTCTGCGCCAGTTGAAGGACGGTGTACTCGTCCGGATTGCCGATGTTCACCGGTCCAACGAGATCCGAGTCGAGCAACGCGATCAGGCCTCGGACCTCGTCTTCTACGTAGCAGAGGCTTCGCGTCTGGCTGCCATCGCCATAGACGGTGAGCGGCTCTCCCCGCATGGCCTGGAGCAAGAAGTTCGACACCACTCGTCCGTCGTCAGGACGGAGACGAGGGCCGTAGGTGTTGAAGATCCGAACGATGGCCACATCTGTTCCCAGGGTCCGATGGTGCGCCATGGTGATTGCTTCGGCAAACCGCTTGGCCTCGTCGTAGACACTTCGAGGTCCAATGGGGTTGACCCGACCCCAGTAGGACTCGGCCTGAGGATGGACCTCCGGGTCGCCATAGACCTCACTGGTCGACGCCATGAGGAACCGGGCCCCATGGCGAGCGGCCAACTCCAGTCCGTGACGGGTTCCCTCGCTGCCCACGGCAAGCGTCTCGAGAGGTAGCGCCAGGTAGTCCGGCGGTGAGGCGGGGCTGGCCAAGTTGCACACAGCTGTCACCGGACCGTCGACCGGGATACCCATGGAGACATCTGCCTCGATAAAGGTGAAGTCGGGCCGTTCATCCAGATGCGCCACGTTGGCGATTCGACCCGTCGACAGATCGTCCACGCAGACGACCTCATCCCCTCGTGCCAAGAGTTGGTCGCAGAGATGCGAGCCGAGGAAGCCGGACCCTCCCAGGACGACGACCCGCCCGCTCACCGGCGCCCGATCCCCACGTAGGAGAACCCGAAGCGTCGCACCTGTGCTGGGTCGAGCAAGTTGCGAGCATCGACCACCGCAGGCTGGGCCATGACCTCCCGGACGGCCTCGAAGTCAAGCCAGCGGAACTGATCCCACTCGGTGAGCACGACGACGACGCCAGCACCCTCGCAGGCGGAGATGGCGTCACCGAAGGCCCGTAGTGTTCCCGCACCCTCGGTCTCGGGAGCCTCGGCCCCTTGGACCACCAGCGACACCTCGCCAGCAGGGACTCTGACAGTTGGCTCGTAGGCCTGCACGGTCGCACCGTCACGAGCCAGACGTTGAGCCACCTCAACGGCAGGTGAGTTGCGCAGATCGTCGGTTCCGGCCTTGAAGGCGAGACCCCAGATGGCGATGACCTTGCCGTCCAGATCGCCCGGGCTCGCCTCCGCAGGCGCTCCGAGAGCAACCCGCACCTTGGCTACCACCCGTTCGAACTGCTCGTCGTTGGTGGCGATGGCCCCCTTGAGGAACGAGAAGTCGTAGCCAGCCTGCTCAGCGATGTGCACCAGCGCCCGGGTGTCCTTCGGCAAACAACTTCCACCCCAGCCTGGGCCCGGCTTGAGGTACTCGAAACCGATCCGCTTGTCGTAGCCCAGTCCCAAGATCACGTCTCGCACGTCGGCTCCGACCGCCTCACACAGGCTGGCCACGGCGTTGATGTAACTCAACTTGGTGGCCAGGAATGCGTTTGAGGCGTATTTGATGGTCTCGGCCGTGGCTGCATCCGTGATGAGGAGTGGGGCTTGGGTGCCGGAGAAGAGTTCGCCCACCCGAGCAGCGGCCGCCTGGTCGTCGGCACCCACGACGATCCGTTCAGGGTGCAGGCTGTCTGGGACGGCAGTTCCCTCGCGCAAGAACTCAGGATTCGAGACGACCTGGATGTCGGTGCGACCGAGGACCCGCTCGACCACCAGTGTTGAGCCCACAGGCACGGTCGACTTGTTGATAATGATGGTCCCAGGCTTCAGGTGGGGACCGATCTCGGCGGCGACAGCCTCCACGTAGGACAGGTCTGCGGACCCGTCGTCGCCCTGAGGGGTCGGCACGCAGAGGAAGACGAACTCGGCACCCCGAACGGCGTCGGTGGCGCCCAGAACGAACCGGAGATTTCCCGAGTCGAGGCCTTCCCGGACCAGTGCGTCAAGGTGCTCTTCGACGATGGGGACCTCTCCGCGCTGGAGCATCTCGACCTTGGTGGGGTTGGCATCCCCGCAGGTGACCTTGTGTCCGAGGTGAGCAAGGGTTGCCGCGGTGGGCAGGCCGACGTAGCCGACCCCGATGACGGCGATGACGTGACTGGGACCAGACGTGGGCCGACCGAAGGCGGACTCGCCAGAAGCAGTACTGGCCGCAGGGGCATGCGTCAGATTGTCAACCATGATGGGGCAATTGCCTCTCTGTGATGTCGTTCGGGATTGTGGGGCTCGAGGCCATCGTCAGGCCGATGCTTCCTGGAGAACGGCCACCAGCCGAGCCAGTGATGCCTCCCACGGCGGCAGGACGGGCAGACCCGACAGCCGCAGGGCGATGCTGTCCAATCTCGAGTTGGCCGGGCGGGGTGCAGGTCGAGGCGGGTCGAGGTCCGACGTTGCGATTGGTTGGACCCGAGCGGGGTCGTGGCCGGCCGCTTCCAGGACGGCACGGGCAAACCCGAACCAACTGGTCTCCCCCTGGTTCGTCACGTGGAACGTGCCAGGGCGCCGATCGGTGCCGATGCGCACGACGGCACGAGCGAGGTCGGCAGTGAAGGTTGGGCAGCCGATCTGGTCGTCAACAAAGCGCAGCGTGCTGCCCGAGTCGGCGTCGGCAAGTCGCAGGACAGTTTTGACCATGTTGGCCCCGTGGGCTCCGCTTACCCATGCAGTGCGCACGATGGTGCCTGAGGGGCCGGCGATGGATCGCACCTCCTGCTCGCCCCCGAGCTTCGAACGCCCGTAGACGGAACGAGGTGCAGTGGCATCCCACTCGACGTAGGGCCGGTCAGCAGTGCCATCGAACACGTAGTCGGTTGAGACGTAGACGAGATGGGCGCCGACGGCCACGGCTGCTTCGGCCATCGAACGGGTGCCGAGGGAGTTGACGGCAAAGGCCGTATCCGGATCTGCTTCGCACGCATCGACTGCCGTGTACGCGCCGCCGTGCAGAATCACGTCCGGCCGGAACTCGCCTACTGCGTCCAGAACGGCACGCCGGTCGACCAGATCCAACGTGTCGATGTCAGTGGCCAGCACCTCGAAGGCACCGGGCTCGACGGCTGGCAGGATCGAACCGGCCAGATCGGAGGCAGGCAGGCCTCCGGCGGGCACGGCACCGGCAAGCACGTCACGAACATCACGTCCGAGCTGACCGTTACCCCCAGTAACCAGGACCCGCAGGGGTCCTCCGGTTGGACTGCTCACGGACGGCTACTCCCAGCAGCCGGACCTTCCCATGCACCTTCAACAACTGGGGCTCGGTCACGCAGCGGCTCCCACCAACTGCGGTGGTCGGCGTACCACGCCACCGTGTCGGCCAGACCTTGGTCGAACTCAACGGTCGGCTCCCAGCCCAGCTGGGTACGGATCTTGGTCGAGTCGAGAAGGTAGCGCCGGTCATGGCTGGGCCGGTCGGGCACCGTCTCCTTGAGCGACTGAGGCCGCCCGGTGGCTGACAGGACGGCATCGGCAATCTGCTCGACCGAGGCTTCCACGCCGCTTCCCACGTTGTAGGTCTCTCCTACTTGCCCATGCTGGAGCACGAGGTCGATGGCCCGACAGTGGTCGTCCACGTGGAGCCACTCGCGCTTGTTTTGACTCGACTTGTAGACAGGCAGTGCCTGGTCATCAAGCGCTCGGGCCGTGAAGAGGGGGATGACCTTCTCGGGAAACTGGTAGGGGCCGTAGTTGTTGCAGCAGTTGGTGATCGTGGCCGGCAGTCCGTAGGTCTCGACATAGGCCCGCACGGCGTGATCACCTCCAGCCTTGGATGCGTTGTAGGGCGTGCGGGGACGGTACGGGGTCTCCTCGGTGAAAACTTCGTCCGAGTCGAGCGGCAGATCGCCGTAGACCTCGCACGTCGAGATGTGGTGGAACCGAGCCACGCCATGGCGGCGGGCCGCCTCGGCCAGCGCCTGGGTGCCCATGACGTTGGTCTGGAAAAACCGGGTCGGGTCGAGGATGGCCAGCGAGTTGTGCGACTCGGCAGCGAAATTGACGATCACGTCGATCTCATGTTCTGCCAACGTGGCCGTCACGCCGTCAAGGTCGCCGATGTCACCCTGCACAAAGGCGATCCTGTCCTCCACGTCGTCGAGGTTGGGCCTGTTGCCGGCATAGGTGAGCACATCGAAGGCCACCACGGCATCGTCAGGGTGCTGATCGACCCAGTAGCGGACGAAGTTCGATCCGATGAATCCGGCGCCGCCGGTCACGAGTAGTCGCATGAACGCCCAGCGTAGTCGTGAGGGGGCGCGCTACTCCGTTCCCTCTGAGGGGCACATCGGGTGCCTCCCAGTTGCACCCATTCACCCCCGTCGCTTGGTGCTGCGCCCGCGTCGAGGCCGTATCGCTCTCCGGTGGGCCCAGGTGAATCAGACCCGAGGACGCACGTGAACCACGTCACCAGCAACCACGGTGCGCGGTGCTCCATCGACGTCGACCACAAGGTGACCTTCAGGAGTCAACCCAGTGGCCAGCCCTTCGAACGATCCATCGGGCAGGTCGACACGGACGCTGGCACCAATCGTCGTGCACTGTGCGGCCAGGTCCGAGGCCAGCCCTTGCCGACCGGTCGGATTGGCAAGGGCCGCCACCCGGAGCTCGAGTTCTGTCAGCACACCGGCGAGCACCATCTCCCGGTCCACCTCACCCCCACCCGCAGCCTGGAGGCGCAGCGACGTGGCAGTCGAGGCCAACTCAGGAGGCAGATCATCATTGGGTCCGGGCCAGTTGACGTTGATGCCGATGCCGACCACCACGGGCGGAGGACCTCCCGCAGTGGCGGTCAGATCGGCCTCGGCGAGCACGCCGGCAAGCTTGTGACCGGTGCGGTCAACTAGATCGTTGGGCCACTTGATCTTGACCAGCCCTGCCAGTGCCAACTCACGCGGCAGAGACTCGATGGCATCACATGCGGCCAGTGCAACCGCCGCCGTGACCAGATGACGCTCGTTGGCAGGCAGATCCGGACGCAACAACACCGACATCAAGAGGTTGGCCCCTGGGGGTGCCTCCCAGGAGCGACCGAGCCTGCCGCGCCCCGCCGTCTGGTGATCAGCCACGGCTACCACTCCCTCAGGCGCTCCAGCCCGTGCCTCGTCAAGGAGATACCGGTTGGTGGAGTCGATCGAGGAAAAGCGGCGCACGTCATTGAACCGGGAGTCCGACATGGCACACACCCTACGGCTCGTGGGAGGCTGTGACCTCTCTAAGCAATGCGACAAGTTCACCCGTGTCCCGGTGCCCTGCGCAGGCGTGAGAGAGTGGTGAACAACCCGAGAAGCGTCGGACTCCAGACGAGGAAGCCCGACCGATCGTCGAAAGGCGCAGCGTGCTGAAGAAGGTCCTCATCGCCAACCGCGGAGAGATCGCCGTGCGGGTCATCCGCACGTGCCGTGAGATGGGCATTGCCACTGTGGCGGTCTACTCCGAGCTCGATCGCAACGCTCTGCACGTCCGACTGGCCGACGAGGCCTATGCCCTGGGCGGGCAGACCGCAGCAGAGTCGTATCTCAACACCGAAGCCATCCTCGACATCATCGAGCGCAGCGGCGCCGACGGTGTCCACCCTGGCTACGGGTTCTTCTCGGAGAACACCGACTTCGCTCGGGCCATCACCGAACGGGGCGTGACGTTCATCGGGCCTCCCCCCGAAGCGATCGAGGTGATGGGCGACAAGATCAGCGCCCGCCACGCCGCCGAGGCCGCTGGCGTGTCCGGCGTGCCTGGCAATACCGAGGTCCTGACGACGCCCGACCAGGTGGTCAGTTTCGGCGAGCAGTACGGATGGCCCGTAGCCATTAAGGCGGCCTTCGGTGGCGGCGGCCGAGGCATGAAGGTCGTCGAGACTCCCGACGAAGCCGCCGATGCTCTCGAATCAGCCATGCGAGAGTCGCTCGCTTACTTCGGTCGGGACGAATGCTACGTAGAGCGCTACCTGGCCTGGCCACGGCACGTCGAGATGCAGGTCATCGCCGATACCCATGGCAACACCCTGTGGCTCGGCGAGCGCGACTGCTCGGCCCAACGGCGCCACCAGAAGCTGGTGGAAGAGAGCCCGGCTCCGAACTTCCCCGATGATGTCCGTCGAGCCATGGGCGAAGCATCGGTGAAGGTGGCCGAGGCCTGCGGCTACGTGAACGCTGGCACCGTAGAATTCCTCTACCAAGACGGCGAGTTCTTCTTCTTGGAGATGAACACACGCCTCCAGGTGGAGCACCCGGTGACCGAACTGGTGACTGGCCTCGACCTGGTCGAGTGGCAGTTGCGGGTTGCCTCCGGTGAGGCACTCACGATGAGCCAGGACGACATTCAGCGCAATGGCCACGCCATCGAGGTCCGGGTCAATGCCGAGAACCCGGCGGGCGGTGCCTTCACGCCATCGCCAGGCACCATCACGAAGATGGTGGCCCCAGGTGGGCCCGGCGTGCGCCTCGATGCGGGCTACGAGTCCGGTGACACCGTCAGTCAGTTCTACGACAACCTGGTGGCCAAGTTGATCGTCTGGGGTCACGACCGCGAAGCAGCACGTCGGCGTCTGCTCCGAGCCATCGACGAGATGGTCGTCGAAGGTGTCGCCACCACGCTTCCTGCCGACGTAGCCATCCTCGAGCACCCCGACTTCGTCGACGGGACCCACTCCACCAACTGGGTGGAGAAGAACCTCGACCTTTCGGGCATCACTGCCGAGGTGGCCCCTCCCGCTCCTGCTCCTGCCGATGGCGAAGAGGCAGTGCCCCGCGTTCTGCGTGATGTAACCGCCGAGGTGGATGGACGGCGCTTCCAAGTGAAGCTCTGGGTGCCCGACCTTGGGGATGCCGTCGCCGTGCATGCTGGTAAGGCCGGTGGTGGACGCGCCGGTGGCGCCAAGCGGTCAAAGGCTGCATCAGTAGGCGGTGGCTCGGGCACGGTGGCCGTTCCCATGCAGGGAACCATCGTCAAGGTGCTCGTCGCAGTGGGTGACGAGGTCGAGGCTGGCCAGACCGTCTGCGTGCTCGAAGCCATGAAGATGGAGAACAACGTCAACGCCGAGAAGGCTGGGACCGTGAAGGAGGTCCGGGTCTCTCCGGGCGAATCCGTCGGCCCTGGTGACGTCATCGCCGTCATCGAGTAACTCGGGAGCTCCCTTGTCCGATCAGGAACTCGGCACCGAACTGAAGCGGGCGGCGCAAGAAGCCGTGGATGAGCGATTGGGCCAACTGGTCGATCTCAGCAGAGCCATCCACGCCCATCCCGAGTTGTGCTTCGAAGAGACGGTGTCCTCGGCGCTGACCGCTGACGCGTTGACTGAAGCAGGGTTCGACGTCGCATGGGGAACGGCCGGCATGGACACGGCGTTCGTCGCCGAAGTCGGGTCGGGGCCTCTGGTCGTTGCCATATGCGCCGAGTACGACGCCCTACCTGACGTCGGACACGCGTGCGGGCACAACATCATCGCGGCTTCAGCGGTGGGTGCTGGAGTCGGCTTGGTGCCGGTGGCCGACGAGCTTGGCCTGACGGTTCGGGTGATCGGGACCCCGGCCGAAGAGGGTGGCGGAGGGAAGATCACCATGGTGGAGCAGGGCACGTTCGATGAAGTACACCTGGCCATGATGGTTCACCCTTGGGCCACCGAACGGCTCGAGGCTGCCTGTTTGGCGGTGTCCCACTTCGATGTGATCTTCACCGGCCGGACTGCCCACGCGTCTGCGGCTCCTTGGCAGGGTCGCAATGCAGGTGATGCCATGGTCGTGGCCCAGGTGGCCATCGGCCTGCTTCGCCAGCAACTCCTACCCGGCGACCAAGTACACGGGATCGTCACCTCGGGTGGCGAGGCAGCCAACATCATCCCGTCTCGGGTGGTCGGACGGTTCATGGCCCGGACCACCACCATCAATCGGCTGAACGAGTTGATGCCCAAGGTCCGAGCCTGCTTTGAGGCAGGGGCCCTCGCCACTGGATGTGACGTGGCGTTCGCATCCGTGGCCAACGACTACTCCCACATGGAGAGCGATCAAGGACTTCTCGACCTCTACCGAGGAAACGCCGAAAGCCTCGGTCGCCAATTCACCCTCGACGACGAAGGTGCGCCCAAGCCGACGCTCTCGACCGACATGGCAAATGTGTCGTTGGTGGTGCCAACGATCCACCCGCTGATCGGCATCGAATCTGGCGGTTCGGTCAATCATCAGCCCGAGTTCGCTGCTGCCTGCATCGAGCCGTCCGCCGATGTCGCTGTCCGTGACGGCGCACTGGCCATGGCATGGACTGCCATCGATGCCGCGCTGAGTACCTCGACGCGCCAACGCCTGCTGCAGCGCACCGCTGGGTGAACCTCAGGGGCCGACTCAGCCCCTGAGGCCCGGTGATCTCGCCTCGTCCGACATGCATGGACAACGCAGAACGGTCGCCTGCGATGTCGGCTAACCGAGATCGCAGACGACCGTTGCGCCTGTCACTATCACCGCCATGGTGTTGCTCAAGGTGATCCGCCGCCTGTCGACATCAATGTTCGCAGGAGGGTGGGACACCAGAGTCCTCGACCGTCAGCCGTTCGGGTGGAACTCCCCGAAGACGCCGCGCAGCACGTCGGACACCTCGCCGAGTGTGGCCATGCGAGACAGGGCCACCTTCATGGGGACCAAGAGGTTCTGCGTGCCTCGAGCCGCTGCCTCGACATCGGCAAGCGCAGCATCCACGCCGTTCTGGTCTCGCTCGGCACGTACCCGGCCCACCCGGGCCACCTGCGAGCGCTGGAGCTCGGCATCGATGGGAAAGACGTCGTTCGGTGCTTCCACATCATCGACGAATCGGTTCACTCCGACGACAACCTTGTGCCCCGAGTCGATGTCCTTGGCATAGGCGTAGGCGGCCTGCTCGATCTCCTGCTGCATGAACTGGCCCTCGATGGCCTCAACAGCGCCACCCAACTCGTCGATGCGGCCGAGGTACTCCCAGGCTCCAGCTTCGACAGCATCGGTGAGTGACTCGACGAACCATGAGCCAGCCAGCGGATCGACGGTGTCGGCGATGCCGGACTCGAAACCGACGATCTGCTGCGTGCGCAGGGCAATCTTGGCTGCCTTCTCCGTGGGTAGGCCGAGGGCCTCATCGAAGCCGTTGGTATGGAGGCTCTGGGTCCCACCGAACGCAGCTGCCATGGCCTGGATGGTCACCCGGACGATGTTGTTCTCGGGCTGCTGGGCCGTGAGCGTGGAGCCACCGGTCTGCGTGTGGAAGCGGAGCAGCGTCGACTTCTTGTCTTTGGCCCCGAATCGCTCGGTCATGATCTTGGCCCACATGCGCCGAGCGGCCCGATACTTGGCCACTTCTTCGAAGAGGTTGTTATGGGCGTTCCAGAAGAACGAGAGGCGGGGCGCGAACTCATCGACATCGAGACCTGCGGCAATGGCTGCCTCGACATAGGCAATGCCGTTGGCGATGGTGAAGGCGATCTCTTGGACCGCCGTGGATCCCGCCTCGCGGATGTGATATCCGGAGATCGAGATGGTGTTCCAGTTGGGGATGTGCTCGGCGCAGTAGGCAAACGTGTCCGTCACGAGACGCATGGACGGCCGAGGTGGGTAAATGTAGGTACCCCGAGCCACGTACTCCTTCAGAATGTCGTTCTGGATGGTGCCGTTGAGCTTGTCGCCGGAGATCCCGTTCTCCTCGCCGACCAGTTGGTAGAGCAGGAGGAGGATGGCTCCGGTGGCATTGATCGTCATCGACGTGGAGACCTCGTCGAGAGGCAGGCCGGCCAACAGCAGGCGCATGTCCTCCAGCGTGTCGATGGCCACGCCGACTTTCCCGACCTCCCCTTCGGACCGGGGGTGATCGGAGTCGTAACCCATCTGAGTGGGGAGGTCAAAGGCACACGACAGACCGGTCTGTCCGGCACCGAGCAGGAACTTGAACCGCTCGTTGGTCGATTCTGCCGTGCCGAATCCGGCGTACTGACGCATCGTCCACAACCGACCCCGGTACATGTCTGGTCGAATGCCCCGTGTGTAGGGATAGGTACCGGGCGCACCGAGTTGAGAGTCGGGATCCCATCCATCGAGGGCTTCAGGGCCATAGACCTGGTCGATGGTGATACCGGAGTCGGTCACCCGCTCGTTGGCTGGCTTGTCGGAGGACTGCGCTGCTGACATGCCGACAGATTAGGAGGTCCGTGCCACCAGTCCCAATGCAACGTCGCGACAGTCGCTTGTTGGGTCCGTTCGACGGCACATCTGCTCGCTTGGGTGTTAGCACTCTCCGTCGCCCATGCACAATGCATCGGCTCTTCTGCACCCCTCCTGCAACCAATCACCCACCCGATCTGCACCAGCGAACCATCTAGTTTCAGATGACCGTTGCTGGCTGCGGGGCAGCACGCCGAGCGGGACACCACAACGCATCGTCCGTGCGGCACAACGTCGTTCGACTCTGCGTCTCCCAGCGGAAGGACCCCACGCAGATGACGTCTCACCAGAAGACAGCAGCCCTGTCGACCTCACCGAGCCGAACGGCTTCTCGGGCCAAATCTTCGGCCTCGAGCCGCTCGCTGCGATCTGTCCGCCGCACCCTGATCGCTGCACTTTCCCTCCTTGTCGGTCTCGCCGTGACCGGCACTTCCGATACGGCAACAGCCGCACCGGCCCCGCCAGCACCGGCGACCACCGTGGCCTTCAGCGGCTCGGCTGCCAACCCCACCGTGACCGTCACCGGGAGCAGTCTCGGCACCATCGCTGATCTGGGTACCCCGGTGTCACCCTGCTGCAGCAGTGGCGTCGACTATCCGAACTTCTCGTTCAGAGATACGTCCGCCAAGGGCATCACCACTGGTGCAGTGACCTCCGGCGTTCCCAGCTGGGTAGGAGTCATCATCTCGTCGTACACCTCCACGCAAGTGGTCTTCACGCTCGGGTCGGCGTATGGAACGTCCGTGCCGACCAGTTTCGCTCAGGGAGACAGCTTCTCCCTCACCCTGGGCGCCAAGACGGTCACGGGCACCGTGAATGGTCCCCGACCGACCATCTCGTCGGTGGCCTTCGCCGGATCCCCCTCCAACCCCACGGTGACCGTCACCGGTTCCGGGTTCGCCACGGTGGCAAGTCTGGGTTCGTCCATCGCCCCGTGCTGCAGCAGCGGCCTGGACTATCCCGGGTTCGCCCTGACCGATGTCGGGGTCAACGGTTTCGTGGCTGGACAAGCCGGAGCCGGCCAGAACAGCTGGGTGGGCATCGTCATCTCGTCCTACTCGTCCACCCAGATCGTCTTCACGCTGGGATCGGCATACGCCTTCTCCGTGCCCGCCGGACTGGCCAAGGGTGACGCGTTCACCTTGTCCTTGGGATGGACGACCTACAGCGGCACCGTGAGCGGTCCAAGCCCGACCATCAGTTCAGTGGTCGTCGCCGGATCACCTGCCGCACCCGTGGTCGTGGTCACTGGATCCGGGTTCGCCACGGTGGCAAGTCTGGGCACGCCAGTCACCCCGTGCTGCAGCACCGGTCTGGACTACCCCGGCCTGGCCTTCATCGATCGCGGCAGCAGTGGCTTCACGGCCGGATTGGCGGCTGCCGGGGTGAACAGCTGGATCGGTGTGACCATCACGTCGTATTCGACGACGCAGATCGTCTTCACGCTCGGGTCGGCCTATGGCCTCTCCACTCCGTCGAACGTCGCCCAAGGTGACGCCATCACCTTCAACCTCGGCTGGTCTTCGTTCAGTTCCACCGTGAACTACGGCGCCGCACCCACATTTGCCGGCATCACTTTTGCCAACACCATCCAGAGTGGGGCGGGCAAGGTGCCCAACTGCACGACCAACAATCCCTTTTCCACTGGTCTGAACGACGTCAATACGTTCCCCAACGCCATCTGCTCTACGGACGGCAACGCACCTGCACCGTCGAACTTCACCTGGGCCGTCGAGTTGGGCAACGGGACTCCGGCCGCCGCCACTCCGGTGATCAACACCGGGGCACCCATCACGGTGACGGTAACCAAGGTCGTGACCCACGGCACCAACGGGGCCGGACTGGCTCCCGCGCTGCTCAGCGCTTCGTCGACCACCATTCCCACCGGAGCGGCCATCTCGACTGGTTCGTTCGTGGTGGGCAACATCGGTGGCGGCGACTGGATCCAGGTGACCTGCTCGGTCACGGTCGGCTCGGCGACCAGCACCCTGACCATGCAGATCCACTGAGTCACATGCAGACTCACTGAGCCACTGCTGAGCGGACTCGAGGTTCGGCCCTGGAGGCCTCGATCAGTCGGCGAACAACGCCCGTATGTCCTCGTCCACCGGAGGATCGCTGACGCCGCCTAGGCAGTCAGCCACCGCGATCTCGAGGTTGAGTTCGGGTCCGTCCCGAGCCACCACGCGAGCGCCTCGATGGAGGAGCAGGGCTTTCATCGGCGCATTCTCACTGAGTACCTCGGCAGTGAACGTGGTCACTTCCCGTTCCCCGGCTGACACCCGCAGCGCATCAAGGAAGAGACGTCCTGCTCCTCGGCCTTGAAACTCATCAACAACGATGAATGCCACCTCGGCGGCATGCGGTCGGTTGGTCAGGCGAACGAACCGGGCCAATCCGATCGGCGCTCCGGGCTCGTCAGGGCAGGCCATCAGCCACACCACATGGTCGGCCCGGTTGGCGTGAGTCAAGGCCACTAGTCGCTCCGGGGTGAGTTCATAGCCGCCGGACAGGAACCGGAGGTAGCGAGTCGCTGCTGAGCATCGCTCGAATCCCTCGATGATCCGAGTCTCATCGCCTGGAAATGCCAGACGCAGGGCCACCGGTGTGCCATCAGCCAAGACGGTGTGCACGGCGGGATGGACGACGGGATGATCATGAGTTGGACCCCGTGCGTCGTCGGTCACGTAGCGATCGTAGGCCCGGCCTCAGCGACGCCAGGGTCAGGGTGAGTTCGGTCACACCGCCAGGTGTCGTTGGCGCAGGCGCCAGACGTAGGGACGGGCCGTATGCATCGTCGCCGGTGCGCCGTTGGGAGCCACGTCCGACGTGTCGATCTCCTCACACGCCTTCAGGAGCCGGAGATGGTTGCGACCGCTACCAGGGCCGGAAGGTGGCGTAGGTACCGTGCCAAGGATCTGTGTCGTGAGCGAAGAGCGGGAGGCACGTGGCTCCGACGTCGGGCGCCAGGGCGATCGAGCCCTGCTTGCCGATCTTGGGTGGATCTGCGGCCATGACATCAGTCAAGGACATCAGTCAAGGGGATCACTCAAGGGGTCAGTCCTTGGGGTCTGCCAGCCCAGCCCAGCCCAGCCCAGCCCAGCGAGTGCTCGCGGCAGTTGCCTGCCCCACAACGGCACCTCTGCCACCCCCAGCTTCCAGAGTTGGGCCGGTGCATCCCACTGTCCTCAACCGAGGCGACGCTACCTTGCCGCGTGAGCGCTCGCTGCCGCCCACCTTTGCACCGACGCGCTACGTGACGCCCCCACTGGGCCGCTGCTGGTCCTCGATCCAAGAAGTGGCATCGCCGGATTCAGCCCGGTGAAGTCGTTCGGGGTGGGCGCGGCGATTGGGGCCGGAAACCCAAAGAACATCACCGTGGGCATTGCTGCCGCGTCGGCAATCTCCTCGACTGGTCTTCACACCGGGCAGACCGTCGTCGCAGTCGTCTTCTACGTGATCGTGGCCGGGATGGGGGTGGCCGCTCCATTCGTGGTGGCCGTCGTAGCTGGCGATCGATCCCAGGCCATCCTCGACGGATGGAAGGACTGGCTCAGTCGTAGCAACGCGGCAGTGATGGCCGTGCTGTTCCTCGTCTTCGCCGTGGTACTGATCGGGCGAGGAATCGCCGGAGTCTGAGCAGCCCATCAAGCGCTGACGTAGTCGCGCTCACAGTCATCGCTACCGCGTCGATGCGTGACACCATCGCGTAGCCGCACGCGACGAGGCCGAGTGCACCGCTGACATGAGCTGCGACCGCTGACATCGTGCTGAGATTTCAGCCGTCCTACTGATACGAATCAGCGGCCACCTCAGCCGGCAGGTGCCTCAATCACGTGAGGCATGCACAGGTCGTCGTACTCGGCGATCACGATCTCGCCGGCATCGGGACCGCACGACGGGCAGTTCGGGTCACGGCGGACCTTGAATGTTCGGAAACTCTGCTCGAGAGCGTCGTAGGCAAGCAGGCGACCTTGGAGGGTGTCACCGATCCCCAAGAGCACCTTGATGGTCTCGATGGCCTGGATAGAGCCGATGATGCCTGGCAGGACGCCGAGTACGCCAGCTTCGGCGCAGCTCGGAGCCAGTTCGGCCGGTGGCGGCTCGGGCAGGAGGCACCGGTAGCACGGGCCGTCATAGGGATTGAAGACGGTGGCCTGGCCTTCGAAGCGGAAGATGGAGCCATGGATCACTGGAATCCGCTTCAGCAACGACGCATCGTTGACCAAGTAGCGGGTCGGGAAGTTGTCGGTGCCGTCGACGATGACGTCGTAGCCATCGATGATGTCGAGAATGTTGTCGGCACCCAGGCGAGTGTCGTAGGTAACCACGTTGACATCGGGGTTGATGAGCGTGAGCGTCTTTTTGGCCGAATCGACCTTGCGCTCCCCCACTCGGTCGGTGTTGTGGAGGATCTGGCGCTGCAGGTTGGAGGCATCGACGACGTCCATATCGATCACGCCGATAGTGCCAACTCCGGCGGCAGCTAGGTACAGCGCCGCTGGCGAACCCAGGCCTCCGGCCCCCAGCATGAGAACCTTGGCGTCGAGCAGTCTGAGTTGACCGACTTCCGATACCTCCGGCAAGAGGAGATGGCGCTGATAGCGGTTGCGCTGTTCCGGCGTCAGTGACCGTGGAGCGGACCACGTCCTGCCTTCGTCCTTCCACCGGTTGAAGCCACCGATGACGGAGAGAACGTCGGTGTAGCCCAACTCCTGCATGGTCTTGGCGGCAAAAGCCGAGCGCGTACCGCCGGCGCAGTAGACGACCACCTTGGTGGACTTGTCCGGGATCCGGCCCTCAATCGAGGTCTCCAACGTGCCCCGAGGAATATGGACGGCATCGGGCAGCGCCCCCTGCTCGTATTCGTCAGGCTCGCGCACGTCGAGCACGACCGCAGGACCGGCGGCGATGGTCGCCTCGGCTTCGACCGGCTCGATCTCGCGAACCTCGGCCTTGGCAGCGGCCAGCATCTCTCTGAAGGTGGGCACAGCGGACTCCTTGGGGTGTCTGATGACGGAGTAAACACTACCAGTGGGGTCAGGTATTCCCCCAAGGTGTCGTCGGCGTGCCCTGTCGACGACGCTTGTCAGCCCGAGTGCAGCAACTCCACCCGAACACCACCCACGGGTTCAGACCAAGGGCCTGGCGGTAGCGTGCCGGCATGGAGTTCGACGAAGCCCTGAGGCGACGGCGCATGATCCGGAGTTTCACGAATGAACCTCTGGACGCCCAACTGCTCGAGGGACTCCTCATGTCCGCCTTGCGTGCACCCTCGGCCGGCAACACCCAAGGCCGAGACCTGGTCGTGCTTGAGGGCTCCGAACAGACCGAGGCTTACTGGCACACGACCACAGATGCCGCATGGCGAGCGCGATCCCGTCGATTCGAGGGGA
This sequence comes from uncultured Acidimicrobiaceae bacterium, assembly GCA_903873395.1. Taxonomy (GTDB): domain Bacteria; phylum Actinomycetota; class Acidimicrobiia; order Acidimicrobiales; family RAAP-2; genus Bog-756. Next base: position 22,133 of record CAIQOJ010000012.1, read on the forward strand.
TGCGTCGAGCGCCAGTGGTCGTCTTGGCCTTTAGCGATCCCGAGGCCTACGTCGAACGCTATCGACAGCCCGACAAGATCCGGCACGACGGTCATGACGTTGAGTGGGTTGTTCCTTTCTGGCACGTGGACGCCGCCTATGCCGTCATGTCGCTGCTGCTCGCCGCCTCCGACCGGAACATCGCAGCAGCCTTCCTGGGCAACTTCCGAGGCGAAGACGAACTGAAGCGGGCGCTCGGTGTGCCCAACGCCATGGCCTGGCTCGGGGCGGTCCTTCTCGGTCATGGGGCCGATGACGACCACCGCTCGGCCTCGTTGGATCGTCCTCGTCGGAACATCGAGCAGAGCGTGCATCGAGGGTCCTGGTAGGTGGAGGATCCCGCAATAAGCGGACATCCGTAGAAACCCGTAGCGACACGACCTCACTCGTCCGGGGAGAAATTGGGTACGTGAACTGCAGTTCCTTTCCCAATTGCCGATTCTGGGCACCCGAAGATCAGGGCCGTTCGGACCCTAGTTCCCATTGGCCTTATAGCCCAGGGGACGCTATAGCCCAGGGGACGCTCTGTTAAAGTGCTGACCAAGTAGGCACTCGTTCACCGTGGGCAACTGGGGATGGATGGGGCTGTCGCAACGTGTAAGGAGTGGTCAAGAGTGCGCCTTTCCCGGAAGATTTCCATAATCGCCGTCGCCGGTGTCGTTCTCGGCGCCTCGACTCTGGCTGTCGATGCCGCAGGGGCGACGACCCCGAAGTTAAAGAAGCCGGCCAAGCCCACATCTGCATTTGTCGTCGAGCACGTCGTTCCAAGTTCGACAACCGACGACTTGGTGGTCTCCTGGGGCGTTCCCTCGTCCGACGGCGGATCACCGATCCTCAGCTACACCGCCCAAGCGGTGACGGCTGGGTTTCCCGCAGTGGCATGCAACGTCCCTGCAGTACCGAGCACCGCTTCGTACTCGTGCCAGCTGACGGGCATTCAGCCCAAAGCCAAGTACTACGTCTCGGTGCGGGCGACCAACGCCGCCGGGGTCGGGGGACGAGCGAGTCTGGTCAGAGGCCAGGTGAAGCACAAGACCGGCGCATTGAAGATCAACTGCAACTACCTCGCTGAGTTCGCCGTCATTGAAGGGTGTGACTTCTCGAATCTCGACCTGACCAATGTCGACCTCGCCTTCGCCGACGTCACCAACTCCACGTTCACCGGCGCCACCATGACCGGGGCCTCCGTCGCCTACGGCAACCTCACGGGTACCCATTTCTCTGGAGTGCCATTCACTGGGGCCAACGCCTATGCATCGACATTCACCGGTGCCGACCTCACCAATGCTGACTTCTCCGGAACCGACCTCACGCAGGCCGCTCTCGCCGGGACCGTCCTGGACGGAACGCAGTTGACGACGGCGACCCTGGACGGAGCCAGTTCCGGAGGAATCACGGGGACTCCCCTCGGGCTTCCTGGCACGTGGATCCTCTCCAGTGGCTTCCTCTTCTCCCCGAAGGCAAACCTCGCCGAGGCCAACCTCACGAATGCCAACTTCGCCAGTGCGGATCTGACCGGCTACCTCCTCAGCGGAGCGACACTTACCAACGCCACGCTGACCGACACCATCTTGAACAACGCTCATCTCGACGGCGCAACCCTCACCGGGGCTGACATGACCAGCGTGAGCATGATCAGCGTCAACCTGTTCAAGGCCGCCTTGGACTCGGCCATCCTGACCAGTGCGAATTTGGTCGGTGCCAACCTTGGATCGACCACGTTGACCAACGCCGTCATGAACGGGGTGAACCTGGGCGGAGCGAACCTGATGCATGCCGATCTGACGAATGCCGATCTGACGAATGCCGACCTCAGCGGGGCAAACCTCAGCGGGGCAAACCTCACTGGAGCCGTACTGACCGGAGCCACGTTCACCGGCGCCACCTGTCCCAACTACATCGTCTTCGGCCAGCCCGGAGCGAACTGCTGATCGCACGAGTTCGGCGAGCCATTTCTGGAACCAACTACTTGCCAACGACCCGAATCCGCTCAGTGGAAGTTGTGCCCGCAGTGCCTGACGGCATGCGAACCACGCAGAATCATCGACTACAAGGAGTCATCTCCATGAAGAATGTCCGTCGGCCGACCGGCCTGGCACTCGGCCTGCTCTTGACGATCAGTGGGCTCACCGCCGGAGCTGGAGAAGCGGTGCTAGCTGCCGGACCGGCTGGGGCCGATGCATGTGCGTCGAACCCGGCCAATGCAATCAATGCGACGCCCGCGGGCCAGACCTTCGCTGCCTCAGGCTGCTACAACATCAGCGGCGACTTCACCATCACGGCATCCAACATCACCATCAGCGGTGGCGTCTGGAACATCTCCGGCGGCATGACCGTCAAGGGAAGTTCCGACACGATCACCGGGGCCACGTTGAACGTCAACACCAACTGGGGGAACGTCTCTCCTTTCTACAGCTCCCAGTTGCTGATCACCGGTCGGAAGAACTCCCTCATCAACGACGTCGTGACGGTGCCGAACGGCATGCTGATCAAAGGCGTAAGTACGACGCTGGATGGAGGCTCCTACACGGATCCCACGGTCTCCCCGGCAGTGGGGCCTCGGCACGGCGCCAGCTACAAGCCCATCATCTTGGTGAGAGACACCGACAAGGCCAGCATCTCCAACCTCACCGTCACGGGTGCTGGAACCGGCATCTACAACAAGACCGTGGTTGGTGAAGCTGGCATCAAGTTGGAGACGTCGGATTCAGACCGGATCATCAATGTCACGACCACCAATACTCCCGGTGACGGACTGGAGCTCGTGGTCGATGCTCCGAAGCACAATGTCGGTGTCACCCGGCTCTTCGTCGATGGCCTGACCGTCACCGGCGCAGGTCGCCATGGGGTCACTCTCGCCGAGGTCGGGACCCCTCCGGGCTATGCGGGTACGCCGTATGCCGCCAGCTACCAGTCGACGTTGAACTACATCAATGTGGTGAGTTGCGGTTTGTGGGCCATCAACTTCCAGAGCGACATCTTCAGCCAGGGATCCGGAAACGTCACGATGAACAACGTGACGATCGCTGACGGCAACCAAGGCATCTCGGTTCAAGAACTCGTGACCGGACCGATCACCATCAACAACCTCAACGGGTCCGGGCGCATCTACGACAACAGCCTGAAGCACCTCGCTCCCCAGCCTCCGATCACCATCAACGGTGGAACCTGGGCGCTTCCTGCCAACGATCGAGACCTGTGGAAGGCCGGAATCGAGACCTTGGGGGGCGTGCTCGTCATCCAGAACATGACTCTCAAAAGGCAACCCTCGGCTAATGGTCTGGTGCCACCCGACTACGCGGCCTGGGCCTCCCTGGTCGGCGACCCGACCAATCCAACTCAGACCGGCGGCGTGTTGAAGATCATCTCGTCCACCGTCGTCGATCCATCGGGCTCCTATGCCGACGCCAACTCCACCTGTGGCTCGTCCGACCCTGTCTACTCAGGCAACTCGACCTACGCGCCCTGTGTGGCACCAATCAACTAGCGACGTTCAACTAGCGGCTTTCAACAAGTGCTCCCCTAGAGGTACTCACAGCCCCTAGGAGAACAAGCCCGATCAACCTTCGCACGCACCCCGTCCGGATTCCATCCGAGCGGGGTGCAAGCAGTTCAGCAACCTTGCCAACGCATCCTCCCTGCGTCCCACCCGACCCAGGAGGTCCCATGCCAGCGTTTCACCCGACCGACGTCGTAGCCGTGCCACCGCCGAGCCGCCTAGCCATCCCCGCGTCGCCTGTGTCCAACCGGCTGACCACTCTGCCACCGACGATTCGCATCGTGCGCTGGGAGGACCCCGTCGCAGATCCGCTAGGCCTGGCACCACACTCTCGCTACGTCGAGCTCTATTGGCTGGGGATCATCGGCCCGAGTACGACCTGGCTTTTGCGCCGGTTGGCCTACGGACTCGAGATGCAACCCGCTGGGTTCGAACTGCACATGCCAGACACGGCCCGGGCACTCGGACTTGGCGACCGCATGGGACGCAATGCCCCGTTCCGCCGAGCATTGGCTCGCCTGGTCACTTTTGAGCTGGCTCGAGCCCACGGCCCTGACGGGTTGGCCGTGCGCACCTCCATCCCCCCTCTTCCGCTCCGTCACCTGGCCAAACTGCCAGAATCACTCCAGCGAGGCCATCGTCAATGGCAAGCAGAACAGCGCCTTCCCCAGGCCCAACAGATTCGCCATCGAGCCATGCGCCTGGCCACTGGACTCGCCGAAGCAGGTCGGACGCGAGATCAGATCGAGCAACAGCTCGGCCGCTGGCACTTCCACCCTGCGGTGGCGTTCCAGGCCGCCGAGGCGGCGGTGGCATCAGATGGAGCCAGTGACAGAGTTCGAACCTCTGCCTCGAGGCCTCAACCCGGTTCGGCCTCGTGACCTGCGGCAGTCAGGCCCCAGTAGGAGTCTGCCGGTTCGATCTCGCCCTTGATGACCCGGTCGATGGCCCGACAGATGGGTAGGTCGAGCCGGAAGCGGTGGGCCAACTCGAGGGCGGTGCCAGCGGTGTTCACGCCCTCGGCGACCATGTGCATCTCCGCCAGGATGTCGTCGAGCTTGCGACCCTTGCCCAGTTGTTCTCCCACTCGCCGGTTGCGGCTGTGAGGACTGATGCAGGTGGCGATCAGGTCGCCCATACCGGCCAGTCCCGCAAACGTGGTGGCCTTGGCCCCCATCGCCTCGCCCAAGCGGATCAGTTCGGCAAGTCCTCGCGACATCACGGCGGCCCGTGTGTTGTCACCAACTCCGAGGCCTTCGCCGATGCCGCTGGCGATGGCGATCACGTTTTTCAGTGCGCCGCCCAGCTCGCAGCCAATGACGTCGTCATTGGTGTAAACGCGAAAGAGACCCTTCATGAAGACCTGCTGGATGGCTGAGGCAACCTCGAGGTCCTCCGTGGCCACCACGGCAGCCGCGGCCTTGCCCGAGAGGATCTCACTGGCAATGTTCGGACCCGTCAGTGCGGCCACCGGGTGTCCCGGGACGACCTCGCGCACCACCTGAGTCATGCGCAGGTGCGTCCCACGCTCGAGTCCCTTGGACAGGCTGACCACTGGGATCCATGGGCGCATGTGCGCGGAGGCGTCCTTGATCACCCGGCGAAATCCTGAGGTCGGGACACCCATGACCAGCAGGTCTGCCTCAGACACGGCCTCAGCCAGGTCGGCTGTGGCCCGCAAGGCAGGATCGAGGGTGAAGCCGGGGAGATAGGCCGGGTTCACGTGGTCACGTTCGATACCGGTGGCCACCTGTGGGTCACGAGCCCAGATGATGGTCGGATGCCGATCGGCCACGAGCGAAGCCACCGTCGTCCCCCACGACCCTCCACCCAGGATGGTGATATTCACGCCGTCAACATATCCCGGGCCACACGCGGATGCCCTGTCCTAGGTCACAATGGAACGTGGCCTCCCATCAATCCTCGGAGATCGACGCCCTCGCTGCCCTATGGAGGGACATGGCCCGAGACTCGTTCGCCGGGTATGCCCCGCTGTATGAGCAGATCATCCTCGCCGCAGCCGACAATCCGGACCTAGTGGCGCGTGTCCTCGACACACCGGCCGGAGCCCACTGGTCGTTGCCTCTGTTGGCTGCCACCCACGATCTCGTCCTGTCCGAACCCGGCCTGGAACTCGCCGCCGTCTACCGGGGAGCATCGGACGCCGATCCGGTGCCTCTCTTCCTCGAAATGGTCCATGACCGGTGGGACGAGGTCGCTGAGCGCATGCTCACCCGTCACATCCAGACAAATGAGTGTGGTCGGACCGCCGTCCTCGGACCCGTCCTCACGTGGCTGGCGGCCGGGACCGACCATCCGGTGGCTCGGCTCGACGTCGGGACCAGCGCAGGACTCACTCTCCTGGCCGACCGCTACCGACTCGACTACGGCGCCTTCGGGGCGACGGGGCCCGTCGACTCTCCCGTGGTGATCCCCTGCGCGGTCACCGAAGGGCTACCACCCATCGCCGGCGAGCTGCCCGACCTGGCCGCCAACGTTGGCATCGACCGCGATCCGATCGATATCACCAACGAGAAGGACCGACGATGGCTGGTGGCCTGCACCTGGCCCGGCACCGGCCGCACCGAGCGCACGGCGGCCGCCCTGGATCTGGCCCAGCGCCATCCGCCCGATGTCCGAGAGGGGGACGCCGTCGCCGACCTTGGGGCGGCGATCGCCACGCTTCCTGACGACGCCGCCGTCATCATCACGACGTCATGGGTAGTGGGCTATTTCGACACGCCGACCCGAGCCGCATTCGGCCAGGCGCTGGTCGAGGTCGCAAGGGATCGACCGATCGCTTGGGTGGCCATGGAAGGTGCTGGCGTGGCCGACGAGGTAGCCCAGGCGGCGGCGGCCGAAGCGCCGCACGCAACAGACCGATCGTGGGACGTGAGCGTTATGACGGTCACCTACCTGCATAAGACACGAGCAGAGCATTGCCAACTCGGTGATGTTCACCACCACGGACAGTCGATGGCATGGCGGGCGCCCGATGCTCCCGACGAGTTGTGGACCACCGCCTAATCAGGCATCGCCTGCCGTGTTGCTCAGGCGGTGTTGCTCAGGCCGTAGGCCGTGTGGCCAACCAGCGGCCGAACTCCTCAGAACCGGCCAAAGCAACCAGTGTTCGCGTACCGAATCCACTCCCACCCTTCGACCGATACCACCGGTTGTCGTCGGTGCGTGACGGCCCGGCAATATCCAGGTGAGCCCAGGGGACCGAGCCGACGAACTCGGCCAGCAGGAGTGCGGCGCTGATGGTCCCTGCTTGTCCAGCCTTGCCGATGTTCTTCATGTCAGCGATCTCGGACTCGATGTGGTCTTTGTAGTCCTCAGGGAGCGGTAGGGGCCATGACGGTTCGCCCGCCTCGTCGCCAGCCTCGCCGACCAAGACTCGCAGCTCGTCGTCGTTGGCCAACAACCCAGCGATGTCCTTTCCGAGGGCCACGATGGCCGCCCCAGTAAGGGTGGCCAGATCGATGATGGCGTCCGGCTCAGATTCCACAGCCAAGGTGAGTCCATCGGCCAAAATGAGCCGTCCTTCGGCGTCGGTGTTGAGGACCTCGATGGTCTTGCCCGCCCGGGTGGTGAGCACATCACCGGGCTTGGTGGCCGTCCCGCTTGGCATGTTCTCGGTCATCGGGGTCCAACCCACGATGGGAATCCGCAGGCCGAGCGATGCCGCAGCATCGATGGCGGCGAGCACCGCGGCCGCTCCGCCCATGTCGGTCTTCATGGTTTCCATGCCACCTGCTGGCTTCAGGGAGAGTCCTCCGGAGTCGAAGGTGATCCCCTTACCCACAAGGGCCAAGCGTGGGGTCCGTCCGTCAAAGACATAGGGGTTGGCCGGCCGATACTCGACTCGGACCAGACGAGGTGGCTGCTGTGATCCTGCGGCAACACCGAGCAGGCCACCGAGGCGCTCCGCAGTGATCCGCTCTTCATCCCAGACCTCGACGGTGACTTCGGCCACGCCGGCGAAACGATCAGCGACAGTCGCGGCAAAGACTTCAGGAGTCAGGTTGCTCGGCGGCCGGTTCACCAGGTCTCGGGCGAACGCCACTGACTCGGCCACTCGTGCGCCTCGCTGCACGCCCTCGGCAACGACCTCGGAATCGTCGCCGGATGCAGGACGAAGGACGAGCGCAGCAAGCGACGGCGAAGGGTCGACACTCCGACACTCGTCAAAGCGATAGGTGGCAAGTGCTCCTGCTTCAGCGGCAGCGGCAGCGGCATCTCCGGCTCCGATGCCCGTCACCGACGGGAGCACCAAGAGGGCCGCAGCGCCTTGTCCCGCAGCCCGGACAAACGAGGCGGAGGCCCGCCTGAGCAGCTCCACACCGCGGTTGCCCGCCAAGCCAACCGACGATCCAACTCCGACCAACACCACGTCCGGGGTTCCGACCTCGAGGGATCGGAGGACCACTGTCTGCCCTGGCTTTGCTCCGAACCCCTGACGGGAGCACCACTCCGCGTCCAAGGCTGCAGGGATGTCCACGCCCGGGACGAGATCGGACCCGACAGCTAACGTCGGTCCCGCTTCTCCGGCGAAACAAGGGATCCCCACGGCCACCAGGCCTTCAGGCAGGTCGTTCCCGGACGGTGCGGTCACCTCGAGCATGCGTCTCTCCAGTCGGTCGGATTGTGGGTTTGGTCGTGCAGTTCAGTCGTGCAGTTCAGTCGTGCAGTTCAGCGATCACCATGAGAGGGCCTTCATCTGATTGGACCGCTTCCGGCCGGGTCGCGTTCATGAGCGTCGATTGCATGCTGGAGCCTTCCATCCACGTGCTCCCGGGATGTTCAACTCCCAGAATCGCCGCCACGGCGACGCGTGTCACGTGCCAGGAGATGAGCATCGCCCTCGACCCAACGAGCCATCGCCCACAGCAGATCGGACAAGCGGTTGAGATACAGGCCCACCAGCGAACCCTCGATGGGCGACGCCACCATGAGGCGTTCGGCCCGACGCACGATGGTCCTGGCCAGATCCAAAGAGGCCGAGGCCCGATTGGCTCCAGGGATGACGAAGTCGTCGGGCATCGTTACCTCGGCGATCAGCTCGTCGATGGATTCCTCGAGCCTGCTCACCATCTCCTCGGTGACGAGCGTGCGTCCAGGTTCGAGCTTGGCCCGATGGGCGGGATCGGTCGTGATCTCGGCCATCAGGACGTAGAGCTGACGCTCGAGGGCCGTGAGTCGTTCATCGAGCGCAGAGCCTGCAACGGCTTCGGCACGCGCCATGCCCATAGCGGCCTGCGCCTCGTCGACTGTGCCCGTCACCTGCATGAGGTCCGAGTCTTTGCGCACCCGGCCGCCATACAGCAGCCCGGTAGTGCCGTCATCGCCGGTTTTCGTGTAAATCTTCAGCACGGTGTCTCCACATGCCCGAGGCTAGACGACTGCCCGGCCCGGCCATCCCGTGAGCCACCGCCACACGTCTCGGCGCTGGCATCACGGACCTGTGGCCGAACCTCCAGCCCCTGGGGTGATCGACCTGGTGCACGCCTGGTGCACGTTGGGCGCGGACGGCATGAAGAGCGGTCCTGCGCCACTAACGTTGCGCAGTCATGGCACCCCATCGCACCGAGGCCAGTTACCTGGACGCCGTCGCTGAGCGCGTCGTCATCTTCGACGGTGCCATGGGCACCAATTTGCAGCTCGCCAACCTGACGGCCGACGACTTCGGTGGGCCTGATCTCGAAGGTTGCAACGAACTCCTGGTGGTCACCCGACCTGATGTGGTCGAACAGGTGCACCGGTCGTTCTACGAGGTCGGTTGCGACGTAGTGGAGACCGACACCTTCGGTGCCTTCGCTCCGGTCCTGGCCGAGTACGGCCAACAAGATCGCGTCCGCGAGCTCAACCTGGCCGCCGTGGCCGCCGCCCGTCGAGCCGCCGAGGAGTTCACCACCGCCGACAAGCCTCGATGGGTGGCCGGCAGCATCGGACCGGGCACCAAGTTCCCGACCCTCGGGCAGAGCACCTATGCCGAGTTGCGCGATGCCTACGAAGAACAGGCCGATGCCTTGATCGAAGGCGGTGCGGACCTCTTCTTGATCGAGACGGTCTTCGACCTCCTCCAGGCCAAGGCGGCCATCAACGGCGTGCGTCGTGCCATGAAGCGTGCCGGTGTGCGCCTACCCATTCAGACTCAGGTGACGGTGGAGTTGACCGGCACGATGCTGCCCGGCACTGAGATCGGCGCCGCCCTCACGGCACTGTCCGCCATGGACGTGGACGTCATCGGACTGAACTGCGCCACCGGGCCCTCGGAGATGTTCGAGCCCCTGCGCCACCTGGCGTCCCATGCCACCATGCCCATCTCCGCCCTTCCCAATGCCGGACTCCCTTCGGTGGTCGACGGTGAGATGCACTACGACCTCGGGCCGGAACAACTCGGCGACTATCACCGACAGTTCGTCTCGGAACTCGGGGTGTCGGTGATCGGTGGATGCTGTGGCACCACTCCGGCCCATCTGGCTGCCGTGGTCGACGCCTGCGCCGGACTCACCCCGGCTCGTCGCTCACCAGCCCCCGAGGTGGGTGCGGCCTCGATCTACACCTCGGTCCCCTTCCGTCAAGACGGCTCGTTCTTGGTGGTGGGCGAACGCACCAACGCCAACGGCTCAAAGAAGTTCCGTGAGGCGATGCTCGAAGGCGACTGGGACACCTGTGTGGCCATGGCCAAAGAACAGGTCAAGGAGGGGTCACACCTCATTGACGTCTGCGTGGATTACACCGGCGCCGATGGTGTGGCCGACATGGAGGAGATTGCCTCCCGGTTTGCCACGCAGTCGACAGCGCCCATCATGGTCGACTCCACCGAGGCTCCTGTCGTCGAGGCTGCGCTTTCCTGGCTGGGCGGCCGAGCCGTCATCAACTCGGTCAACCTCGAGGAGGGCGACGACCCAGGGACCCGGCTCGATTCGTTCCTGACCTTGGCCAAGGAGTTCGGTGCGGCCGTGGTGTGCACGTGCATCGACACCGAGGGCCAGGCCCGAACTGCAGAGTGGAAGTTGTCGGCGGCCAAAGCCATCCACGACATCGCCGTGCAACGCTATGGGCTCCGTCCCGAAGACCTGATGTTCGACCCCTTGGCTCTTCCTCTGTCCACTGGCATGGAAGAGAGCCGCAAGGACGGGATCGAGACCATCGAGGGAATCCGTCGCATCAAGACCGAGCTGCCAGGAGTGTCGACCGTGCTCGGTCTGTCGAACATCTCCTTCGGTCTCAACCCAGCGGCAAGACAGGTCCTGAACTCGGTCTACCTCCACGAGTGCATGGAAGCCGGGCTGGACGCCGCCATCGTGCATGCCTCGAAGATCCTTCCCCTGGCCAAGATCGACCAACGGGCCAAGGAAGTCTGCCTCGACCTCATCTACGACCGTCGCACCGACTCCTACGACCCGCTCACCGAACTCCTGGCCCTCTTCGATGGGGTCGCCGCCTCATCGGCCTCAGCGGCCGAGGACCGTTCGGGCTGGACGATCGAACAGCGCCTCGAGCACCGGATCATCGATGGCGACCGCAACGGCCTCGAAGAAGAGCTCGATGAGGCCATGGCTGGCGGGCTGACCCCGCTGATCATCATCAACGATGTCCTGCTGGCCGGCATGAAGATCGTCGGAGACCGATTCGCATCCGGAGAGATGCAGCTTCCCTTCGTGCTCGGTTCTGCCGAGACGATGAAGACGGCCGTCGCCCATCTCGAGCCCTTCATGGAAAAGGCCGATCAGGGCGGCAAGGGAACCATGGTCCTCGCCACGGTCAAGGGTGATGTCCATGACATCGGCAAGAACCTCGTGGACATCATTCTCACCAACAACGGGTACACCGTCCGCAACCTGGGCATCAAGATCGGTATCGCCGAGATGGTCCAGGCCGTCGAGGAGTTCGGCGCCGACGCCATCGGCATGAGCGGACTCCTGGTGAAGTCGACGCTCATCATGCGAGAGAACCTCGAAGAGCTGAACCGCAGAGGGCTGTCGCACATTCCGGTGATCTTGGGCGGTGCCGCCCTGACTCGCACCTACGTCGAGCGAGACCTCCGTCAGGTCTACGAAGGCCGCCTCTTCTACGGCAAGGACGCCTTCGAGGGGTTGCGAACCATGGACCGGCTCGTCGAGATGGCCAAGACCGGGGAAGACGATCCGGAGTTCGGCCGCGTGGTCTCCGCCAAGGAGACCGGACCCCGCAAGAGCGAGCTGCGCAAGCAAGCAGCAGAAGAAGCTCGGGCGCGTGGTGAGTTCCTCCCGGCCCGTTCTCCCGAGGTTCCCGACGACAACCCGCTATTCACCCCACCGTTCACCGGCAGTCGGGTGGCCAAGGGCATGGCCATCGACGACCTGGCCGAGTTCATCAACGAGACGGCGCTGTTCCGCAACCAGTGGGGCTTCCGCCCGGAGAACGGCGAAGACGACGCCGCCTTCAAAGACCGGGTCCGTCCACTGCTTCGAGAGCAGTTGGCCGTGGCCAAGGCGAACCAACTCCTCGTGCCGCAAGTGGCCTGGGGCCACTTCCCGGCCAACGCCGACGGTGACGACCTGGTCATCTGGACTGATGAGTCACGCAGTAGGGAACGGACGCGCTTCGCCTTCCCTCGACAAGTCGAAGCCCCCTTCCTCTGCATCGCCGACTTCTTCCGCACCGTCGAGTCCGGCGACGAGGACTACGCCAGTTTCCAGGTGGTGACCATGGGCCATCGGGTCTCCGAGGAGTCTGCTCGGCTCTTCGCCGCCGACGAGTACCAGCAGTATCTCTACCTGCACGGACTCGGCGTCGAGATGGCCGAGGCTCTGGCCGAGTACTGGCACAAGCGCATCCGCGAGGAGTTGGGCTTTGTCGGCGAAGACGGACCGACCCTCACCGGGCTATTCCGCCAGAAGTATCGGGGTGGGCGTTACTCCTGGGGCTATCCGGCCTGCCCTCGGCTCGAGGACAATGCCAAGGTGGTCGAGCTTCTCGAGGCCGAGCGCATCGGTGTCGACGTGTCCGAAGGATTCCAGCTCCATCCGGAACAGTCGACGACGGCCATCATCTGCCACCATCCCCAGGCCAAATACTTCATCGCCTGAGGAGACCGCCAGCAGGGGTCGACCAGCCGCGCGGACCTCACGTGGTTCGCCACGATGCCGTGAGGCTCACGTCACAGAGGCACGTCGGTCCTCTGGATGTTCGGGTCAACTCGATTCGATACCGACCGGCCGCATCGCTCCAGGCAGATCTCCAGCTTCACGGACCTGCAGCCAGACAGGCGGGAGTTAGAGCGACAGGGTTTCGGCACCGTCGACGACCACGGCAGATCCGCTGACGAATGCCGCTGGCGCCGAGCACAAGAACGCCACCACCCGTCCGAAATCTGCAGGATCTCCCATCCGTCCCGACGCACCCAGTTGGCGCATCCGATCGGTCTCGTGGAGGCCAGGACAGGCCAGGTTAAGGGTGATTCCGGACCCCTCACCAGCAAGATCGTGGGCAGCAGTTTTCGCCCACGCCCACAGCCCGGTGCGGGCGGTGTTGGACAGGGACAGCATGGGAGCGGCCTGGACGATCGTGTAGGAGGTGATCGCACAGATCCGTCCCCAGCCCTCAGCCCGCATGGATGGAAGCGATGCACGGACCAGACGGACCGTGGTCATCAAGTTGGCATTGATGGCGGCTTCGATGGCCGCATCATCGAGGTCGAGTGCGCCACCTGGAGGCGGGCCGCCGGCATTGGCCACCAGGATGTCGAGACGGCCGAACTGCTCCAGCGTGGCTGCCACCAGACGGGCTGGCTCATCAGGGTCGGTGACATCACCGACCAGGGCACCAACGTCGGCTCCTGATGCAGCCAGGTCAGCCCTCGTGGCTTCCAGCACGTCGCCGTCCCGGCCGGACAGCATGACCGAGACCCCTTCGCCAGCCAATGCCTCAGCCGAAGCACGGCCCAGACCCTTGGAACTGGCCGTGACCAGGGCCACTTTCCCCTCGATCCCCAAGTTCACGTCTGCCTCATCCTCTCCTGGCACCTGCCCGGCCACATCGTGTCGGTGCCACCGTCAGGGCTACTCGAACCTTCGATTCAGGCATCGACCACGGCGAGGTGGTGATCAGCCACGTTCAGCGGATCAGGGGCGCCGTCGAACCCGACGATCACGATGTCTTCGAGTCGCATGCCGAATCGATCTGGTGCATAGATACCCGGCTCCACCGAGAAGGCGTGTCCGACCTGGAGGAGTTCATCATTTCCCGCCACGAGATAGGGATCCTCGTGCTCTTCGATACCGATGCCGTGACCGGTGCGGTGCACGAACAGGTCACCCAACCCGGCAGCCTCGATCACCGACCGGGCGGCTGCATCGACCGACGCAGCCGTCACCCCGGCCCTGGCAGCAGATACGCCCGCAGCCTGTGCGGCATGGAGCACGGCATAGGCCTCGGACACCTCGGGTGACGGCTCGCCCGTGACCACCGTGCGAGTGATGTCCGAGCAGTAGCCGACATCTCCCTCGAGGGCGAAGGTGCCGCCGAAGTCACACACCACGGTCTCCCTCGGACCGATGATCCGCTCACCAGGCTCGTGATGAGGACTGGCCGCGTTGGGCCCACTGCCGACGATGGCGAAGTTGACCGAACGGTGGCCCTCGGCGACGAGCAGGGCTGACAGGTCTGCGGACACCGCGGCTTCGGTCCGCCCGATCAGCGGGATACCCCCGGTCTGCAGCACGGCAGCCACCCGATCCGCTGCGGCCCCGGCGGCCCGCAGGGCTGCCAGCTCCGCAGCGTCCTTCACCGCGCGTAGGGGCGAGGTGACGGTCGACGCTTCGATCCACTCCGCCCCGGGCAAGGTCCGCTGCAGCCCGAATGCCGTCGTGGCCCATGCCCGATCAGATAGGGCCAGGCGCCGGTGGGAACGGTGGGCGAGCAAGCCCCCGACGATCGCCAAAGGGTCTTCGGCATCCGACCACGGACGAAGCTCCACCAGGCCGCCTGCCTCGGGCACACGGGGTGCCTCGAGTCCAGGAACCACCAGGACAGGTGCGCCCTCTAGGGGGAGCACCAGGAGAGTCAGGCGCTCAAGAGGCATGGCCTCGTAGCCCGTCAGCCACGGGAGATCAGCACCGTGTGAGAGCAACAGGACGTCAACGCCCTCCTCGCCCATGCGGTCCCGCACCCGTCCGAGACGCGAGTGTCTGGCTTGGATGGCATCAGGTGACAGTGCCTCGGTCATGGACGGGGTCCTTTCAGGGCATGGCGCCGCATCATGGTCGCTGGGCCAGGGTCACGGGCACCGGTTGAGCCGAGGCGGCGGATTCCCGGGCGTGGTAGCTCGACCGGGTGAGGGGAGAAGCCTGGACATGAGCAAAGCCCATGGCTTGGCCTGCGACCCGCACCTCCTCGAACTCTGCCGGGGTCCACCACCGGGCGACGGGAAGGTGGCGGCTGGTTGGCCGGAGATACTGACCGATGGTGACAATGTCGACACCGACGGATGCCAGATCTTCCAAGGTGGCCAGCACTTCAGGCAGCGACTCACCCATGCCCACGATCAGGCCCGACTTCACCGTCATGCCTGCGCCTGCTGATCGACCCAGGACGGTCAGACTGCGGGCATAGCCAGCCGACGGACGGACAGCTCGCTGGAGCCTGGCCACCGTTTCGATGTTGTGGTTCAGCACGTCGGGACCGGCCTCGAGGACGACTTCGAGCGACCGGGCGTCACCCTTGAGATCGGAAATCAGCACCTCAACCTGGGTGGTGGGGCTGGTTCGACGGATCGCTGCGATGGTGGCGGCGAATGCACCGGCGCCACCATCGGGAAGGTCATCACGGGCCACACAGGTGATCACCGCGTGCGCCAGGCCCATACGAGTCACGGCCTCTGCGACCGCCTCGGGCTCGCCAGGGTCGAGGGCCAGAGGTAGGCGGGTGTCCACGAGGCAAAAACCGCAGGCCCGGGTGCATCGGGACCCGTTGATCATGAATGTGGCGGTTCCGTCCGACCAGCACTCATAGATGTTCGGACAACCAGCTTCCTCGCACACGGTCACCAGACCATCGGCTGCCAGGTCACGCTTGAGGTCGACGTAGTCGCGACCCATGGTGGCCGGCACTCGCAACCACTCGGGCTTGCGGGCCGCCACGTCGAGCCCAGCTGTCACGTCCACGCCAGCACGAGCCAGCCGACGATCGAGACTGCGCAACTCGACCGGTGCGGCCCCAGAAGGGAGCCCGGGCCTCAAGGCTGAGCGGCCGCCAGAAGCAGCCCCGTCGGTCACCTTGGCTACGTCGTCGATCGGACCGAACTGACGTGACGCCGCGGCGATGACGGCATCGACGACATCGGCCATGGTGACATCGATTCCTTCAGCAGCCAGCGACGTCATGGGCCGGTCGGGCATGCCACATGGGACGATGTGGTCGAACATGGACAGATCGGTCGTCACGTTCAACCCGAATCCATGGGTCGTACGACCTCGGGCGACGCGCACACCGACGGCGGCCACTTTGCGAGGCATCTGGCCAGCCGGCCCGCCGTCAGGGTCGAACCAGATTCCCGGGAAACCCGTCAGCCGACCGATCCGGGTAGAGGGAACCCCGAGTAGGACCAGGGCATCGAGCACCATCGCTTCGACGTCTGCCACATGAGCTGGTCCTCGATGGGGACCAGCACCCACGGAGTGGATCGGATAGCCCACCAACTGGCCGGGTCCGTGAAAGGTGACGTCTCCCCCGCGATCAACCCGCTGGAGCTCAGCGCCGACCAGAGCCGGATCGACGAGTACGTGGGCGAGGTCCCCATGCGTGCCCAGGGTGTAGGTGGGGGGATGCTCGAGCAGAAGGAGGACGTCGTCAGGGCTGGCCGCGATGGCTCGCTGAAGGTCCAGCGCCTCGGCATACGTCACCCGGCCCAACCACCGAGCTCTCACCGTCGATCCACTCCGCGCCTGCCCAGCATTGGCACGTCGCTCAGAGCTCGGCGACCCAATCGCGCTCGTCGAGGATCTGAGCCAGGCGGGCCAGGAAGCGGGCCACGTAGGCGCCGTCCACAGCGCGATGGTCGAAGTTCATGGCCACCAGGCCCATGGAGTGAATCCCGATGGTTTCGGTTCCGTCGTCTTGGACCACGACCACAGGCTTCCGGGAGATGCCGTCGGTCGAGAGGATCGCCACTTGGGGCTGGTTGATGATGGCGCCGGTGAGCATCGTCCCGAACGGGCCGGCATTGGTGATGGAGAAGGTCCCACCGCTGATGTCGTCGAGCGTGAGGCCTTGAGCACGCGAGCGCACCGCCACATCGTGGATGCGGCGGGACATGCCGCGAAGATTGAGTTCGTCGGCTCGGTGGACGACAGGCACGATCAATCCCTCGTTGTCCAGATCGACAGCGATGCCGAGGTTGATGTCCCGATGCACGATCAGGGCATCGTCGCCAACGGAAGAGTTGAGGTGAGGGAAGGCGGCAAGCGCCTCGACGGTGGCCAGAGCCACAAAGGGCAGGTACGTGAGGGAGAAGCCTTCCTCGCCCCGGAACCGTTCACCGTGCGCCCGTCGAACCTGTTCGACTCGCTCATAGTCGACCTCTTTGACCATGAGCGTGTGGGCAGACGTCGCCTTCGAGCGGACCATGTGCTCGGCCGTCCGACGACGGATGTTGGTGAACGGGATCACCTCATCGCGATCGGTACTCGCCGGGGCGGCAACCTGAGCGTTCGAGGCCTGACCCGTGCCTGTGCCGGGAGCAAGGCTTGCCTGAACCGACTGCGTTACCGGAGCCGTGGGAGGGACAGAAACTGCGGGTACCGATGCCGGCGATCCCGCGATGACTGCTTCGACGTCGCCTCGGGTGATCCGTCCACCCAGACCCGAGCCGACGACGGAGGATGGATCGATGCCGTGGTCTTGGAGGAGGCGGCGCACCACTGGGGAGAGTGGACCGACGCCACGGGACGACGAACTCACAGCCGGCACCGGGACCGGTGCAGGTGGCATCGGGTCCGTCGGCGGGCTGGTGGCAGCGTGCGGCGGTGCGGCAGCAGGGGCAGCAGGGGTCGTTGTGACCACAGGAACGACCGGTGCAGCCGCCCCTTCAGGGGATGTCGATGCTGTCTGCTCAACCGGAACTTCACTCTGATCAGGAGCAGCGGGCGCAGCCGCACCTGCATCACCGATCTGGGCCAGGACCACGCCCACGTCCACCGTGTCGCCCTCGGCGACCAGGATGGCAGTGAGGACGCCGTCGGCCGGCGAAGGCACCTCGGAATCGACCTTGTCGGTCGACACCTCGAAGAGAGGCTCATCACGAGCCACCGGGTCACCGACCGCCTTGAACCACCGGGTGATCGTGCCCTCAGTCACCGTCTCGCCAAGTTGTGGCATGGTCACGTCAGCCAACGTGGAGCCCCCTTCCGGTCAGCGCAAGCACGGTCTCGCCAAAGGCTTCAGACAGCGAGGGATGAGGCTGGAGGAAGGTGGCGACCTCGTCAGCGGTGGCCTCCCAGTTGACGGCAAGATACCCAGCCCCCAACTGCTCGGTCACCCACGGTCCGACCATATGGACCCCCAGAATCCGTCCCGTCGTTCCGTCGTCACGTCGCTCGGCGACGACCTTCACCATGCCGTCAGTCTCATCGAGGATGCGGGCCCGGCTGTTCCCGCCGAAGGGATCCTTCTTCACCACGACATCAAAGCCACTTTCCTTCGCCTGAGCCTCGGTCAGACCGGCGAAGGCGACTTCAGGATGGCAGTAGATGGCCCACGGGACCCTTGAGTAGTCGACGGGAGCCACGGGCTCACCCAAGATCGACTTGATGACCACGATCGCCTCGGCAAAGGCGACGTGGGCCAGTTGCGGCGTGCCCATCACGATGTCCCCGACTGCCCAAACACCCGGGGCCGACGTGTGCAGGTACTCGTCGGTCATGACGAAGCCCCGGTCATCGACAGCGACACCGGCGCCTTCGGCCACCAGGCCCTCAGTACGGGGGCGGCGACCGACCGATACCACGACGGCATCCACGGAAAGGGTGTCGCCCTCGCCGTAGGCGAGAGTGGTGCCACCCGTGGAATCGGGCACATGCCCATGGAGGGACACGCCGGTCTTCACGTCGATTCCCCGCTTGCGGAACGACCGGTTTACCACCCGGACCACGTCGTCATCGCACCCGTTCAGGATCGCTGGCAGGGCCTCGAGCACGGTGACGGTCGAACCGAGGTCGGACAGCATCGAGGCGAACTCGCAGCCGATGGCACCACCGCCGATGACGGCCACCCGTTCAGGGAGCACATTGAGAGCAAGGACCTCATCAGAAGTGAGGACAAGCGTGCCGTCAATGTCGAAACCGGGAACGGTGCGAGGCACCGAACCGGCGGCCAAGACGACGTCGGTGCCCTGGACCTCGATCAGGGTGCCATCGTTGCCCACGACCCGGACCCGGTGCCCGTCGAGCAGGGTCCCGCTCCCGTTGAACACGGTCACTCCTCGGCCCTTCAATAGCCCAGACAGACCGGTGAAGAGCTGATCGACAACCAGCTGCTTGCGAGCTTGGCTGATGGCGAAGTCGACCGAGGGTCCAGCCCCATCGCCGGTCGACACGCCGAAGGTGGCCGCGTCACGCACGGTGCGGAAGACTGAAGCCGTTTCCAGGAACTCCTTGGCCGGGACGCACCCACGGTGGAGGCACGTGCCGCCCACCTTGTCGAGCTCGACCAGGGCTACGGAAAGTCCGGCGGCTGCCCCATAGAGCGCTGCTGCGTATCCGCCAGGTCCGCCACCCACCACAACGACGTCGAAGTGCTGCGGGCCCGCCCCGTCTGCACCGCTCCCATTGGGTGCCGTGTCGATCGTCGCCGATGTCAGGGGAACCACCTCCAGTGAATTGCCGCCGTTCGACGGCACCGCCAGACTACCGGGCCGCGAGGGATGCACCTTCGAACTCGAGCCAGGGCGCGACGAGACCCGGCACGAGGCCGGGTCTGCGACGCACAACTGTTGGCGGCACAAGCCGCCTGAAACGAATCTGGACTACTTGGGCGGCATCCGAATGCCGGCGTCGATGCGGATCGACTCCGCATTGATGTAGCTGTTGGCCAAGAGCTCCACGGCCAGGGAGGCGAACTCCTCGGAGAGGCCGAGGCGCTTGGGGAAGAGCACTCCGGTACCCAAGCGGGCCTTGAACTCTTCGGAGGCCTCACCCGTGCCGTAGATCGGGGTGTCGATCAATCCCGGGAGGATGCAGTTGGCGCGGATGCCGACAGCCGAGAGGTCGCGGGCCAGCGGAAGGGTGAGACCGACAACTCCGCCCTTGGAGGAGGAGTAAGCCACCTGGCCGATCTGACCATCTTCGGCGGCAACTGAAGCCGTGTTGACGATGGCACCGCGGCTGCCGTCGGCATCCGGGGTGTTGAGGCTCATCTTGGATGCAGCCAGACGGCAGACGTTAAACGTGCCCACCAGGTTGACTTCGATGACCTTGCGGTACAGATCCAGGTCGTGCGCGGATCCGTACTCGCCATCCTTGCCGATCGTGCGACTGGCCCAGCCGATGCCGGCACAGTTGACCACGCTGAACAGAGGAGCCTTGGCGATGGCGGCGTCGACGGCGGCCATGACGTCATCGGTCGAGGACACATCGGTGCGGACGAACTGACCGCCGATCTCCTTGGCCAATGCTTCGCCGGCGTCGGCATTGAGGTCGGCGACGATGACAGTGGCGCCGCGTTGGGCAAGGAGGCGGGCCGTGGCCTCGCCGAGGCCCGAGGCTCCGCCGGTGACGATTGCTGAACTTCCGTTGATCTCCATATACGCAGATTACGGGAGGAGACGGCCCTGTCCAAAACCGGGGTCGTCGGCTGGCCCACTCGGCTCCTGTGCAGCGGCCGCAGCGTTGGCCAGTTGATCGACGACGTCGTTCATCCGATCGCCCGAGTGACCCTTCACCCACTGGAACGTCACCGGCCGGTCCCCGTCGAGCGCCAGGGTCAACAACACCTCCCAGAGATCGCGGTTGGCCACCGGGTTTCCCTGGGAGTTCCGCCACCCCCGGCGCTTCCAGCCCACGTGCCACGACTGGCGAAAGCAGTTGACGACATACGTGGAATCACTCACGACGTGCACCGGGCCGTCCAATGTGCTGAGAGCCTGGATGACGGCAGTGACCTCCATGCGCTGATTGGTTGTATGCGGCTCACTGCCTGCTTGTGACGGGCCCCCGTCGACGGCCCATGCCCATCCCCCGGGACCGGGGTTCCCAATGCAGGAGCCATCGGTGTAGACGACCGTTCTCGGCTGATCAGTTCCAGAGCTCGTTGGCGATGGCATGGCGACAGCATGCCCGCTCCAACTGACCCGAGGGCGCATCGGCCGACAGCTCCAAGCGAGACGAACGGCACCGACCGGGATTCCCAGGGAAGACAGTGGGACCATGGAGAGATGGATACCGTCGACGACGGCCGTTGGCCACCGAACCTGAACAGAGCCAACGACCACGTCGCCGATGCAGATGCCGATCCTGGCGAGACCGGCGAGTGGCTCGACGCCTGGGACGAGGTGACACGGGCGGAAGGTCCCGCCAGGGGTCGATTCCTATTGGAGCAGTTGATCGAGCTGGCACGGCGCCGTGGCGTGGGGGTCCCTACCGAACTCTCGACGCCGTATGTCAACTCGATTGCCGCCAGCGACGAACCGGACTTCCCGGGAGACGAAGGCATGGAGCGGCGTATCCGGGCCTTCATCCGTTGGAACGCCGTGGTGATGGTGATCCGGGCAAATATGCGCTCAGAGGCCATCGGTGGACACCTGTCGACCTACGCGAGTTCAGCGACCCTCTACGAAGTCGGCTTCAACCACTTCTTCCACGGCAAGGAACGCACGGGGCCAGGCAGCTCCCCGTTCGTCCCTGGTGATCAGGTCTACATCCAGGGCCATGCCTCCCCGGGCATCTATGCCCGCGCGTTCGTCGAAGGAAGGCTGGACGAAGACGCACTCGACGGATTCCGCACCGAGGCGGGCGGCGTCGGGCTGAGTTCCTACCCCCACCCACGCTTGATGCCGGAGTTCTGGGAGTTCCCCACCGTCTCGATGGGTCTCGGCCCAGCCAATGCCATCGCCCAGGCACACGTGGCCCGCTATCTGGCCGCCCGAAGGCTGGCAGACACCACAGCAAGTCGGATCTGGTCGTTCGTCGGCGATGGTGAGTTCGACGAACCCGAGACCCAGGCCCTTCTCGGCCTGGCCGGCCGGGAGCACCTCGACAACCTCACCATGGTCGTCAACTGCAACCTCCAACGTCTCGACGGCCCGGTTCGGGGCGACGGCAAGGTGATCCAAGAGCTCGAATCACTCTTGCGAGGGGTTGGTTGGCACGTGATCAAGGTCGTCTGGGGTCAGGCCTGGGATGCGTTGCTGGCAGCTGATACCGAAGGCCTTCTGCTGGCCCGCATGGACGAGACCGTCGACGGCGAGTACCAGTACCTGGCGACCCAGCCCGGCTCGGTCATCCGTGATCGCTTTTTCGGGACCGACCCCCGACTGGCAGCCTTGGTCGAGCACTTGAGCGATGCGGAACTCGAAGCGCTTCCTCGAGGTGGCCACGACTACCGGAAGGTCTATGCCGCCTACCGAGCGGCCACTGCTCACCGGGGGGCGCCGACGGCGATCCTGGCCAAGACCATCAAAGGATGGACGTTGGGTCCGGCCATCGAGTCCCGCAACGCCACCCATCAGATCAAGAAGATGACCCCATCGCAGTTGCGCGATCTCCGGGATCGCCTGCACCTGGGCGACGTTGTGACCGACGAGGCACTTTCCGGCCCGGTGCCGCCGTATGCCCGCCCACCCGAAGGCTCAGCCGAATCCAACTATCTGGTCGAACGCCGGCGGGCACTCGGGGGCCCGCTCCCCCGGCGAATGCTCCTCGATGCACCTCTTCCGGCACCAGTGCCCGACACCTTCGTCGACCTCTTGTCTGGATCGGGCACTCAGGCTGCGTCGACGACCATGGCCTTTGCTCGACTGTTGCGCAACCTCATCCGTGATCCGGGCCTCGGCAGCCGGATCGTTCCCATCGTGTCTGATGAAGCACGAACCTTCGGGCTCGAATCGATCATCAGCGAGGTGGCCATCTACGCCCCCGACGGCCAGCACTACACGTCGGTCGATGCCGCACTCCCCCTGCACTATGCCGAACGCTGGGACGGGCAGGTGCTCCAAGAAGGGCTTTCCGAGGCAGCGGCGATTGCCGCGTTCACGGCGGCAGCAACGTCGTATGCCACCTGGGGTGAGCGCCTCATCCCCTGTTATCTGCTGTATTCGATGTTCGGCTTCCAGCGGGTGGGAGACCAGCTGTGGGCCCTCGGTGACAGTCGAGGACGGGGCTTCCTGCTGGGGTGCACGGCAGGCCGGACGACCCTCAATGGCGAAGGACTCCAGCATCAAGATGGGCACTCCCTGCTGCTGGCTGCCACCAATCCTGCCGTAGTGGCCTACGACCCCGCCTTCGCCTACGAGGTGGCGCTGATTGTCGAAGACGGGATCAGGCGCATGA